>CAYLGY010000053.1:17510-19249 GCA_964383325.1 uncultured Rhizobiaceae bacterium
CGACCATCGGCCTGTCCGCCATGGGCTATGGCCGCGGCGGCGTCCGGATCACGGGCGGCGAGGTCATCCTGAATGGCCGCGACATCCTCAAGGGTGGCCCGCGCGAGCTGCGCCGCGTGCGCGGCCGGGAGGTCTGCTATGTGGCGCAGTCGGCGGCGGCGGCCTTCAATCCGGCGCACAGGCTGATCGACCAGGTGGTCGAGGCGGCGCTGGCGCATGATACCGCGACCCGGCAGGAGGCCGAGGCGCGCGCCGTGGCGATGTTCGCCACGCTCGGGCTTCCCGATCCCGAGAATATCGGCCAGCGCTATCCGCACCAGGTTTCAGGCGGGCAATTGCAGCGGATCATGACGGCCATGGCCCTGTGTTCGCAGCCGGACCTGATCATCTTCGACGAACCGACGACCGCGCTTGACGTGACGACCCAGATCGACGTGCTGGGCGCGATCAAGGAGGCGATCCGCCAGACCGGCGTGGCCGCGCTCTACATCACACACGATCTTGCCGTGGTGGCCCAGGTCGCTGACGAGATCATGGTGCTGCGTCATGGCAAGATGGTCGAGCATGGCGAGACGGCGCAGATCATCGGCTCGCCGACCGAGCAATATACGCGCGAACTCGTTTCGGTGCGCTCGATCGATCATCCGGCGCGGCCGCCGCAGGGCGAACCGTTGCTGGAGGTGGTAAATGTCTCGGCGGCCTATGGCGGCGGCCGGATCAGGGTGCTCGACACGGTTTCGGTCGAAATCCATCGCGGCCGGACCCTGGCGGTGGTCGGCGAATCCGGTTCGGGCAAATCCACCCTGGCGCGCGTCATCACCGGCCTGTTGCCACCCTTCGAGGGCGAGATCCGCTTCGAGGGGCGCACGCTGGCCCCGGCGCTGAAGAACCGCAGCCGCGACGATCTGCGCGAATTGCAGATGATCTACCAGATGGCGGATGTCGCGATGAATCCGCGCCAGACCATCTCGACCATCATCGGACGGCCGCTGGAATTCTATTTCAACATGCGCGGCAAGGAGAAGCAGCGGCGCATCGATGAATTGCTCGACGCGATCGAGATGGGCTCCGGCTATGCCGACCGCTATCCGGCGGAACTGTCCGGCGGCCAGAAGCAGCGGGTCTGCATTGCGCGGGCGCTGGCCGCCAAGCCCAAGCTGATCATCTGCGACGAGGTGACGAGCGCCCTCGATCCACTGGTAGCCAGCGGCATCCTGAAATTGCTGCTGGATCTGCAGGAGGCGGAAGATGTCGCCTATCTGTTCATCACCCATGACATCGCAACTGTCCGCGCCATCGCCGATTCCATCGCCGTGATGTATCGCGGCCAGGTCGTGCGCTACGGATCGCGCAGTGAGGTGCTCTCCCCGCCCTATGACGATTATACGGATCTGCTGCTCTCCTCGGTTCCGGAAATGGAAATCGGCTGGCTGGAAAAGGTGCTGGCAAGCCGCAAGATGGAAAGCGCGGGGAATTAGCTCAGGTTCCCGGACAAGTGGTCCCCGCTTTCCGGACAAGAAGCTGCGCCAGCAAGAGAGCCAGGTTCTCGGAGCGGAGCCTCGCTTTCCGACAGAGGAACCCGCGCCAGTGCGGGGATCCCCATCATCCCGGAAACTGACCCCACTTTCCCGGCCACATTATAATATTCATGCAAGAGGGCCAGGATCCCGAGCCTAGCCTCCGTTTTCCCGGCAGCAACCTGCGCCAGGCCGGGATTAGGCTCTACCGGCCAGGCCGAA
>CAYLGY010000054.1:0-19246 GCA_964383325.1 uncultured Rhizobiaceae bacterium
TGCCGGAATTCCTTGTGCCTGTCCGCATTGCTCCCGGCTGACGCGGCGTGCCGCTGCGAGGCGCATATCCCGGACGGCCGTTCTCATCCTGACTTGAACTTCAGCAGGTTCCAGATTCGCCGTACAACCCTCACAACGCCTTTGACCCGGATCGTCGGGAGCGCTACAGCATTGCCTGCGGCGTTTCGGGGATTCGCCGCCTGAAATGGAGTAGGCAGAATGCGGCAGATCGCCATCATCGGAGGTACGGGCGCGCTCGGGAGCGGGCTGGCCCTGCGTTGCGCCCGCGCGGGGCTCTCGGTTGCAATCGGTTCGCGAGACGCGGCGAAGGCGGAAGTCGTGGCGCAGGAGATTGGCGCCGCTACCGGCTCGAACAAGGTGAGCGGCCACGCCAATGCCGCCGCAGCGGAAATCGGCGAGATCGTCTTCGTCACGGTGCCGTTCGCCAGCCAGGCCGATACGCTCGCCTCGATCCGGGCGGCCTGCGAGGGCAAGATCGTCGTCGATACGACCGTGCCGCTGGTGCCGCCGAAGGTGGCGCGCGTGCAATTGCCATCCGAGGGCTCGGCTGCGGCGCTTGCGGCCTCCTTGCTCGGTCCCGGCGTGCGGCTGGTCACCGGTTTTCATAATATTTCGGCAGTCAAGCTCGGGCAGGAGGGCGATCCGGGCTGCGACGTGCTGATCTTCGGCGACGATGTCGAGGCGCGCGACGAGATCGTCGAGCTGGCGGGACAGGTGGGCATGCAGGCCTGGCATGGCGGGCCCCTGGCCAATTCCGCCGCGGCCGAGGCCATGACTTCCGTACTGATCTCGATCAACCGGCGCTACAAGGTGGCCGATGGCGCGGGCCTGCGTATCACCGGGATCGGCAGGGCCTGAGCCAGAACATGGGCGTCCGTCATTCGCTCAGCCTGCTCGCGCTGACCAGCCTGCCGGAGGTGGTTCCGGGCGATGATCTCGCCGCATTGATCCTCGCCGCGCTGGAGCGCGAGCAATTGCAGCTTGTCGATGGCGATATTGTCGTCCTGGCGCAGAAGATCGTTTCCAAGGCGGAGAACCGGCTTTGCCGGCTGGCGGAGGTCGATCCTTCGCCGCAGGCGCAGGAACTGGCAGCGGCGAGCGGCAAGGATCCGCGCCTCGTCGAGCTCGTGCTGCGCGAGAGCAGGCGGATCGTTCGCCAGAGCGCCAATGTGCTGATCGTCGAGCATCGGCTCGGCCATGTCATGGCCAATGCGGGGATCGACCGTTCCAATCTCGATGCCGATCCTTCGGATGACGGCATCGTCCTCCTGCTGCCGCAAGATCCCGATGCAAGCGCCCGGGAATTGCGCAGGACCCTTGCGGATGCGACCGGCGCGCGGCTCGGTGTCCTCATCACCGACAGTTTCGGCCGGCCCTGGCGCATGGGCACGGTAGGCGTCGCCATCGGCGCAGCCGGCCCCGCAAGCCTCATTGACCGGCGGGGTGAGCCCGACCGGCACGGTCGCCGCCTTGAGGTCACAGAGGTCGCGCAGGCCGACGCAATTGCTGCCGCTGCTGTTCTCCTGATGGGAGAAGGTAGCGAAGGACGCCCGGTCGTCATCCTGCGCGGACTTGAATGGGCGGAATCCACGCAAGGCGCGGACTCATTGCTGCGGCCGTCGGACAAGGATCTCTTCCGGTGAGCGCGGCCGGCGGGCAGGGGCGCATCATTGCCCTGTGCGGCGGTGTGGGCGGCGCCAAGCTGGCGCTCGGCCTCTCAAGACTCGTCAGCGGCGACCGTCTGTCGATCATTGTCAATACGGGCGATGATTTCGACCATTTCGGCTGGCGAATCTGTCCCGACCTCGACACGGTGACCTACACGCTGGCGGATATCGTCAACACGCAGACCGGCTGGGGTCGGGCCAACGAAAGCTGGAATTTCATGACGGAACTGCGCGCCCTCGGCGGCGAGGACTGGTTTCAGCTCGGCGATCGCGACCTGGCCGTACATGCATTGCGCACGGCGCGCCTGGCCGCGGGCGAGCGCCTGACGGAAGTGACGGCCGGCATCGCGCGGCGGCTGGGCATCGCCGCCAGCATTCTGCCGATGACGGACGCGCCGGTGCGCACCATGGTCGATACGACGGAAGGGCTGCTGGCCTTCCAGCATTATTTCGTCCGGCGCCGCTGCGAACCTGCGGTCCGCTCGATCCGTATCGTGGGCGCGGCGGATGCGGAACCGACGCCGGAGATCGTTGCAACCCTGTCCGCGCCGGATCTTGCCGCGATCCTTGTCTGCCCGTCCAATCCGTATCTGTCGATCGATCCGATTCTTGCCATCCCCGGCATGCGACAAGCCATCCAGGCAGCCGCAGTGCCGGTCATAGCCGTCAGCCCGATTGTCGGCGGCACTGCCATCAAGGGGCCGCTCGCCAAGATGATGGCGGAGCTTGGGCTGCGCATCGAGCCGCAGACAGTCATCGACCATTATGAAGGGCTGATCGACATTCTCGTCGCCGATGAGGCCGACCGGGGATCGGCCATGACAGGGCCGGAAATCCATTTCACCAATACGATCATGAAGGATATCGAGGACCGGGTCGCCCTGGCGCGCGAGGTGCTGGCCCTGGCCGAAAGGACGCGCCGCGGCAAATGCAGCTGAAGCGGGCGGGAAAGGGCTGTTGGGCCGTCTTGCCGGTCAAGCCGGGGCGGCACGCCAAGTCGCGACTGTCGAGCCTCCTGTCGCCGGCGGAGCGGCAGGCCCTGCAACAGGCCATGATCCTGGACGTGCTCGCGGGGCTCGCCCAATCCCGCCGTCTGGACGGAATCGCCATCATCTCCGCCGATCGGCAGATGGGTGAACTGGCATCACGTCATGGCGTGCTGCATATACCGGAAGCTCCGGAAAACGGCGATCTTAATGCATCGGTGCGTGAGGCCGTGCACCAACTCGCTGCCGCGGGGGCGGACTGGATAGCCGTCATTGCGGCGGACCTGCCGCTGCTACAGGGCAGCGAGTTCGACCTCGCTCTTGATCTGGCACAGGAGCGCAAGGCGCGGGTGGTCGTGCCGGATCGCCATCGCGAAGGCACGAACGCGCTCATCTTCCCTGCCGATTCGGCGCCCGATTTCCGTTTCGGCCCCGCCAGCCTGAAGCGCCATATGACACAGCGCGATACCGTTGCGACCCTCGAACTGGCGCTGCGGTCCATGGAGCTGGATCTCGATACGCCCGCCGATGTCGCCTGTCTGGCCGCGCGGGAAGATTTCGCGCTCAACGCGCCGCATACAAGCCGCGTCCTGGCACCGGTGCTGGCCCGAAACGCTGGCCTTGCAGGCGGGACGTCATGAGGGACATTGCCAGGAAACGAGTTGAGGAAGTATAGCTACCGGGTTGATCCAACGAGGGAATCCATCGCCGTGACAGCTCAGTCTCGCGCAAGAAGGGCGAGGATCTCCTCATGCAGGGCCCTTGGAATCGCGATGCCTTCGGCTTTCGTCCATTCGCGATTGCGATAGCGCCGGTCGGCCGGCAAGCGGGTTCCTTCCTGTTCGAGGAGGCGTGAGAACAGGCTTTCGGCGTGATCGAACACATGATCGGGGTCGCCGAACCGGGTCGGATCGAGCGCCAGCATCAGCTCTCCGCCGGTAGCCGGGCCGCCATCGCGATTATCCGCTTCCCCGGTCTCGATACTCGTGACCTCGCCAATCAGCGGCCCGGCCAGAAGGTCGATCATCAGGGCGATGGAGGCGCCCTTGTAACCGCCAAAGGCAAGCTGCGCGCCTTCGAGAATGGCGCGTGGATCGGTCGTCGCCCTTCCTTCGGCGTCGATGCCGGCGCCGGGCGGCACTTCATGGCCGTCCCGTGCCGCGATCTGGATCTCGCCACGCGCCATCATCGACGATGCCTGGTCGAACACCATTGGCGGCCTGTTCCGGCGCGGCCAGGAGAAGGACATCGGGTTGGTGCCGAAAAAGGGTCGCTTCCCGCCCGCCGGCGCGACATAGGGCGAGCTTGAGGTGAAGGCGAAGGCGCATAGACCCATCTCGGCAAGTGCCGCCGTCTCGATCCACAATGCCGCGAAATGATGGGTGCGGGTGATCGCCAGCGCCGCAATGCCGTTCTCTCGAGCTGCCCGGGCAAGCGGCTCCCTCCCGACTTTCAGGGCGAGGGGCGTGAATCCCATGTCGCCGTTGACCTGCACCACTGCTGGCGCGAGCCTTTGCGCCGAAGGTCTTGCCGTTCCCTTGACCTTGCCGCTGCGCAGCGAGGCGAGATAGCCGGGCAGCCGGAACAGGCCATGCGAATGGCATAGGTCGCCCTCAGCCAGCGTGATTGTCTCGGCAACAGCGGACGCATTGTCCTCGTCGCAACCGGCACCGCGCAGGGCGCGAAATGCGAGGTCATGGACGGCTTCCAGCGAAAGTCGGACATCGGTCAAGGCAAATTCCTCCTGCAGGGGCGCATGCTTCGCAATTGGCTGGAGTCTAGCGCATGATCCCGGAAAGTGGACACCGCTTTCCGGACGAGATCATGCGCAAGCGAGGAAGCCAGATCTACGGAAAGTGGACACCGCTTTCCGGACGAGATCATGCGCAAACAGGGAACGCCATCGATCCCGTGGGCTCACACATCTGCGAAGATCGCCCGCAGATCCGCGGTCGGCCCGGCCGGACGCGCGAGCAAGGGCTCCTCCAGCTCGTCAATATGGCGCAACATCAGGTCAACCGCAGCTTTCTCGTCGCCGGCTTTCATCAGTTCGGCCAGCTGATGATGGGCGTGACAGGAGCAATGGACAGCGCCGGCACCCGGATATTCCGAGATGACGAGCGCCGTGCGCAGGACCAGATCCTCGACATAGGCCTTCAGCACGTCATTGCCCGCAAGTGTGGCGATCAGAACGTGGAAATCGCCGGCAATGATCAGCATCTCCATCACATCTCGTGCTTCGATCGCCTCGCGCTCCCGCGTGATATGGGCTTCGAGCAATTCGCTTGCATGGGCGTTGCAGCGTTGCGAGAGCAAGGCCACGGTCGATGCCTCGATGATCCGCCGCGCCGCAAATAGCTGGCGCGCTTCGGCAGTGGACAATTTACTGACAAAAGCGCCGCGATTTGGAATCAATTTGACGAGTCCTTTCGTCGCCAATTGCAAAAAGGCCTGCCGGACATGGTTCCTGCTCGTGCCGAAAATATCCGCCAGCATCGTCTCCGACAATTTCGTCCCGGGCTTCAGGCGCCCCAATCGCATCGCCTTGGTGATCCGTAGTACCACCGGATCCGCGCCCAGTTCCGGCATGTTCTCGGGCGTTGGCTGGGGAGAGGGCTGGCCGAAATCCTTGGCTTCACTCCGGCCTGTCTTGCCCATCATCCTGCGGTCCGTCATATGTTGACAATGCTCCCTTATGTTGAAAACAATCAGTTTCCATTCTGCTGACAATATGCCAGTATATAGCCTACGACGTTCTCGAACGGAAGGGAGGTTGGATGACCGTTTCCAGTGAGAAGGTCTTTCTCGGGTCGCGCTCCCCCGACGCTTCCGCCGTTGAACCAGCCGACCGACCGGGCGGCTGCGGCGATGGATCGTCCGGATGACTTACAATTTCCGGTTCAGTGCGGTTCTGGATGCATGGGACCAGCTTCTCCTCGGGGCGATGGCCACCATCCAGTTGTCGCTTGCGACGATGGTGGTCGGTACCCTGGCATCGATCATTCTGTCGCTGGTGCGGATGTACGGTCCCAACCCGATCAAGCTCGTGATTTCCGCCTATATCGAATTCATCCGGAACACGCCTTTCCTGGTGCAGATCATGTTCATCTATTTCGGCCTGCCGGCATTGGGCCTGCGGCTCTCTCCCAATGCTGCTGCCTTCGCCGCCATGGTTCTCAACGTGGTCGCCTATGCCACCGAAATCATCCGCGCCGGGATTGAATCGGTCTCGCGGGGGCAGATCGAGGCCGGGAAGTCACTCGGGCTCAGCCAGATCGATGTGTTCCGGTACATTATCCTGAAACCCGCAGTACGCGCCGTCTATCCGGCACTGACAAGCCAGTTCCTGATCGTGGTCATGACATCGAGCGTGGTTTCGGTCGTTTCCGCCAACGAACTCGCTTCAACGGCGAACGTGATCCAGTCGCGAACATTTGCCAGTTTCGAAGTCTATTCGATTGTAACGCTGATCTATTTCTGTATCTACATGATTTTCACAGCGCTGTTTCGAGTTGCAGAGCGTCTTCTCCTTTCCTATCCGGTGGAGAGATAGGTCATGCGCTCATTCGGGCCTTCCGATTTCATCTATATCATGACCGCCTTGCAGTGGACGATCATACTTTCTCTAGGCGCATTCATGGGAGGATCAATCGGCGGACTGGCGGTTGCATTGGCACGCACATCCGGAATCCGTGTCCTTTCCGGCATCGCACGTGGCTTCATCATCCTCTTTCAGGGGACGCCATTACTGATGCAGCTCTTTCTGGTCTTCTTCGGAATGGGCCTTTTCGGGTTCAACATGAACCCCTGGACCGCCGCGTTCCTGGCCCTTTCCCTCCATGCCAGCGCATTTCTGGGCGAGATCTGGCGCGGGTGCATCGAGGCTGTCCCGAAAGGTCAATGGGCGGCGGGCTGGGCGCTGGCCCTTCCGAACTATTCGCTGATGACGGAAGTCATTCTGCCGCAGGCCATGAAGATCGCGCTGCCGCCTACCGTTGGCTTCCTGGTGCAGCTCATCAAGGCAACCTCGCTTGCCGCAATCATCGGCTTCAACGAGCTCATGCGGGCAGCGCAGATCGTCAATAATTCCGTATTCGAGCCGCTGACTGTCTACGGACTCGTCGCCATTCTCTACTTCATGCTGTGCTGGCCTCTCTCGCTCCTGGGAAGAAGGCTGGAGAAAGCGCTGGCGGGCAATGACGGTATTGTGGCTCCCGACAATCTGTTTCGTGCAGGCGTTTGAATGAAACCACGCAAGAGGAGGAGAGAACCAATGAATGCCTTGAAGAGGATGCTCGCAATCGCCGCGGTGATTTCGTTGTTTGCCGGAGCGCCCGCGGTGGCGCAAACGCTGGAGTCAATCAAGTCCAGCGGCCTGGTACGGGTCGGCGTCATGCTTGACGTGCCGCCCTTCGGGCTTCTCGACAATACGGGCGAACCCGACGGGCTCGATATCGACGTCGCAAGAACCATGGCGGAGGCCCTCGGGGTGGAACTCGAACTGGTGCCGGTCTCCAGCCCGAACCGCATTGGCTATCTGCTGACCAATCGGGTCGATCTGCTGATCGCCCTCCTGGCCGTCACCCCGGAGCGGCAACAGCAGATCCAGTTTTCCGAACCCTATGCGGGACAGACGGCAGGTGTGATCTCCACCACCGACAGGGAAATCAGGTCGTGGGAGGATCTGAAAGGTCTCACGGTTGCGACTTCCAGGGGCAGCGTCATCGACACGACGCTGACAGAGAATGCGCCGCCCGAAGCCACCATCCAGCGCTACGACGATGATGCCAGCGCCACGCAGGCCCTGCTTTCCGGACAGGTAGATGCCGTAGGAATGTCGCTTACGCTGGTGCGAGATCTGGATGCCCGCTTCCCGGGAAAATACGAGGCGAAGTTCGATATCTTCACCACGGTGCAGGGAATAGGCATGCGGCCAGGCGAAGAAGACATTCTGACCTTCACCAACAATTTCCTGCGAGAGATCAAGGCGAATGGCAAGCTGAATGAAATCACCCGCAAATGGCTCAATACAGACATGCCCGACGCCGTCAAATAGTTGCCGGAAGCATGAACCAGATCACGAAAGTCATGCATTTGGATAATCAGGTCATACTCATGGAGGGCGTTGAGAAATGGTTCGGCGCCTTCCATGCCCTGAAGGGCGTGAACCTTCAGGTCGCAGCCGGAGAGAAGGTCGTCGTATGCGGACCGTCGGGGTCAGGCAAGTCGACGCTGATCCGATGCATCAACCAGCTTGAGCGCCACCAGGCTGGCCGCATCGTGGTCAACGGGCGCGATGTGACGGAATCCGGCAAGACCCTCGCAACGATCCGGCGCGAGGTCGGAATGGTTTTCCAGCAATTCAATCTCTTTCCTCACATGACTGCGCTGCAGAACTGCATGCTGGCGCCCATGCGCTCGCTTGGAATGTCGAAGGAGCAGGCCAGGCAGATCGCCTGCAAGTACCTCGAACGGGTCCACATTCTGGACCAGGCGGAGAAATATACGGCACAGCTTTCGGGTGGCCAGCAACAGCGCGTGGCGATTGCGCGGGCGCTGTGCATGAACCCGAAGATCATGCTGTTCGACGAGCCCACCTCGGCCCTTGATCCGGAAATGGTCAAGGAAGTTCTCGACACCATGTCCGAGCTGGCGCGCGACGGCATGACGATGATCTGCGTGACGCACGAGATGGGCTTCGCCCGCCGGGTGGCAGACCGAATAATCTTCATGGACCAGGGGGAAATCGTCGAAGAGGGCCGCCCGAACGACTTCTTCGAGGCACCCAGCCATCCGCGGGCCAAGGCCTTCCTCGCCCAGATCCTTCACTGATTTCCGAACGATATTCCGGCACAGCTCCGGAAATGGAGACACGAATGCACGACCCATCCGATCCGATCGCTTCCCGGTTTCGCGCCGGCCTGCCGAAGCCGGTCATCGCTTCGCCGAAACTGCCCAGATACATGTTTACGGGCGGCAACAACGAACGCGAATCGGTGCCTGTCGAGGAACTCGCCGCGGCTGCACAAGCGGCGATCCTGCGGGAAGGGCGCCAGCTCGCCCTGTATCACATGGGCGCCAGCCCGCTCGGCCATGAAGGATTGCGCCGCTTTGTCTGCAAGAAGCTTCTGAAGCGCGGCACCCGGATCGGCATCGAGAGCACATTGATCACCGGCGGTTCGGGAACGGGCCTCGATCTTGTGAACAATGTGCTTCTCGAAGCCGGTGACGTCGTTCTCTTCGAGGAGTTCTCCTACAGCGGTGCGATCGAGAACGTCCGTGAGAAGGGCGTGGATATCGTTCCCGTCGCGCTGGATGACGACGGCATCGTGATCGCATCGCTTGAAGTGGCGCTGGAGAGACTGGCCCGGGAAGGGCGGCCGGCCAAATATCTCTACACCATCCCCACCGTCCAGAATCCCACGGGCACGATCCTGCCCCTGGAGCGCCGGCTCCAGATCATTGCGCTGGCGCGGCAGCACGGTTTCACCATTTTCGAGGATGACTGCTATTCGGACATCGTCTGGGAGCCGGGCGATGTTCCGCCTTCCTTTCTCGGATTGGCGCCGGACGTGACCATCCATATCGGCTCGTTTTCCAAGAACCTCGTGCCGGCGCTCCGGCTTGGATATCTCAGCGCCCGGCCGGAAGTGGTCGCGCAGATCGCAGCGCTCAAGCGCGATGGCGGCACGGGCGCGCTCGGCCAGATGATTGCAGCCGAATTCCTTGAGCAGCGCTTCGATCAGCACATTACGAGGCTGACGACAAGCCTGAAGCGCAAGCGCGATGTGATCGTGGAAGCCGTCGAGGGCGAATTCGGCACGGCTGCGAACATCTGGATGCCGAAAGGCGGCATCTACATCTGGGTGAAACTGCCCGACGGGGTCGATACAAGGGCGTTGCTCGCACCCGCCGCCGCAAACGACCTGTCGTTCAATGCCGGCCCGGACTGGGCTGTCGATGGCGATCGGTCCGCCAGCTGGTTCAGGCTGTGCTTTGCGCTTGCCACGGATGAGGAAATCCGGGAAGGCGTTCGCCTTCTCGCGCAGATTTCCCATGACATCTGCGGCATTCCGGAAATCAGTCGCAATGTTGCCAATGTTCGCCACCAGCACCAATGAGGCCCGGATGATCGATCTTTATACATGGATCACGCCCAACGGACGAAAGATATCCATCCTCCTCGAAGAGCTGGGCATCGACTATGCTTGCCATGCGGTGGATATCACCCGCAACGAGCAATTCTCCGCAGACTATGCCGCCATCCATCCCAACGGGAAGATCCCGGCGATCATCGACCGGGAGAATGGCCGCACGATCATCGAGTCCGCGGCGATCATGATCTATCTCGCGGAAAAATACGGCCGCTTTCTGGGGCAGTCGGAAACTGACCGGATGGAGGTGCTCCAATGGCTGATCTGGCAAGCGGCCAGCCTCGGGCCGCTGCTGGGGCAGGCGCATCATTTCCTGCACTATTTTCCCCAGGCATCCGCCTACGCATCGGAGCGCTACAGGAATGAGGCTGACCGCCTTTACGCGAATCTCGATCAAAGGCTGGAAGGACGGGAGTTCGTGGCAGGCGCCTATTCCATTGCCGACATGGCCATCTGGCCGTGGGTTTCGCGCTTCGAATGGCAGCAGGTGGATCTCGCCTCTTTCGCGAATGTGCATCGCTGGTACGAAATGCTGGCCGGTCGGCCGGAAGTGCAACGCGGCTATCATCAGCCTTTCTACGTGCAGGATATCCCCCATCCCCGGCCCGGGTGATGCCAGGGACCGTTTCGGAGGGTTGGGCGCCACGCGAAGCGACGAGGACAAGGGCCAGGGCCCCGAGCAGAAGACTTCCTGTAACCGGCGGGTCAACCAGTCCGGCACAGTTCAAAGGCGCAATTCATGGTGAGCAGATTCGAGAAGCAAGAGCAGGATGGCGGGATCAGGATCCTCATCGTCAATCCCAACACGACGGGCTCGATGACGGAACGGATCGGAGAAATCGCCCGGCAGGCTGCCTGTCCCGGCACGACGATCACCGCCGTCAATCCGACGCACGGCCCGGCCGCCGTCGAAGGATTCTTCGACGGCGCGCTTAGCGTTCCCGGGCTGCTGCAGCAGATTGCGCGTGGCGAAAACGAGAAGGTCGATGCCCATATTGTCGCCTGTTTCGACGACACCGGCCTGGACGCTGCGCGTGCGCTCGCCTTTGCGCCAGTTATCGGCATCGGCGAGGCTGCCTTTCACCTGGCTTCGCTGGTAGGGGACCGGTTCAGCGTGGTCACGACCCTCTCCCGTTCGGTGGCAACGATCGAGGCCAACCTGGTCAGGTACGGTCTTGTTGCGCGCTGCGCGGGGGTGCATGCCGCCAATGTGCCGGTGCTGGCGCTCGATGGGCCCGATGTGGCGGTACGGGAGAAGGTGGAACTTGCCGTGCAGCAGGTGCTGGCCGCGGACAGGTCGGAGGCAATCGTCCTGGGGTGCGCCGGCATGGCAGGTCTTGCCGAAGAACTGTCGAAGAAATTCGAAGTTCCTGTCATCGACGGCGTTGCCGCTGCGGTGAAGATGGCCGAAGGGCTGGTGTCGCTCGGATTGCGAACCTCGAAAATCCGCGCCTATGCCCCGCCCTTTCCGGAACGCCTGCTGGCACTGGACGAGATCGGCCAGAGCAATCTGCCGTCCGGTTGATCCCCTACTCTGGTTGAGGACTACAACGCGAGGCGGTGGAGGCCGAGACGGGCGCAGCGGCTTTGCCCGATCATGGTGCTTGTAGATGTTTCGAAAAAAGGCGAGGATCATGGCAGCGGTGCATGGCCTTGCCTGGCGCTCCCAACTTGTCCAGCCATGAGCAGCCATCCCGGCATTCCTCCTGTTCCTAACATTTCCAGAGGCAGCAAATGAAGATCGGTGTACTCTTCCCCCAGTTCGAGATCGGCAGCGACCCGAAAAATATCCGAGACTTCGCCGTCACCGCCGACGAGCTTGGCTACACCCACCTTACCGCTTTCGACCAGATCATCGGGCTGAACAAGGCGAGTCGGCCGGATTGGACCTATGTCCACGATGCGGAAGACATGTTTCACGAATTGTTTGTCCTGTATGGCTACCTTGCCGCCATCACCCGCAGGATCGAGTTCGTCACCGGCGTACTCGTGCTGCCGATGCGGGGCACGGCGCTCGTCGCCAAACAGGCCGCCGAGGTCGATCTCCTGAGCGGCGGTCGCCTGCGCCTCGGTGTCGGTGTCGGGGTGAAACCGGATGAATTCGAGGCATGTGGCGAAGAATTCCGCAATCGGGGCAAGCGGATGGACGAACAGATTGATCTGTTGCGCAAGCTGTGGTGCTCCGATCTGATCACCTATGAGGGCGCCTACCATCGGGTGCGCGACGGAGGCATCAATCCGCTGCCGGTCCAGCGACCGATCCCGATCTGGATCGGCGGCGTTTCCGAGGCTGCGATCCGGCGCGTCGCCACGATCGGCGATGGCTGGCTGCCCAATTTCCAGGCCGACGATACGGGTCGTCGCAAGATCGAGGAAATGCGCAGGATCGCTATTGCGCATGGCCGCAATCCGGACGAGATCGGCATCGAGGCGACGATGACGATCATCGACCGCACCCACGCGCAATTGCGCGAGGAAATGGAGGCCTGGCGGGCCATGGGCGCGACCCATATCACCATCAACACCATGCCGGAGCGATGGGTCGAGGAAGAACAGCGCTGGAACAAGGCCGATATTGGCGGGCTTGCCGATCCGGCTGCCCATATCGAGATCATCCGGTCCTTCCGCGAAGCCTTTCCTGAATATTTCTGATCCGATGTCTCCGTTCGACCGAAAGGAATTCCTCGACCGGATCGGGAGGGTCAAGGCGAGGATGGCCGATACCGGGATCGACGTGCTGGTGTCGGCCGACCCTGCCAATATCAACTATCTCACCGGCTATGATGGCTGGTCCTTCTATGTGCACCAATATGCCGTGCTGGCGCTGGACCGGGAGGAGCCGATCTGGGTGGGGAGGGGAATGGATGCTCCCGGCGCGCGCCTGACGGCCTTCCTGCGCCCGGAGAATCTCGTTTCCTATCCGGAAGACCATGTGGATTCGCAATCGAAGCATCCGGCGCAATTCCTGGCGCAGCTGATCGCGAAATTCGGCCTTGCCCAGGCGAGGATCGGGATCGACCTGGACAGTTTCTACTTCACTGCCCGGGATTATCTCGAACTGGACCGCGCCTTGCCGGACGCCCGGATCGTGGATGCGAAGGGGTTGGTGAACTGGGTGCGGCTCATCAAGTCTCCTGCGGAAATCCGGCTGATGCGCGGCGCCGCGGAGATTGTCGGCAAGGCGATGGAAGCCGGAATGGCGGCAATCGAACCGGGCGTCCGGGAATGCGATGCGGTCGCCCGGATCACCGCGGCGCAACTGCACGGGACCGCCGATTTCTGGGGCGACTATCCGGCAGCGCTCGCTCAGGTGCCCAGCGGACGAAAAAGCGCCGCGCCGCACATGACCTGGTCGGGCGACCGATACGAGAAGGATACGGTCGCATATCTGGAGCTGGGGGGCTGCCATCACCGCTATCACGCTGCGCTGGCGCGTACGCTCTATATGGGCAAACCGCCCGCGGCGCTCCTCGATCTCGCCGACATTGTTTCGGAAGGCCTGGACGCGGCGCTGGATGCGGCCCGGCCCGGCGTGACCTGCCACGAGGTGGAGGCGGCATGGCGAAAAATCATCGAGCGCGCCGGCTACCGGAAGTCTTCGCGCATCGGCTATTCCATCGGCCTCAACTATCCTCCCGACTGGGGCGAGCGGACCGCCAGCCTGCGACAGGACGATCATACGGTGCTGGCGCCGAACATGTGCTTTCACATGATTCTCGGCATGTGGCAGGAGGATTGGGGCTATGAGCTCAGCGAGACCTTCTGCGTCCGCGAGACCGGCGCTCCCGAAGTTCTGACGGACTTTCCGCGCGAACTGGTGGTGAAGGATTAGCGTAGCGAACTTTCTTCGGGGCGCGGGGAGCCGGTTGTCTTTCCGGTTTCCTGCGTCTACTTTCAGTCAAAGCTGGGGAGATGGCCATTGCAGGCCGCCGGACAGCTCAGGGAGGTAGACACGACAATGAAAACCTGGCTTAGAATCGTAGCAGCGAGCGCCATGGTGGCTGGCAGCTTGACGCTAGCTCGCGCGGCCGATCCGATCCCGGTCGGCGTGATCGCCAACCTTACCGGACAGGATGTCAAGACCAGCCTGCAGATGACGCGTGGCGTCGAGCTTGCGGTCGAAGAAATCAATGCCGCAGGCGGCGTCAATGGCGCCCCGATCCGGCTGATTGTCGAGGATTCAGAGTTCCGGGCGCAGGAAGCGCTGAATGCAGCCACCAAGCTCTACACGGTGGACGGGGTGGAAGCTGCGATCATGTTTGGCGGCAGCAGCCTGATGATCCCTGTCGCCCAGCTGGCGAAGGATCATGGCAAGGTGCTGATCAACACCTCGTCTTCCTCGCCGAAGCTTGGCGAATATCCCGGCACCCTGTTCAGCATCCTGCCGCTCGACGATATTCTCGCAAAGGATCTGGGTGAATTCGTCGCCGACAGCGGCGTGAAGAGGGCGGCCGTGGTCGTGCCCAACAATGCCTTCGGACTCGGCGTAGCAGAGGCGGCGATCGAGGCCTTCGAGGCCAGGGGCGGGGAAATCGTCCAGAAAATCGTCTACACGGAAGGCCAGCCGAATTATCGGGCCGATGTGCAAGTGCTCGCCAGCGCCGATTTTGATGGCATCATCACCTGCGGATATGGCGAGGACACGCGCACGATCCTGCGTTCGGTGCGCGAACTCAACATCGAGGCGCCCTGGTTTGCGGCTTATCCTTCCATCCTGCAGATCGAGAATCCGGAATGGATGAATGGCAAGCTCACCGGCATCGACAATGGTGGCTATTCAGAAGGCATCGGCCTCGAAGTGTTCGAGAAATACAAGGCGAAATACAATGAGGACGATGTCCTCGCGCATGCCTATTACGGCTATGACGCCATGATGGTACTCGCCGAAGCCCTGAAATCCGGCACGGATGCGGCCTCGATTGCCGCTGCCCTGCCGACCGTCGTCGAGACCTATGAAGGCGCCAGCGGCAAGATCGTCTGGGACGAGCGCGGCCAGAGGATCGACCCGCCGGTGGACATCATCAGCTATACGGACGGAATGTTCCAGAAGTCCGGCAGCCGCAACTGATCGACTTGCCCGAAATGTCGGCCGCTACCCGTTCCCGTGGCGGCCGATTCCATTTTCCCCCAGGCTGGAATTTCCCGTGATTCAGGTTGTCGTCAATTCGTTCGTCTATGCGAGCGAAATCGCGATCATCGCAGTTGGCGTCTCGCTGTGCTATTCGATCCTGCGTTTCGCGAATTTTGCCCATATCCAGCTTGCGATCATGGGCGGCTATCTCACCTACAGCTTCGCCGCCATTCCCGGCATCCCATTGCCGCTGGCAATGCTGCTCGGTGCCATCACGACCGGCCTCGTCGCCGTGGCGATCGATGTGATCGTCTTCAGCCGGCTGCGGGACATCTCCCCGGAGGGGAAGATGATCGTGTCCTGGGGCGTCGCCCTGTTCATCCGGTCGATCCTGGCGGCGATCTATGGCGGTTCGTCGCGGGTGTTCGGCATCGAGACGGAAGTGATGGTCGTGGGCGGCGTCATCTTCACGTCGCTCGACATCGCCATCGTCCTGACCACGCTCGTGCTCATGATCCTGTTGCATGCCTTTCTCTACAGGACCAGGGTCGGGTCCGGCCTGCGCGCGCTCGCCAGCAATTACCAACTTGCCGTCACGCGCGGCATTCCGGGCGACAAGCTCATCCGGCTGATGTGGTTTCTGTCCGGAGCGCTCGCGGCGATCGGCGGCTCGCTGATGGCGATGCAGACGCGCCTCCAGCCCAGTCTCGACCTGATCATCCTGCTGCCGGTTTTCGCGGCGGTGACGATTGGCGGCATGAGCAATGTCTTCGGGGCGGTGATCGGCGCCCTGATCCTCTCCTTTGCGCAGAACTTCCTGATCTGGATCGATTTCGGCAGCCTGTTCTTCGGTGAGCCCTGGCGGATCCCCTCTCAATACCGGGACTATGTCGCCGTGCTTGCCTTGCTGATCGTGATCCTGATGAAATCAGGCCGGAAATCGTCGAAAGGGCGGTAGGATGCTGGATTTTGCCATCTATTCCCTCACGATCGTCGCGATCTGGTCCGTTCTGGCGCTCAGCCTCAACCTGCAGTTCGGCATGACCGGTCTCGTGAATTTCGGCCAGATCCTGCCCTTTGCGATCGGTTGCTATGCCGCCGGGATCGCGGCGGCCGCCGGCTATCCATGGTGGATGGGGGCAGGGGCCGGCATTCTCCTTGCGCCGCTGTTCTCGCTGCTCGTCATCCTGCCGGCGCAGCGGCTGTCCCAGGATTACTGGGCTCTGATCACGCTCGGCGCGGCCGAGATCTTCCGGCTGACCATGCTGAATGCAACCTCGCTCGCCGGCGGCGCGGACGGGCTCAACGTGCCCCGCTTTGCAAGTGCGGAGCTGGCGCTGGCCATTGCCCTCATTCTGCTCGCTGCCTGCTATCTGCTTGCCGAGCGGATCGGACGGTCGCCCCTGGGGCGCATGCTGCGGGTCATCCGCGAGGACGAAGTGCTGGCGTCGACGCTCGGGCGCAATCCGATCCGCTACCAGGCGACGATTTCCATGGTGTCCTGGGTGATGGCTGCCGCAGCAGGGATCGTCTACGGGCATTTCAGCGGCTATGTTGCGCCCTCCAGCTTCACCATCACGGAGACGTTCATCATCTGGACGGCGGTCATTCTCGGCGGGCCGGGACGAAATATCGGCGTCGTGCTGGGCGCGGCCTTCATCCTGATGATGGGCGTGTCCTCGCGTTTCGTCGCCCAATGGGTAAGCTTGCCGTCTGACCTCGTCGCCAATCTGCGGCTTGCCCTGTTCGGATTGATCCTCGTGCTGATGTTCCTTTATCGTCCGCAGGGTCTGTTCCCTGAAGTGCGGGAGCGCCATCATGCTCGAAGCCAGTAATGTGAGCCTTTCCTTTGGCGGCCTGCGCGCGCTCGGGAATGTGAGTTTCGCGGCGTCTGCCGGCGAGGTGACCGGCCTGATCGGACCGAACGGGTCCGGCAAGTCGACGCTGCTCAATGTCATCGCCGGCATCTACGTGCCGGATCGGGGTACGGTCACGCTCAATGGCCGCAGCCTGCCTCTCGGGCGGCCGGACCGCGTGGCCAAACGGGGCATCGGCCGGACATTCCAGGTGCCGAGGCTCGCCCAGCGCCTGACCGTGTTCCAGAACATTCTGGCCGGCGAGCGAGACCATGCCGGGGAGGATCTTTTCCGGCTCCTGCTGCAGCCCGGAAAGGTCGCCCGGCAGGAAGCGCGCGCGCATGAACGGGCCGTTGCGATCCTCGAAAGGCTTGGCCTGTATCACAAGGCCAATGATCCGGCCGGGAGCCTCTCAGGAGGGCAGCAGAAATTGCTGACCATGGGCATGTTGCTGATGTCGGACCCCGCCGTCCTGCTGCTCGACGAGCCGGCAGCGGGCGTCAATCCCGTCCTCATCGACCAGCAGGTCGAATTCCTCCTGTCCCTGCGCGACGAGGGACGGGGGATCATCCTGATCGAGCACAATATGGATATGATCGCCAGACTCTGCGACCGCGTCTACGTGCTGGATGCAGGTGAGGTTATTGCCGTCGGCACGCCCGGCGAGATCCGCTCGAACGAAACCGTCATCCGCTCCTATCTCGGCCAGCCGGCAGGGGGGAGGGGCGTATGACGGATATCCTTGCGCTGCGCAATGTTACCGCCGGCTACGGATTGATCACGGTTCTGAACGACCTTTCGCTCGGCCTGCGCGAGCGCGAGGTGCTGGCGGTTCTCGGTGCGAACGGCTCGGGAAAGTCCACCGTGCTGAAGACGGCGATGGGCCTGACGCAGGTCCGCGAAGGGAAGATCGAGCTTGACGGCCAGGAGATCACCCCCATGCCGGCGCATCTGCGCGCCGCCGGCGGGCTCGGCTACGTGCCCCAGACCCGCAATGTATTCGAGGACATGACGGTCCAGGACAATCTTCGCATGGGCGCCTATCTCCGGCCGGCGGAATTCTCGAACGATGTGGAAAGTGTCTACGCCATGTTTCCGCGGATCAAGGAACGTCGCGGGGAAAAGGCCGGCAATCTCAGCGGCGGGGAGCGGCGAATGCTCTCCATCGGCCTGACGCTCCTGTTGAAGCCCCGCATCCTGCTCCTGGACGAGCCCAGCAGCGACCTTGCGCCCGCAATGGTCGAGAGGGTCTATCAGGCCATTACGGAAATTCACGAGAAACTCTCCATTCCGATCCTGCTTGTCGAGCAGAATGTGAATATTGCGCTGCAGGTTTCGAGCCGGGTCTGCGTCCTTGTCCGCGGAAGGCAGGCTTTCGAGGCGCCGACCGGCCAGGTCGTGCCGGAAGATCTCCATGAACTGTTCATGGATGGCGGGGTGAGGACAAGCTCGTGATGATCGACAATCCGCCGCCATGGCCGAACGGCGCCCGATGCGCGGTCGCCTTCAGCCTCGATGTCGATGCCGACAGCGTGGTTCATGCAGCCCACGGCCCGGCTGCGATCGGCATGACCCATGCGCTGGCGCATATGCGCTATGATCCGCTCGTCGCGACGCCGAGATTGTGTTCGCTCTTTGCCGAGCACGAGATCCCGCTCACCTGCTTCGTGCCGGGGTGGGTGGCCGAAACCTACCCGCAAATGGTGGAAACGATCCTGCGGCATGGCAATGAGCTGGGAAATCACGGTCATCTGCACGAATGGCCGAGCCGGCAGGAACCGGCGGAAGAACGGGAAAGCCTCGAACGCGGCAACGACATCTTGTTCCGTATGTCAGGCAAGCGGCCGCGCGGCTATCGCGCGCCCTATTACGGGCTGTCGCCGGTTACCTACGATCTGCTGATCGAACTTGGATTCGAATATGATTCTTCCCTGTTCGCCGATGATGTGCCGATCGTGCTGGACAATGGCAAGGGCCGGTTGATCGAGATTCCGGTGCCGGCCTCGGTGGATGATTACAACCAGTATGTCTCGAGCCGCGCCTTCGACTATCTCATGAAGGTCTCGCCGCCACGCCATGCGCTGGAGGTGTTTCGAGCCGAGTTCGATGCCTTGCGCGAGCTTGGCGGGCTGTGGGTATCCGTCTGGCATCCGGCGGTCAGCGGCCGTCCGGCGCAGGCCATGGCGATCAGGAGCCTAATCGAGCACATGCAGTCGGCAGGCGATGTCTGGTTCGCGACGCTGGGCGAGATAGCCGAACATGTGACCGCGCTGATGCAGGCAGGCAGATGGCAACCGCGAATCGACAGGATCCCGTATTACACGACGCCAGTCATTACTCGATGAAGTCGCGGCCTGTCTGCCCGATGGTCCAGGTTTGGCGGCCTTGAGCAGAACAAATCCAGGCGCAGCTAACAGATTGATTTTGCAGGGGATTAAATGGTGGGCGCGACAGGGATTGAACCTGTGACCCCTGCCGTGTGAAGGCAGTG
>CAYLGY010000055.1:0-19029 GCA_964383325.1 uncultured Rhizobiaceae bacterium
CTCTTCTGATAAGGGTCGGGATGCATCACTTTGGCAAGTACAAATTGACAGCCGGAAGGCATGAGGTGCATTCCGGAATCCCGGTCACTTCGTCGCGCAGGTTCTCGCCCCGCGAAACGGTGGCCACGATCCGGCGACCTGCTCACGAGTTTACCCCGGTTCTTCGCCCGAAATCGAGACCCCGTTCCGGGAAGCCGCGCTAGAGATCCAGCACACCCTGTCGCAGTGGCGCGAAGCTGAAACGATGCAGGCGTGGGGTTCCGCCCAGCTGCGCAAGCATGTCGCGATGCAGGGTCGAGGCATAGCCCTTGTGCCGCTCGAACCCATAGGAGGGGAATTCTTCCCCTAGCCGGATCATCATCCGGTCGCGAAGGGTCTTGGCGACGATTGAAGCCGCCGCGACACTCAGGGAACGACCGTCGCCTCCGATCAGGGTCTCTCCCGGACAGGGGAGGTCATCGGGCAGGTCGCGGCCATCGACCAGAACCCAGGCCGGGCGAATGGGCAGGCCCTGAACCGCTTGGCATATGGCTTGCAGGGAGGCCTTGCGGATATCGGTCCGGTCGATCGTCTCCGCCGATCGCGAAGCGACCGAGACCGCGAGGGCCGAGGCCATGATCTCTGCGAACAGGGCTTCGCGCCTCGATTGCGTCAGCTGCTTTGAATCCCGGATCCCTTCCGGAATATTTTCCGCATCGAGGATGACGGCCGCGGCCACTACCGGGCCTGCGAGCGGACCTCTGCCTGCCTCGTCAGCGCCGGCGCATGGCCAATGCCCCTGCGCCTGGGCTCTTGTCTCCGAGGAGAAATCGGGAGACACGCACGCAGTGGCATCGCCGAGGCTCATGGTTGGTGGGCACCTTGCGGCAGCAAGAGAAGCTGCCCGGGGAAAATCCGGTCCGGATCTCCGGAAAGGTCGGGATTGAGCTGCAGGATCTCCTGCATGCGCTCGCCATCTCCCAGTTCCTCTACCGCGATGGACCAGAGCGATTGCCCGGGTCTGACCGTATATCCCCGCTCCGGGGCAGCACTCTCCGTCGCCGGACTGGCGTGACGCAATTCTGCGACTTCCTGGATTTCAGCTTCGGTGCTTGCCTGCTTCTCGGGAGGCTCCGGCACGTCTTCGGGCAACCCGTTCTGCAATTTTCTCTCGATCTCGGCCAGTAGGTCTGCGTCCGGTTCGAGATCGCGCGCGTGACTCCATTGATAGCTGGCGTGAAGCTTGCGACCGACGCGCCAATAGGCGTCGCCAAGATGATCGTTGAGGATCGGGTCTTCGGGCCGCAGAGAAACCGCCTTTTCCAGCTCGATCACGGCCTCCTCGTACCGGCCGAGCCGATAATAGGCCCAGCCGAGCGAATCGACGATATAGCCGTCATTGGGCCGAATCTCGACCGCCCGTGCGATCATCTCGAGGCCCTGTTCCAGATTCATGTTCATGTCGACCCAGGAATAGCCGAGATAGTTCAGCACCTGCGGCTGGTCCGGCTCGAGTTCGAGCGCCTTCAGGAAATTGGGCTCGGCCAGATCCCACTGCTTCAGCCGCTCATAGGCGATGCCGCGCTGGTAGTAGATGCTCCAATGCGCAGGTTCCGGCTCTTCGATCCGGGCCACCGCGCGATCATAGAGTTCGGCGCCAGCCGCAAAATCCTTGCGCGAATGATAGACCCCACCCAGGGCGAGATAGGCGCGCATGTCGTCCGGGTCGGCCTCGACCAGCGCCTTCAGATGCCGGATGGCTTCCTCATATTGCTCGACATCGGCAAGGTTGAGACCCAGCTGCATTTCGGCCAGCCGCTTGAGCGGGGAGCCGGCCGGCACCCTGCCATACAGTTCGATGGCCTCTTCCTGCCGGCCCTGCTGCTCCGCCACCTGCCCGAGCTGGATCAGGATGGCATCATGGTCGGGCCGCAGGATTTGCGCAAACTGCAGATAAAGGCGAACGAACGCTTCGCCGCCGCCGCGATTGAGCGCCGAGCCGACATTGAGCAGGATTTCGGCCGCGCCCTCCACGGGCGTTGCGACCATCGGCTCGATGTCGCTGCCCGTTGCGATTTGCTCGCGAAGCGCGGCGAATTCCGGACGTGGCGGCAGGCCTTCCGCATCGGCAAGGCCTGCGAGCGCTTCCTCGCGATAGCCGTTGCGGGCGAGAAACCGCTTCTCGGCGAGCACGGCGCGCCAATAGGTCTCCGGTGCCGTGCCGCCTGCCTCCCGGTTTGCGATCACGTCTTCATAGGTCGCCAGCGCCTCCTCGATCATGCCTGCCTGATCGGCGATCAGCGCGCGATGATAGGCAATGAAGATCCCGAACCATTCCGGACCCTCGAGCGTATCGAGCACATCGAGCGCGCCTGCGGGCTCATCCCGGCCCAGCAGGGACCAGGCCTGCATGATCGTGGTAACCAGCCGGTCCAGCTCGGTCCCCAGCGCCAGCTGCAGGAGATATTCGATCTCGACATATTCCTGTTTCCGGAAAGCCTCGACCGCAAGCGCCAGCCGGGAAAAGCGCTCGATCTCGGGAACGCTCTTCAGTTTCTCGGCAAGCGGCAGCGCCTCGTCGAACCTGCCACTCGATACGAGGGCCAGCATCAGGCTGCGCTGCAGTTCCGCATTTGCAGGATCGAAAGCCAGCGCCTTGCGGTAAAAGCGGATCGCTGCATCGAGATCATTGTCGATCTCGGCGGTCCGCGCCGCCAGAAAGGCTCCCGACAGCGAGCGGACGCGAATTTCCGGTTCGCCCGGCCGGTCCGTTTCGGCCATGGCGAGGACAGGCGCCGACATGGCCAGCATGGCCGCGACTGTCATGCCTGTGAAGAGCTTCATCGATCGTTTCAAGAATTTTCCATCCCGTTACGCCGCCGTCGAACTGATGCACCTTACAGCATAACATGGCTATTCCGGGTGCATCGACACGAAAATTCCCGCCTTGCCGGCAAATCATGCCGCGCGCGGCAATTGCGCGCGCCTCTCGTCCGGTTCCTCCCCTGAAACCGCGCCTCCTGCGCCGGGATCAGTGCGTCCTGCCGATGCAGAATTCGATGACTTCCAGCAACGCATCCTTTGCCGGGCCTGCGGGCAGAGGAGCCAGCGCATCGCGGGCGATCTCGCCGAAATGACGCGCCCGTCCGAGCGTGTCGGAAATGGCCGCCGAGCGGTTCAGCATTCCGATCGCCTCTTCCAGCGCCGAATCATCGCTGTGCCCGCCCTCGATTGCCTCGCGCCAGAAGCGCCGCTCCTCTTCGGTGCCGCGGCGATAGGACAGGATCACCGGCAAGGTCACCTTGCCTTCGCGGAAATCATCGCCGACATTCTTGCCGAGGTCCTGGGCATTGCCGCCATAGTCGAGCGCATCGTCCACCAGCTGGAAGGCAAGGCCGAGATTGGTGCCGAAGGAGCGCAGCGCCGCCTGGTCGGAACGCGAGCCCCCCGCGATCACGGGTCCGATCTCGCTTGCGGCCGAAAACAGCGCCGCCGTCTTGGCATTGATGACGCTGAGATATTCATCCTCGGTCGTGTCGAGATTCTTCGCCGACGCCAGCTGCATGACCTCGCCCTCGGCAATCACCGTGGCGGCCGCCGAGAGGATGTCGAGCGCCTTCATCGAGCCGACCTCGACCATCATGCGGAACGCCTGCCCGAGCAGGTAATCGCCGACAAGGACGCTGGCCTGGTTGCCCCAGATCATTCGCGCGGTCTGGCGACCCCGGCGCATGCCGCTTTCATCCACCACATCGTCATGCAGCAGGGTCGCGGTATGCATGAACTCGACACTGGTCGCGAGCTTTACATGATCCTCGCCCTCATAGCCGTACATCTGCGCCGCTGCGAGCGTGATCATCGGCCGGAGCCGCTTGCCGCCAGAGGAAATCAGATGTTCGGCAATCTGCGGAATGAGGTCGACATGGGAGCCGGCCTTGGCCAGGATGAGCTTGTTGACGCGCGCCATGTCCGCGGCCGTCAGATCCAGAATTGCGCGGATGGACGGCCGGTCGGGTTCCCTACCCTTGATCGAAACGACAGTTGCCAAGCTTTCAGTCCCTTTCATTCCTGGATGATCCGTTGCCGCCCCGCCGGACCGCTTGACCTGGCAGACATTGTACAAGCATATTGCTGCGGACCGGGTCATTTCAAGCAGTGATTTGGCGGCAGCGCCGCGCCCTGTTGGCGAAATGGCGCCCTGGTCACAGTTTACTGACCGCTTCGCCGGATGGAAAGCAGCGCGACATGATCGAACTCATCCGGACCAATGATGCGGTGGTCATCTCCTTTGTCGAGGCATTGCTGCGCGATGCCGGGATCGAAGTACTGGTTGCGGATCAGAACATGAGCATTGTGGAAGGCTCGATCGGCATTCTCGCGCGGCGCATCCTGGTCAGGCCGGTCGACGAGGCATTGGCGCGGCAGATCCTCGCCGATGCCGGCATTGGCGACGAGATGCGCAACGGACAGGCCTGAGGCACGTGTCATTCGACCCGGGCGGCGAGGATTCCACGATCGATGCCTTTCACCGGGGCCGGTTCCATCTCGTCCAGCCGGCAGGGCGTGGCCATCGGGCAGGGCTCGATGCCATGCTGCTTGCTGCAACGGTGCCGGGCGAGTTTGCCGGAAGCCTCGCGGATCTGGGCGCCGGAGCCGGGGCGGCGGGGCTCGCGGTCGCGGCCCGTTGCAGGAATGCCCGGGTAACCCTCGTCGAGAATGAGGCGCTGATGGCAGGCTTTGCCCGGCGGAGCCTGGCGCTGGTGGAAAACGCGCCGCTGGCGGGCCGGGTGGATGTGCTCGTTGCCGATGTATGCCTGGCAGGCCGGGCGCGCGCTGCCGCCGGACTTGCGGAGCGGTCATACGATTTCGTCATCTTCAACCCGCCCTTCAATCCGGGCCGCGGCCGGTCCTCGCCCGATCCGTTGCGCCGGGCGGCCCATGTCATGCCCGACGGCCAGCTCCAGGCATGGCTGCGGACGGCTGCCGCGATCCTGCGCCCCTCGGGCGGCGTTTCGATCATCCTCCGGCCGGAAATGTTGCCGGAACTCCTCGCCACCATGGAAGGCCGTTTCGGGGCGATCGAGATGCGGCCCGTGCATGCGCGCGAGAGCGAGCGCGCGGCAGCCATTCGCCTGGTGCTTCGCGCAATACGCGGCTCCCGCAAGCCCCTGTCCATCCTCGCGCCGCTCGTCCTGCACCCTCGACAGGGCAATGGCTTCACGCCGGAAGCCACGCGAATCATCAATGGCGAGGCGGAATTCTTTGCCAGCCCGGATGCCGCAGGTACATTGTGCGCCGGCCAATGACGCCTACATGTAGCAGGATCGATTCGAACCGGAGAATGCGCCTTGCGGAAATATCTTGACCCGTACCTGCCGAAATCCTGGCAATCCAGCGGCGTTACCATTCCGGTCGTGCGATTGCACGGCACGATCATGGCGGCCGGCCAGGGTCTTCGCCCGACGCTTTCGCTCGCCTCCGTTGCGGGCGTACTGGAAAAGGCATTCGCCGACGCACGCGCTCCTGCGGTGGCGCTTTCCGTGAACAGTCCGGGCGGTTCGCCCGTCCAGTCGCGCCTGATCTACAACCGCATTCGTGATCTTGCGGTCGAGAAGGACAAGAAGGTGCTGGTCTTTGTCGAGGATGTCGCGGCCTCGGGCGGGTACATGATTGCGCTGGCCGGCGACGAGATCATTGCCGATCCGATGTCGATCGTCGGCTCCATCGGGGTCGTGTCGGCCATGTTCGGCTTCCACGGATTGCTGCAGAAGATCGGCGTGGAGCGGCGCGTCTATACTGCGGGGCGCAACAAGTCGATCCTCGACCCGTTCCAGCCGGAGAAACCGGAAGATGTCGAGCGGCTGAAGACCATCCAGCTCGAAATGCATGAGGTCTTCATCCAGATGGTGAAGGCGCGCCGCAAGAATCTTGCCGACGACCCGGATCTGTTTACCGGCCTCTTCTGGACCGGCGCGCGTGCGGCAGAGCTTGGACTGATCGACGGGCTCGGCGACATGCGGTCGCTGCTCAAGGCCCGGTACGGACCGGATACGAAGCTGCGCGTCATCGCCGCGCCGCGGGGACTGTTCGGCCGCAGGTTCTGGGGCATGGAGGGCGCCCGGCTTGGCGCCGGGATCGGCGACGGCCTGGCCGGGTCGCTCGAGGAGCGCGCGGCGTGGAACCGCTACGGCCTGTGACCGTTTTTTGCCACAATCCCTCATTCTCATGGGTTCTGGCTCATGGGTTCTGGCGCAGCAAGGTGGATGACGAACGTGCCGCAATTCCTGTTTTATGCCGCAGCAGCAGCAATCGGATGGCTGGGCTATCGCGCCTTTACACGCGAGGCGGAGCGGGTGCACCGGCGCGTTCGGCGCGCCGAGCAGGAAGCGGCAACCGGAGCTGAGGGAACGCTGGTCAGGGACCCGGTCACGGGTGTCTACCGGCCGGCCGGGGATTGAGCGGCGAGGCGCGACCATGGCGTGGCGCAGTGGCGCCCGCGAAGCTCAATCTCGCCCTGCATGTGGTCGGCATGCATCGGGATGGCCGGCATCTGCTCGAAAGCCTGGCCGTGTTCACCCGCAGCGGGGACCGGCTTGCCCTGCGCCCAGCCAGCCGGGATGGCTTCACGATCAGCGGACCGTTCGCCGCGCCGCTTCTCGGCCAGCCGAACCTCGTCACGGCGGCCCGGGATGTCCTGCGTGCGCGGTTTCCCGGTCATGAATGCCCGCCCGTGGAAATCCGTCTGGAAAAGAACCTTCCCGTCGCCGCGGGCATTGGCGGCGGCTCCAGCGACGCCGCGGCTGCGTTGAAGGCGCTCTGTGAACTCTGGCAATTGCCGGCCGATGCCGGGCGCCTTGCCTCAGCGGCCCTGTCGCTGGGCGCCGACCTGCCGATGTGCCTTGCCGCGAGGCCGGTTCTTGCCAGCGGCATCGGAGAGCAGCTGCGTGAGGTCTCGCCATTCCCCGGCCTGCGGCTGGTGCTGGTCAATCCCGGCGTCCCGGTCGCGACTGGTGCAGTCTTTGCCGCGCTGTCCGAGAAGTGCAATCCGGGCGTGCCGGCCTTGCCGGAAACTGCGGAACTGGCTGGCTGGATCGACTGGCTGGCGGATACGCGCAATGATCTGGAAGCACCTGCGCTGCGGATCGCACCGTCCATAGGGGACGCGCTCGCGGCGCTGCGTTCTGCCGGAGCTTGCGTGGCACGCATGTCCGGGTCCGGCGCGACCTGCTATGGTCTGTTCGAGGATGCGGCGGCGCAGGGCCGTGCGGCGCACGAGATTCGCCGGGCGCATGCAGGCTGGTTCGTCATGGAGGCGGAGACCCGGGCCTATCCGCCGCGAGAAGGGGATGAGGCGAGATGAAGGAAGCACGGCCATTCATTCCGGTGGGCATCGCGGTGCTGACCGTTTCCGACACACGCACCCTGGCGGACGACCGTTCCGGCGACCTGCTTGCCGGCCGGATCGAGGAAGCGGGACACCTGCTGCGCCAGCGCGCCATCGTTCCCGACAGGATCGATCGGATTCGCGCCGTGATCGAGGAATGGTCGCGCGATGCGGAGATCGATGTGATTCTCACCACGGGCGGGACCGGCTTCACCGGCAATGACGTGACCCCTGAGGCGATCGAACCCCTGTTCGAGAAGCGCATGGACGGGTTCTCCAATCTGTTCCACCGGATTTCCTACGAGAAGATCGGCACTTCGACCATCCAGTCTCGCGCCACCGCCGGCGTCCTTCGAGCCACCTATGTTTTCGTGCTGCCGGGATCCCCAGGCGCCTGCCGCGATGCCTGGGACCATATTCTCCGCGACCAGCTCGATTACCGGCACATGCCGTGCAATTTCGTCGAGATCCTGCCGCGCCTCGACGAGCATCTGCGGCGGCAGAAGGGCTAGCAAGAAGCGCTGGCTTCATCCTCGCAAGCTGCAAAAGTTCTTGATTTGTTCTGACCGTTCCGGTAGGTAGCAAAGTGGACCTGCAGGGAGCGTGGCAGATGGCGATTGCAGTACGAAAGGTCGATTCGGAGGTGGAGCAGGCTCTGGCCGGCCTGGATCCGGAACAGGCCGATCATGCGCTGCAGGAGAATGGCGTCCGCATTGCCGATCAGCGGCGCCGGGGCAGGGCGGCGGGGGTCAACCCGTCAGGCCGATTCGAGATGCTGGCGCGGGAAGTGTTCGACGATGGCTGGAATTCGATCGAGGAATTGCCCGCCTTCGTGACGGAGGTGCAGGTCGAGCGGCCGCGCACCATCGTCACCCGCAATGATTCGCCGGACATCTCCTTCGACCGTTCGATCAATCCCTATCGCGGCTGCGAACATGGCTGCGTCTACTGCTTCGCGCGGCCCTCGCACGCCTATATGGGGCTGTCGGCCGGGCTGGATTTCGAGGCGAAGCTCTTCGCCAAGCCCGATGCGGCGAAATTGCTCCGGCGTGAGCTTGCGCGGCCGAACTACAAGCCGGCGCCGATCGCGATCGGGACCAATACCGATCCCTACCAGCCAATCGAGAAGAGGTTCCGCATCATGCGCGAAGTGCTTGAAGTGCTGGAGGCATGCAATCATCCGGTCGGGATCGTGACCAAGTCGGCCCTGGTTACCCGCGATATCGACATTCTTGCGCGCATGGCAGAGCGAGGGCTGGCCAAGGTGGCGCTGTCGATCACGACGATCGACCGCAAGCTGGCGCGCACCATGGAGCCGCGCGCCGCCGCGCCGCATCGGCGGCTGGAGACGATCCAGGCGCTCAGCGCGGCGGGAATTCCGGTTTCGGTCCTGGCGGCGCCGATGATCCCCGGGCTGAATGACAGCGAGCTGGAACGGATCCTCGATTCGGCGCGTGCTGCCGGGGCAAGCGAGGCCGGCTATGTCCTGCTGCGCCTGCCGCACGAGGTCAGCCTGATCTTCAAGGACTGGCTGCTGCGGAATTACCCGGACAGCTACCGGCATGTGCTTTCGCTGCTGCGCTCCATGCGTGGCGGCAAGGATTATGATGCGGAATGGGGCAAGCGCATGCGCGGAACCGGTCCCTATGCCTGGCAGATCGGCCGGAGATTCGAGATTGCAGCGAAACGGCTCGGTCTCAATCGCCCGAGGGCGAAGCTGCGGACAGACCTGTTCCTGCCGCCCGGAAGAGATGAGGCGCAGCTGCAATTGCTGTAGCGCCTGGCGGGCCAGCGATTTCCGGAGCCTGCTCTCCGGTTCGATGCGCAGGCATTGGGCTACTGCATGGCCTCCGGCCGGGAAATGAACGCCCGGCGCAACGATTCCTTGACCCTCCACGCGGAGCATGGCACTCGTCGGGCGCGCATGAATACAGGTTTGACCATGACCGGAAATTTGTCTCCGCAACTCGATCCGACGCGTTCCTTCCAGGGGTTGATCGGGACGCTCAACGAATATTGGGCGCGGCATGGCTGCGTCATCCTGCAGCCCTATGACATGGAGGTGGGTGCCGGCACGTTCCATCCCGCGACGACGCTGCGCTCGCTCGGACCGAGGCCGTGGAATGCGGCCTATGTCCAGCCTTCGCGCCGGCCCAAGGACGGGCGCTATGGCGAGAATCCCAACCGGCTGCAGCATTATTACCAGTACCAGGTGATCCTGAAGCCCAGTCCTGCGGATCTGCAGGATCTGTATCTCGGTTCGCTGAAGGCGATCGGCATCGATCCGCTGCTGCATGACATCCGCTTTGTCGAGGATGATTGGGAAAGCCCGACTCTCGGCGCCTGGGGGCTGGGCTGGGAATGCTGGTGCGATGGCATGGAAGTGTCGCAATTCACCTATTTCCAGCAGGTCTGCGGCATTGAATGCGCACCGGTCTCGGGCGAACTGACCTACGGGCTGGAGCGCCTCGCAATGTATGTGCAGGGCGTCGACAATGTCTACGCGCTCAATTTCAATGGCTGCGAGGGAGATCGCAAGGTCACCTATGGCGATGTGTTCCTGCAGGCCGAGCAGGAGTATTCCCGCTATAATTTCGAATGGGCGGATACGGCGATGCTGCTGCGCCATTTCGACGATGCCGAAGCCGAGTGCCGCGCGCTGCTCCTGGCCGGCGAGGCTGCCGGAAGGGCGACCGACGGGCTGCACAGATGCGTGCTGCCGGCCTACGATCAATGCATCAAGGCGAGCCACGCCTTCAACCTGCTCGATGCACGTGGCGTGATCTCCGTGACCGAGCGCCAGAGTTATATCCTGCGCGTCCGGGAACTGGCCAAGGCATGCGGGCATGCCTTCCTTGCGACCGAGGCAGGCGGGGGCGCGCGGCTCGAGGGGTCGGGCATATGAGACGCACCCTCCCGCCGCCAGCATCCCGCCTTCAACGCCGCAATTGGATCGACTGAAATCATGCCTGACCTCCTTGTCGAACTCCTCTCGGAAGAAATCCCCGCCCGCATGCAGCGAAAGGCTGCCGGAGATTTCCGGCAGCTGGTCACGGATGCGCTGGTGGATGCGGGTCTGGTCTACGAGGCCGCCCGGGAATACTGGACTCCGCGCCGCCTGGCGCTCGACCTGCGCGGTCTGTCGATCCGGTCCGCCGATGTGGTCGAGGAGCGCAAGGGACCGCGTATCGATGCGCCGGATGCGGCAGTCGAAGGCTTTCTGCGCAGCGCCGGGCTTTCCTCGCGCGATGAAGCCGAGATTCATTCCGATCCGAAGAAGGGTGATTACTATGTGGCTAGGCTGCGCAGGCCCGGTCGGCCGGCCGAGGAGATTCTCGCGGAAATCCTGCCGAAGATCCTGAATGATTTTCCCTGGCCGAAATCGATGCGCTGGGGCGCGGCCTCGGCAAGGCCGGGCGCCATGCGCTGGGTCCGGCCGCTGCAGTCGATCCTGTGCACTTTCGGTCCCGAGACGGAAGACCCGCAGGTGATCGATTTCGAGATTGGCGGACTTCGTTCGGGAAACAGCACATGCGGGCACCGCTTTCATGCGCCGGAGAAGTTTGCCGTCCGCCGCTTCGAGGATTATGCCACCCGACTTGCCGGTGCCCGGGTAATGCTGGACCCCGCGCGGCGCAAGGACACGATCCTCACAGATGCGCGCAACCTGGCCTTCGCCAATGGCCTTGAACTGGTCGAGGACGATGCGCTGCTCGAGGAGGTCACCGGCCTCGTGGAATGGCCGGTCGTGCTGATGGGCCAATTCGACGCGGCCTTCCTCGAGATCCCGGCTGAAGTGATCCGGCTGACCATCAAGACCAACCAGAAATGCTTTGTCCTGCGCGATGGCGCGGGGGCGCTGTGCAATCGGTTCATCCTGGTCGCCAATGTCGAGGCGCATGATGGCGGCAAGGAAATCGTGCGCGGCAATGAACGGGTCGTCCGGGCGCGCCTTGCCGATGCAGAACATTTCTACGCAATGGACCAGGCCGCGCTGCCCGATCTCGACCGGCTGGAGGCTGCGGCGGAGGGTCTTGGCCTCGACCTCGCGCGGCCGCTCGACCAGCGCATGGCGCGCCTCGACGCCCTGAATGTCACCTTCCATGCGCGTCTCGGCACACAGGGCGCGCGCGTACGCCGGATCGCGGATTTTGCGGAGCGGCTGGCGGCGATCGTCGGTGCCGACCGCGCCATGACCCGCCGGGCCGCGCTGCTGGCCAAGGCGGATCTACAGACCGAAGTGGTCGGGGAGTTCCCTGAATTGCAGGGGGTGATGGGGCGGAAATACGCCCTCCTGCAGGGGGAACCGGAAGAAATCGCCGCGGCCATAGAAGAGCATTACCGGCCGCAGGGCCCGGCGGATCTCCTGCCGCAAAACCGGGTTGCGGTTGCGGTGGCGCTGGCCGACAAGCTCGACATGCTGGCCGGATTCTGGGCGATCGGCGAAAAGCCGACTGGCTCGAAGGATCCTTACGCATTGCGCCGCGCAGCCCTCGGGGTGATCCGGATCGTGCTGGAACATGGCGTGCGCCTGCCGATTCTTTCCCTGCTGCGCGACTGGGAAACCACGCTCGCGCCGGAACAGGTCCGGACAGGACCGGAGACGGCCGCGGCGCGCAATCTCGATCTGATCGCCTTCCTGCATGAGCGGCTGAAGGTGCACCTGCGCGAGGAGGGGCGACGTCACGACCTCATTGGCGCGGTGCTGACTGCCGACGCCGATGATCTCGTCACCATTGTCGAGCGCGTGGCAGCGCTGGAAGCCTTCCTGGCAACCGAGGACGGGGCCAATCTGCTGGCGGGAACGCGCCGCGCGGCCAACATCCTCGCCGCCGAGGAGCGGAAGAATACGCAGATCGCGCCGAGCGTCGATCCGGACCTGTTCGAGGTCGAGGAGGAGCGCAATCTGTACAACAGCCTGCGGGAAGCCGAGACGAATGTGATCGCTGCGGTCGCCGCGGAGGAATATGGCATGGCGATGGGCTTCATGGCGGAGCTTCGCCGGCCGATCGATGCCTTTTTCGAGGCGGTGATGGTCAATGCAACCGACGAGAAGCTGCGCGCCAACCGCCTCGCGCTGCTGTCGCGCATTCGCGCCACGACGGGGCGGGTCGCCGATTTCAGCCGCCTGGAAGGGATGAAGGGATAATCCGGTGCAGAACTGCGCCCCGACCGATCGACCACCGCTTCGATTGCGCTGTGATCATGGCAAAGATCCTGCCTGCCGACGCCGCGCTTGACGAGGCCTGCCGGCTGCTGCTGGCCGGCGAGCTGGTGGCGATTCCGACCGAGACCGTCTACGGGCTCGCAGCCGATGCAACCAACGGACGGGCCGTGGCCAAGATCTTCGCCGCGAAGGGCAGACCCAGCTTCAATCCCCTGATCGCGCATGTCGCCAGCCTGGAGATGGCGGAGCGAATCGGGCATTTCGATCCCGTGTCGCGCAAGCTGGCGGCGCATTTCTGGCCAGGGCCGCTGACGCTGGTGCTGAAGGCGCGCAAGGATAGTCCGGTGCACCCGCTGGTGACAGCTGGGCTCGATACGGTGGCGATCCGCGCGCCGCGCGGGATTGCCGCAGAAATCTCCGCCCGTATCGGTCGCCCGCTGGCCGCACCGAGCGCCAATCCCTCCGGCAAGCTTTCGCCGACCAGCGCCCATGCGGTGGCGACAAGTCTGGGCGGCGAGATTGCGCTGATCATCGATGGCGGCCCGACGCAAATCGGTGTGGAATCGACGATCGTCAGGGTAGACGGCGAAAGGGTGCGGATCCTGCGGCCAGGAGGCGTGACGGCAGACGAAATCGAGGCCGTGACCGGCATTGCGCTGCTCCGCGCGCCGGAGGGTGGGGCGATTCTGGCGCCCGGAATGCTTGCCTCTCACTATGCGCCGTCCGCTGCGCTACGGCTCGATGTGACAGAGGTCCGGAAGGGCGAGGCCCTGCTGGCCTTCGGGCCGCACCGGGCACGGGATGCGGGGCACGCCGTTGCGGTCCGCAATCTCAGCGAGCGCGCAGATCTTGCCGAAGCCGCCGCAAATCTCTATGCATATCTGGCCGAGCTGGATGCGAGCGGGGCAGGGGTCATCGCGGTGGAGCCGATTCCGCATTGCGGGCTGGGGATAGCAATCAATGACCGGCTTGCGCGCGCCGCGGCGCCGCGCGACGCAGCCACGGCTTCCGAATGAATCCAGGTGCTTGCGATGGCCCTTGACCCTGGTCTGATCCGGAAATTCGTCTCCCTGGTCGGCGAAGCGCATGCGCTCACCGATCCTGCCGACATGTTGCCCTATCTCGTCGAGCCGCGCGGCCTGTTCGAAGGCAGGACCGATCTGGTCCTTTTTCCGGGCTCGACCGAAGAGGTTTCGGCAATCCTGGCGCTGGCCAGCGCGGCGCATATTGCCATCGTTCCCCAGGGCGGCAATACCGGCCTCGTCGGCGGCCAGGTCCCCGATCATTCGGGGGAACAGGTCATCGTCAATATGCGCCGCATGAACCGGATCCGGGAGATTGACGTACTGTCGAACACGATCACGGTCGAGGCGGGGGCGATCCTGCAGGATGTGCACCTGGCAGCCGAAAGCGCCGGCCGGCTGTTTCCGCTTGCGCTTGCCAGCCAGGGCTCGTGCCAGATCGGCGGCAATCTTTCCTCGAATGCCGGCGGCACGGAAGTGCTGGCCTATGGCAATGCGCGCGATCTCTGCCTCGGCCTCGAAGTGGTCCTTCCCGATGGCAGGGTGCTGGACGATCTGCGCAAGCTGCGCAAGGACAATACCGGCTATGATCTGCGAGGCCTGTTTATCGGCGCAGAGGGCACGCTCGGCATCATCACCGCGGCCGTGCTGAGACTGTATCCTTCTCCCGCGGGCATGGCCGTCGCCTGGGTCGGGGTGGGCTCTGCGCAAGCGGCGCTCGACCTGTATCACAGGGCTGCGGAACGGTTGGGACCGGCGCTGACGGCCTTCGAGCTGATGAATGATCTGGTGGTCGGTTTCAGCCTGCGGCACGGGTCCGTGGCGCGTCGGCCACTTTCGAGCGATCCGGGCTGGCATGTGCTGATGGAATTCACCTCCCGCGAATCGGACCGGCATGCCCAGCTGGCGCTGGAGGAATTCCTCGGACCGCTTCTCGGCGATGGCGCCATCGAGGATGCCGCCATCAGCCAGGGTCTCGACCAGTTCCGGCAGCTATGGGCGCTGCGCGAGAACATGTCGGAGGCACAGCGCAAGGAAGGCGTCTCCATCAAGCATGACATTTCGGTTCCTGTAGCGCGGATTCCGACACTGGTCGAAGAGGCCGGCAAGGCGGTCGCCGGGCTTGTGCCGGCCGCCCGCATTGCCTGTTTCGGGCATATGGGCGACGGCAACCTGCATTATAATATCTCGCAGCCCGCGGGTGACGATGGCCGGGCCTTCGCGGCGCGGCGCGGCGAAATCCATCGGGCCGTCCACGATGTCGTGCGCGCGCTGGGGGGCTCGATCTCCGCCGAACACGGAATTGGCCAGATGAAGCGGACCGAACTTGCCGCTACCGCATCGCCCGTGGAACTGGCGCTCATGGCCGCCATCAAACAGGTTTTCGACCCGGTCGGGATCATGAACCCCGGCAAGGTGCTCGACCTTCCTGCATCAACGACCCGCTAACCATTGGCGCAAGCAGGAGAATATTTACCCGTTTTGTAAGGCCCCCGGTAAGTCCCGGAGCCTAGTCTTCCCGTATTGACAAGGCCGGGAAACGGCCGATTGCGGCTCAAGCCGCACCAGAACAGGAAGGCGACCATGTTGAACAGCACATTGCTCAAGCCGGTCTGGGCCGGGCGTCCCATGCGCCTCGACCCGGACCAGCTTCCCCAGATTGCCTGCTATGCCAGCCGTTCGGAGCCGGGCGACGTGACCATCACGATCGACAGGCGCGGCGCCGTCCTGCGCCGCAAGCTGGCGCGCTCCGGGCTGCCGGCGACGATCATGCTGCCGGCGCACGTCTTTCGCGGTGTTGCTGCCCGCGCCATCGAGGATGCGGAGGGCGAGGTCACCGTGACGCTCGAACTGCATCACCATGATCCGTCACTGTGCGTGCCCTTGCTGGTCGCCGGAGACCTGATGGATGTCGCGGCAGACTGGCGGGCCTGGGCCGAAATGTTCGGACTGCCCATGCTGCTCATCGAGGCCGACGGCATTGCGCGGACGCTGGATGAATCGCTGGATCGTCGCCATGGCTGCCAGGCGCGCAAGCCGATCCCGGTTTCCGGCCCGCGCCTGCGCATCCGCCCCGGTTCCGCCGTTCCGGGCATCCGGGTCCTGATCCAGGGGGTCGAAATCATCCGTGGACGCTGACAACAGGACCCATGATGTTCGGCTGATGCTTTTCAGAATTGCGGGCGAATCGCCGCCCAGACTGCCCCGCCCAGCAGGCCGAGAAAGATCAGCCAGCCGACGACCCGGTTGGATCTGAACAGGGCAAGGCACTGGTCCGGATCGTCAATGTCGAGGGCGCGAATCTGGCGCCACATATGCGCGCCGGCCGCGACCAGCCCGGCGAGCGCCGGCATGGGCACCTGCGCCGCCGCAAATGCGCCGGCAAACAACAGCAGCGCGCCGCCATAAAGGCCGATCAGCCAGAGGCGCGTGCGCTCGCCGAACAGGCGTGCGGTCGACCGGACGCCGGCAAGCTCGTCATCTTCCTTGTCCTGATGCGCATAGATCGTGTCGTAGCCGATCACCCACAGGATCGTGCCTGCGTAGAGATACAGCGCGGCCAGAGACAGTTCGCCATGCGTTGCCGCCCAGCCCATGAGCGCGCCCCAGGAAAAGGCAAGGCCGAGGAAAAGCTGCGGCCAGTTCGTTACGCGCTTCATGAACGGGTAGACTGCAACGACCAGCAGCGAGGCAAGACCGAGCATGATCGTGAACCGGTTGAACTGCAGCAGCACGACGAGGCCCGCCAGCGCCTGGACGGCGAGGAAGAGTACGGCCTGAAGCGGGCTCACCCGGCCCGAGGGCAGGGGGCGGGAGCGCGTGCGCTCGACGAGATCGTCGATGTCCCGGTCGACAAGATCATTATAGGTACAGCCCGCGCCGCGCATGGCGATGGCCCCGACCAGAAAGAGCCCCAGATGCAGGGGGGAGGGCAGGTAGGTTGACAGTGCCGAGCCGGGTTCGGCATGTGCGGAGCTGGCCAGCGCCAGGGACCACCAGCAGGGCCAAAGCAGCAGCCACCAGCCAATCGGCCGGTCCCATCGGGCAAGCTGGGCGAAGGGCCAAGCCTGGCGCGGCAGGATACGGTAGACCCAATGTCCCGAGGGCGCATCGGAAACGCGTCCCTGCACGATCTTGTTCTGTATCGGCTCCATGGGGTGGAAGTGGCAGGCCGGATCGCCGCCGTCAACCGGTCGCTGCACAAATCCGCCATTGCGGCACTTGACCCGCCGGATCTGGGAACGTAGAGCGCTCCCGGAGGCGCCGAATGAAGGTATTGTTGCTTGGCTCAGGGGGGCGCGAACATGCGCTGGCGTGGAAGCTCGCAGCTTCCCCGCTCCTGACGAAACTCTATGCGGCGCCTGGCAATCCGGGCATCGCCGAAGAAGCGGAATGCGTGGCGCTCGACCTCGCCGATCATGCCGCGATCAGTGCGTTCTGCGCTCGGCAAGGCATCGAACTCGTCATTGTCGGGCCCGAGGCTCCGCTGGTGGCGGGCCTTGCAGACAGGCTTGAGGCCGAGGGCATTCCGGTCTTCGGCCCGTCCGCGGCGGCGGCCGCGCTCGAAGGCTCGAAAGGCTTCACCAAGGATTTCTGCAGCCGGCACGCGATTCCGACTGCCGCCTACCGGCGATTCAACAATGCCCCGAAGGCAAAGGCGCATGTGCGCGCCCATGGCGTGCCGGTCGTCATCAAGGCGGACGGGCTAGCCGCCGGCAAGGGCGTCACTGTGGCCATGCGGATGGACGAGGCGCTGGCGGCAATCGATGACTGCTTCGAGGGCCAGTTCGGCGCAGCCGGCGCCGAGATCGTCATCGAGGAATTCCTGCAGGGCCGGGAGGCGAGCTTCTTCTGCCTCTGCGATGGCGAGACGGCATTGCCGTTCGGCACGGCCGAGGACCACAAGCGCGTCGGCGACGGCGATACGGGGCCGAATACGGGCGGGATGGGGGCATTTTCACCGGCGGGCAATCTGGACGACGCCACCATCGGGCGCGTCATGCGGGATATCATCGAGCCCACATTGCGGGGCATGAAGCAGGAGGGCCGTCCGTTTCGCGGCATTCTCTATGCCGGTCTCATGCTGACCGCGCACGGGCCGAAGCTGATCGAATACAATGTCCGTTTCGGCGATCCGGAATGCCAGGTGCTGATGATGCGGCTGAAGGACGACCTGCTTACCCTCGCCCATGCGGCCGTCAACGGCCAACTTGCGCATATGTCAGTGCGCTGGCGCGAGGAGCCGGCCCTTGTCGTGGTCCTGGCGGCGCGCGGCTATCCGGGCGCCCCGGCCCGTGGCGGCGTCATCTCCGGGCTGGAGGCCGCTGCAGGCGAGGGGGTCGAGATCTTTCACGCTGGCACCCGCCGCGATTCGGAAGGCCGGCTGATAGCCGATGGGGGACGCGTCCTGAATGTCTGCGCCATCGGCGAGAATCTGGCCGAAGCCCGCGAACGGGCATATGCCGCTGTCAACCGCATCGAGTGGCCGGACAAGTATTGCCGTAGTGATATCGGCTCAAGAACTGCCTCCGGCCTGCAAGGACGTCCATCCTGAATACCAACTGAGGAACAGGATCTTCCCATGTCATTCTACCGCGCACCGGTTGACGATATTTCGCATGTGCTGAAATACATTGGCGGACTGGAGGACGTGCTGGGCACGGAGCTGGGCGAGGATGTGGCGCTGGCGGTAGTCGAGGAGGCCGGGCGCTTCGCCGCCGAGCGAATCGCTCCGTTGCGCAAGGTCGGCGATCTGCATGGCTCCCGGCTCGAAAATGGCGTGGTCGCGACACCGCCGGGCTGGAAGGAAGCCTATCGGGACTGGCGCGAAGGCGGATGGAACGCGATTGCCGCGCCGGTCGAGCATGGCGGCCAGGGCCTGCCGCAGATGCTTTCCATGGCCACGCTCGAAATCTGGAACGCCGCTTCCATGGCATTTTCGCTTTGCCCGCTCCTGACCATGGGCGCCATCGAGGCGCTCCACCGCCACGGTTCGCCGGAATTGCAGGAGAAATATCTTGCGAAGCTGGTCTCGGGCGAATGGACCGGAACGATGAATCTGACCGAACCGCAGGCGGGTTCGGACCTGTCGGCGCTGCGGACGCGGGCGGAACGGCAGGAAGACGGCACGTATCGGCTGTTCGGCCAGAAGATCTTCATCACTTATGGCGAACACGACCTGACCGACAACATCCTTCATCTGGTGCTGGCGCGCCTGCCCGACGCACCGGCCGGCACCCGCGGCATTTCCCTGTTCCTTGTGCCCAAATTCCTGCCGGACGGTTCGCGCAATGATCTCTACTGCCAGGGACTGGAGCGCAAATTGGGCATCCACGCCTCGCCCACCTGCACGATGATCTATGGAGAAGGCCGCTTCGGCGATCGTCGCGGCGCCATCGCCAGGCTGATCGGCGAGGAGAATCGCGGCCTCGCATGCATGTTCACCATGATGAACAATTCGCGGCTGGCGGTCGGAA
>CAYLGY010000056.1:0-18549 GCA_964383325.1 uncultured Rhizobiaceae bacterium
GGATCGGGACGCGAAGGCCGGGCGGGCAAGAAAGGCACGGCTCCGCACCCCGTCCGGAGAAAGGCCGCGCCAGCCAGCATGGCTAGGCCGGTTCCGCGCCGATGCCCGTCACCACGACGCCGGCGCCCTCTGCAACCTTGTAGCGCTTGTTGATCCCGATCAGCACCGAGGTCAGCGCCTCTCCGGCAACCGAATTGGCCAGCGGACCGCCATGCACACCGCGCAGCCCGATCCGGTCCGCCAGCGTCGCAATGACCTCGCGGGCCTCCACATCGTCGGAAAACAGCAGTACATCGCCTGCAACCTTTTCCCCGGCGCGCAGCTTCTGCGCCGAGACGCTATGAAAGCCGGTGACAAGACGGACCCCGTCGCCGAGAATCGCCAGCGCCCGGTTCGCGGCGCTGCCTTCTGCAGGCAACTGCACCCGCGCAACCCGCGGCGGAACCAGCGGGACGGTCGTGTCGAGTACGATCTTGCCCACAACCGAACCGGCAATCGAACGCAACGTCTCCGCCTGGCTCGCAAACGGAACCGTCACCGCAACAATGTCCCCGCGCCCTGCGCAGGAAAGATTGTCCATTCCCTCAACCACGCCACCCGTCGCAGCCGAAATCTCTGAAGCCGCCTGACGCGCACGTGCAGAATCCCGCGAGCCGACATAGACCCGCAAACCCGCACGCGCACAGGCCATCGCAAGACCTCCGCCCAGATCCCCCGTGCCACCGATAATGCTGATACTGTTCAGTTCCTGCAATGTCCTGTCCTCCGGCAATGGAGCGGGCGATGGCGCCCGCTCAGATATGCGGCACGATCTCCGAAGCGAAGATTTCCATCTGCTCATAGAATTCTGAGAGGTCGTCGACCGCGAAATACAGCCCCAGCAAATGCGTCACACCCGCATCGCGCAGCGCGCGCGCCTTCTCGATGACGACATCAGGAGTTCCAACCAGATTGATGTCTTCAAGCTTCACGCCAACCTGGTCCTTCAGGGTAGACTGGGACAGGGAAACGAGGTGCTTGTGCATCTGGCTCTTCTTGTAGCGTGCGACGGCCTCTTCCTGGGTGCGCCCGACATAGACAATATATTGCGGCGCAACTTCGATCCGCGCCGGATCGCGCCCAGCCTCTTCCGCCAGCTCGTGCAACTTCCGTACCTTCCCGCGCAGGACCTCGACCTCCATGCTCGCCGGGAGCCAGCCAGTGGCGTATTTCACGGTCCGTTCCAGCGCATTCGGATTGTTGCCGCCTACATAGGTCGGCAGCACACGCTGGAAGGTCTTGGGATACATCTCGACATCTGCGAACTTGTAGAATTCGCCGTCAAAGTTCGAGATTCGCTGGTTGAAGAGTACATTCAGGGCCTCGAACGCTTCTTCGACCATGCGTCCGCGATGGGCCTTCCAGCCAGGATGCAGTGCCTCGAACTCCTCGCGATAGGCGCCGATGCCGATGCCGATTTCGAGGCGCCCGCGGCTGAGATGATCGATCGTGGCGATCTGCTTGGCCGCGACGACGATGTCGCGCCGCATCGGCAGCACCAGCATGCCGGTACCCATGCGCAACCTGGTCGTCTCGGCCGCGATATAGGCGTAGGTGGACAGGATCTCCCAGAAATTCGGCGGCGTCGGGAATTCATCACGCACGTAGCGTTGCGTGGTCATATGGTCATTGCCCCACACGGAATGATATCCCAGCGCCTCGGCACGTCTGGCGATACTGACGAGATCGTGTACGCCGGCGAAGGGCACCGGGTACATCATGCCTTCCATTCCCGTCGGTAGACCAACGCTGACTTTCATTTCCTGTTTCCTCTCTTGCGTTTGGGGCATTTCGGCGTCTGGCGCCGCAAGGTTCACTACGGCCGGACCGCCTGCCGAAAATCATGCATCCATGGGACAGTAAGCATGAAAACTTTCAGATTGCAATAATTGACATGTCAGAGGAGGTAAAATATACCGCAAGTGGAAAGCGACGTTGCGAAGCAGGAGTTCAGGCAGGTGGCGGGAGATTCTTTGGCCAGGCAGCAGGTGGCAATGGGGACTCCGGACCATGCCTTTCCCCTGTTCCCACCCCTCGTATCGGGATTGCCGGGAACGGGCGAGGGTGAGACCCCGCACCCGCTGGAACTCGATTTCGACTATGCCCGACTCGATCGCGAGAATTTTCTCGCCAGCACACCCGGTCTGGCCAGGGGGCTAGAAACCTGGCAGCCGCTCATGCCGCCTCTCGTTGCGGAAACCAACCTGGGCGAAGGCAATACGCCGCTGCTGGAAAGTCCGAGGCTGGCAGCCACTGCCGGCTTCTCCGGTCAACTCTTCATCAAGGATGAGGGCCGCAACCCGACCTGGAGTCACAAGGACAGGCTCAACCGGTGTACGGTGAGCGCGGCCCGGCTGTCCGGTGCGCCTGGCGTTATCGTCGCGTCCTCAGGCAATCATGGAGCTTCCGCCAGTGCCTATGCCGCGGCAGCAGGACTACCCTGCATCATCCTCGCCAGCTCGACCGCGCCGCTCGCCATGCAGGCCTTTGTCGCCGCCTATGGCGGGGCAGCCCTGGCGGTGCCTCCCGCTGCGCGCTGGAGCCTGATGGAGCGACTGCGCCAGATCACCGGCTATCATCCCGTCTCCAACCTGACAGCCGGAGCCCATACCGGCCATTCCTTTGCCATCGAGGGCTACAAGTCGATTGCCTACGAGATCGTGCGCGACCTCGGAGGTGACACGCCAGGCTCGGTCTTTATCCCGACCGGCTACGGGGAGCTGATCTACGGCGTCTGGAAGGGCTTCGAGGAATTGCGCATGCTTGGCCTGACCGATCGCGTGCCACGATTGTACTCCTGCGAGAGCGCGGTCTATGGCGTGCTGTACCGTGCCATGCGCGACGGGGTGCCGGTCGCGCAGATCCAGCCCAACACGACTACGCAGGCGCTGTCGATCGCGACTCCTGTCGGAGGCCTGCGCGGGCGTCGCGCACTGGAACAGAGCGGCGGCGAGGCGCTCGCGCTGAGCGATGCGGCGATCGAGGAGGCGCGTCTGGCCATGGCGAAAAACGGTCTTTGGGTGGAATTCTCCGCTGCCGCAGCGCTTGCGGGCCTGCGCCAGCTTGCCGGACGGGGATCAGTGCCCGAGGGGCCTGCCATCTGCATCTCCACGGCAACCGGCCTCAAGGATGTGAACGGCTCGGGAAGCCGGCTGCCGGAAACCGATGGCACCCTTGACCATGCAGTGGGCATATTGCGCGACGTCTATGGGCTTGCGGTCTGACAGCTTCCCGATAGGCAGGGATGTGCACGATTCGAGGAGGCGCTGATGCCAGAGGGGCATGTGCGGAAACCGGGGCGTCCGACAGGGGTCGGGGCATCCTTGCTGCGCAAGGAGGACGAACGCTTCCTGCACGGCCGCGGCAGGTTTCTTGGCGACATCGAAATGCCGCGAATGCTGGACGTCGCCTTTCTGCGCGCTTCCTTCGCCCATGGCAGGATTATCGCATTCGAGAAGCCGGAGGGCTTCGAGAACCGCGTCTTCATCGGGCAAGACATGGCCGATGTCCGGCGCATCGAGCCGACATCGAACGTACCGGGTCACCGCATTCTCGGCTGGCCGGCAATGGCGGCGGACAAGGTATGCCATGTGGGCGAAATCATGGCTGCGTGCCTCGCCGATTCCCGTGCCGAAGCCGAGGACCTCGTGGAAATGCTGGCGCCTGAGATCGAGGCCCTGCCGGTCGTGGCGTCCATGGATGCGGCGCTGGCCGAGCATGCGCCACTCGTCCATGCGGAGTGGGGCACGAACCTGTCGATGAGCACCAGCCTCGACCGCGGCCTTGAGGAAGCTGCCGCGGCCGCCACGGTCCATGTCACGCGCACGATGGACATGGCGAGGCAGGCGATGGTGCCCCTGGAAGGGAAGGGGGTGCTCGCCTATTGGGACGAGAGGGTAGCCCAGCTCATCGTCCACTCGTCTACCCAGTCGCCGCACATGATCCGCAATGGCCTGTGCCATTGCCTCGGCCTGCAGCAAAGCCAGATCCGGGTCATCGCGCCGGATGTAGGCGGCGGCTTCGGCTACAAGGCAAATCTGCACCCCGAGGAGGTGATCGTAGCGTGGCTTGCCCTTCGGCTGAAACGCCCGATCCGTTGGCTCGAGGACAGGTTCGAGCATCTGACCGCAGGCGCTTGCGCGCGCGAGCACCGGTACAGGATGACGGTACATGCCGATGAACGTGGCCGCATATTGGCGCTGGATGCGGAACTGACCATGGATGGCGGCGCCTATTCGATCTGGCCCCATACCAATGGTTTCGATGCGGTCCAGGCGTCGGGCATCCTGACCGGCCCCTATGACATTCGCGCCTATCGGGTGCGTACCCGCACGGTCGTCACGAACAAGCCCTCCCTCGCGCCCTATCGCGCGGTGGCGCGCCCAGGCGCCTGTTTTGCGATGGAGATGATCGTGGATGCACTTGCGCGCGAGATCGGCCGCGATCCCGTCGAAGTGCGAATGGAAAATCTCGTTCGTCCGGAAGCCATGCCATACAAGGCGATCACCGGGAAGGAATATGACAGCGGCGACTATCCGCGGGTCCTGCGCATGGCGCAGCGCATGATTGCCGAAGCTCCCGCCGACGGGGGCCCCTACCGGCTGGTCGGCACGGGCTACGGCATGTACACCGAACATACGGCGGTTTCGACCTCGACGACTTCGCTGATGGGCGTGCAGCTCATGCCCGGTTTCGAACAGGCGGCTCTCCTGTTGCAGCCCGATGGTAGCCTCGAGATCCGGGTCGGCGTCCAGTCGCACGGGCAGGGCATGGAAACCACGCTCGCGCAGGTCGCCAGCGAGATCCTTGGCATCGATCCTGAGCATGTCGTCGTTCGCCACGGCGATACGGGCCGCTCGCCCTATTCGACAGGCACCTATGCGTCGCGCGCCATGGTCATGACCGGCGGCGCGGTGGCAGTGGGTTGCGAGAAGCTGGCCAACCGACTGCGCGCCATCGCGGCGCACATGATGCAGTGCTCGCCGGAAGATGTGCGCCTGGTCTCCGGTGAGCTCAAGGGTCCCATCAGCTCGATGACGATTGCCGAAATTGCCGGCGTCTGGCATTTCCGCCCATTCGAGCTGCCGGAAGAATTGCTGCGCGAAGGCCTAGAGGTCACGGGCGGCTACCGGCCCGAAGGCGACAAGGGGCCGTTCGCCTATGCCGCGCATGCGGCGCGCGTCGCCGTCGACCCGGAGCTCGGCACGGTGGAAATCCTCGATTATGTATCGGTCGATGATTGCGGCACGAGGGTCAATCCGATGATCGTGGACGGGCAGGTGCTTGGCGGCATCGCACAGGGGATCGGAACCGCATTGTACGAGGAAGTGCCGTTCGACGAGCAGGCGCAGCCGCTCGCCACGAATTTCGGAGACTATTCGGTCCCTGCGGGGAGCGAGATCCCGCGCATTCGACTCGCGCATATCGAGACCCCATCGCCCCATACCCGCTTTGGCGTAAAGGGTGTCGGGGAGGGCGGAACGATCGCGCCGCCGGCGGCGATCGTCAACGCCATCAATGATGCGCTGAAGCCGCTTGGCGCAGAAGTGTCGGCGGTTCCGGCTACGCCGAGGCGCGTGCTGGAGGCGATCTTTGCTGCCCAGGACCAGGTGGTAGCGGGTGGGGAGCGTGAGTCATGAAAGCCCCGGCCCTGGAACTTGAGCGTCCCCAAGATCTTGACGAAGCCATCCGGATTCTCGCTGAAGGCGACGGCGATGCCCGCATCATCGCCGGAGGGCAGTCCTTGATGCCGATGCTCAATCTGCGCATGGCCTACGCGCCAGTGCTTGTTGACATCGGCCCAATTGCCGAACTGCGCGAGATCATCGATGAAGGGGAAAGCGTTTCGATCGGCTGCTATGTCACCCATTCGCGCATCGAGGATGGTGCGGCCGGCAATCATTGGGCCGGCATGCCCGGTTTCGTTGCGCGGGACATCGCCTATCGCGCCGTGCGCAATCGGGGCACGATTGGCGGCAGCCTTGCGCATGCCGATCCTTCAGCCGACTGGCCGGTTGCCCTTGCAGCGCTGGGGGCCGAGATCGGGATTATCGGTCCGCAAGGCACGCGGCGGGTCGCTGCGGATGCCTTTTGCGTGGATGTATTCGAGACCGTGTTGCAGCCGGGTGAAATGATCCGGACGGTGCACCTGCCGAAAGCTTCTTCGCAAATGCGCTGGTCCTATCTGAAGATGCGCAAGAAGGCGGGCGCCCTTGGCGAAGCCATCGTAGCCGTGGTGCGGGATCCAGCCCGGGGCTTCCTGCGTGTTCTGGCCGGTAGCGGCCCGCTCGGAAGGCCGAGGCGGCTGACCGTGCTGGAATCCGCCCTCGCAGCCGGAGAACGGCCGGACATGACGGAAATTCGCAACGCGATCGTTTCGCTGGATGCGGACCTTGACCGCTACAACATGCAGATTCATGCCGTATCGCTCGCGCGCGCAATCGATGGGGCCTTCCGTGATTGAACTTGAACTCTCGGTCAATGGCATGCCGGTCTCGACGCAAGTCGATCCCCGGCAGAATCTGGCGGATTTCATCCGCGAACGGCTTGGATTAAAGGGAACACATCTGGGGTGCGAGCACGGCGCCTGTGGCGCATGCACCGTATTGATGGACGGAGTACCCATCCGGTCCTGCATCACGCTTGCGGGCTGCTGCCAGCAGGCCGAAATCGTTACCATCGAAGGCTATGGCGAAGATGCGGTGATGCAATCGCTGCGCGAGGCCTTCCATGAGGAACATGCACTGCAATGCGGCTATTGCACGCCGGGAATGCTGGCAACGGCGAGAGACATTGTCCTTCGCCACGAAGTTCCGGATACCGAGGCAATCCGGGCGGAACTCGCCGGATGCCTGTGCCGCTGCACCGGCTATCGCGGGATCGTCAACGCGATTGCCAGGGTGATCGAGGCCCGGGGGCGCGCTGGTGCGCAGCACGGGAAGGATTAAAGAAGAGGAAATGATGGATTTTTCTTTCTGCGCTTTGCCCGGACAGGGCTCACGCGAGGTCATCGACATGGTTCGGCGCGCCGAGGACGCCGGCATACCCATGGTCTGGGTCCCGGATGAAACCTTCATGCGTGATCCCTATGTCCTGCTGGGTGCGATTGCGGCAAGCACCTCGAAAATCCGCCTCGGAGTCGGGATTGCCAATCCCTATACCCGTCACCCGATCCAGATTGCTCGCGCCGTCGCGACCGTGGCCGACATCTGCGACGGCCGCGTCGTGCTTGGCATCGGGGCAGGATTGAAGCCCACCCGGGTTGCAATGGGCGCTCCCGAGGGCGACTTCACCGATGTGACCCGGGACGCGATCCTGGCCATGAAGGCCGTGATGCGCGGAGAGCATCACAGCGTCGAGAATGACGTGTTCCGCATGAACAACGCCCACATGGAGTTCACGCCGAGAAATCCGGTCGACGTCTATGTCGCGACCACGCATCCACGGGCGTTCCGCATGGCAGGCGAGGTGGCAGATGGCGTGATTGTCGGCAATGTCGGCAAGCCGGAGGTCATGGCGCAGGTCATCGGCTGGATCCGGGATGCGGCAGTCTCTGCCGGTCGCCAGGAGGATGCCGTCAAGGTCGTGGCCTGGAACTTTGCGCTTTGCGGGGATGATCCTGCCTACATGTACGAGACGATCCGCAAGATCGTCGCGCGCACGATTGCCAATTCCCATAGTGAGGTCACGGGCCTGCTCGGGATCGACAAGGAGCAGGTGGCCCATATCCGCCAGACGATGCGCGCCAACCCTGCGTCCGTGGGGTCTGACCTGGTATCAGATGCGATGATCGACAGGCTGGCGATCGTGGGCTCCGGTGCGCAATGCAGGGAGAGGATCCTGGCGCTTGGGGAAGCCGGGGCGGAAATCTTCGGCCTGCGTCCGAGCCTCGAGGTCCTCGAACGCTTCGATTATGAAGCGCTGGTGCACCGGGTCTGGTCCGCCCTGCGCTGACAGGGCGCTGACAGAGCCGCACCCGGCATTCCGGAACCTGTTCGAACTCACCTGCCTTCAGAAGCCGACAAAGGTTGTCAGCCACAATACGGTGGAAGGCATGAAGAAGATCATGAACAGGACGCCGATCTGGCACAGGACAAAGGGCGCGACGCCGACATACATGTCCCGGTAGGTGATGTCCGGCGGCGCAATGCTCCGCAGATAGAAGATGGTCGGCGCCATGGGCGGAGTCAGATAGCTCGTCTGGATGGCCACGATCGCCATGACTGCAAACCAGATCGGATCGATGCCCGCGGCACGCAGCAGCGGATCGTAGATCGGCACGCAGATGAGAACGACGGATATCCAGTCGAGGATGAAACCGAGAATCAGCAGAATGAACAGGATGACGAAGATGAGCTGCGTCGGTGACAGGTCCATGGTGGAAATCACGGACTGGATGAGCTGCCTGCCGCCATTCATCTGGAAGATGCTGGTAAACATCGTCCCGCCGACAACGATGAACATGACCATCGATGTAATGACGAGGGTCGCGCGCCCCGCCTCCTTCAGTACGGCCAGATCGAGCTTGCCATAGGAGAGGGTGAGCAGGATGGTTCCGAGCGCGCCAACGCCAGCCGCCTCGGTCGGTGACGCAATTCCCGCGAGGATCGACCCCACGACGGTGACGACGATGGCGAAAGCGGGCAGCAGCGAAGTAGCCGTGATCCGCAGCTTCTCCTTCATCGGCACGTCCAGCTCCTCGGCCGCGATCGGTGGCCCTGCCTGGGGATGCAGGTAGCAGCGCACAAGCGTGTAGCCGAGGAACAGCCCCACCATGGCAATACTGGGAATGATGGCGCCGGCAAAGAGATGGCCGATCGAGAGCTGCGCCTGCGTCGCATAGACGACGAACACGATCGAGGGGGGGATCATGGCCCCAAGCGACCCGCCGGCGCAGATCGTGCCGGAAATCAGGCTATGCGAATAATTGTACCGTTTCATTGCCGGAATGGCCATCATCCCGACCATGACCTCCACTGCGCCGGCAATGCCTGTGCCGAGGGCGAAGATCGCGCACATGGCCAGCACCGCCAGGGCGAGGCCGCCTGGAAGGCGCCCGAGCCAGAGCTTCATTGCCTCGAACAGCCGCTCGGCAATGCCGGAGCGTTCCATCATCGCTCCCATGAAGATGAAGAGCGGAATTGCGGCGAATGTCGGTTGCATGGCCACGCTCTCGATGAAGCGGTAGAGCTGCGCGGGCGCAAGGCTGCCGAACGCCAGCAGCGCGAAGCCGAAGGACGTCACGATGAGACTGAAGGCGACCGGAAAGCCGATCAGCACAAGGGTAAAGAGTGCAGGAAACATCATTCCTGCAATCATCGCGTTATTCATGATTGCGGATCGCCTTGAAGAGGGCCCGTAGGGCTGTTGCAGCGGCCTGAAGGGTGAGCAGGCACATGCCGATGGCCATCATCGTGTAGAAGGGCCACAGGACCGCCCTGAAGGCGCCGACCGGGTCCACTTCGCCGGTGGAAAAGGCGCGCAGCGCCTTGCGCACAGCGACATTGCTGATCGCGCCGAAAACGGGGACGGCCAGAAGTCCCATCAGCGCGGCATTGAGGGCGTGCTGAATGCGCAGCGGCAATTGCTGGCTGATGAAATCGATCGTCACATGGCCCGACCGGTACAGGCAGTAGGCTGATGCGCATACGAAAAGGCTGCCATTGACCATATAGGTCATCGTGCCTGCCCAGAGGGTCGGTCGTCCAAATCCATAGCGGGCGACAACCTCGTAAACCATTACCCCGATCAGGATGAAAAGGAGAACTCCGGCAATCGCAGCCAGAGCGGCTGACATTCTGTCGATGATGCGCATCGCTGTCGTCCGTGGATGGGTTCTGGCCGCAACCGGATAACGCCGATGGCGGCCAGACTATGCCTGTTACCGATCGACGTGCTTGAAGGAGGCGCCGCTCGCGTAGAGTTCCTGGAAGGCGAAATAGCTGTCGCCGATCCGCCGCATCCACTCATTGCCATTGGCGCTCTGCTCATTGGCCTGATCTTCGGCCCATTTGCGACCCGCCGCAGTTATGGCGGCCAGTGATTCAGGCGAAAGCTCGATGAACTCATTGTTGCCTTCGCGAAGCTTCACCATCGCGTCGATATCCTCCTTGCCGGACTTGAGATAGCTCTCGAACACGGCAAGCTTCGCTGCTGTCATCACGATTTCCTTGAGATCGTCCGGAAGGGCGTCCCAGGTCTCTTTCTTGACGATGAACTCGTTGATGCCGGCAGGGAAATGGATGCCGGGATACACGACATAGCGCGCAGCGTTCTGGAGTCCGGCGATGACATTGTCGGCCGGGCCAGACCATTCTGCGATATCGACGCCCCCACGCTCAAGCATCTGGTAGACTTCTCCGCCGGTGACGAATACCGGGGCGGCGCCCAGCTCATCGGCGAGGATCGAAGCCCAGCTTCCCGCAGCGCGGAACTTGGCGCCTTGCAGATCCTCGATGCTCTCGATGGGAATGCGCGAATGCCAGAGTTCGGTGCCGACGACGCCGCCGACAATCGAGTGCAGACCGGTCGTTTCACGCTTGAACTCTGTCAGGAGTTCCTGTCCGCCGCCTTCATACAGCCAGTAGATCAGGGTCTCCGGGCCCATTCCGCCAGGATGACCGGCATAGAATGCATTGGCCGGATCCTGATTGACGACATAGAGCGGCGTGGTCATTGCCGCGTCCGCGGTCCCATCGAGCACCGCTTCGTGGTTCCGGGTTGCGGGCGCGAGCACGTCAACCGGATAGGGCTGGATCACGAGGCGACCGCCAGCCAGCTGGTTCACGCGCTCGGTGAAGGGAATGACGATATTTCGGTAAAGGCCCGTCGTCTCACTATTGTAGCTTGAAAGACGCCAGACAATCGGCTCCTCGTTCTGGGCATGGCCAGCCGTCGCGAGCAATGTCGCTCCGAGGGCGGCGATCCCGATCTTGATCCAGTTCTTCATCTTTCTCCCCTTATCTCCAGTTCAGATTTCTCGGATCTTGCGTGACTCGCCATAAATGAAAATTGCAAGGTGTCAGTTCAGAAAAATCGAATATCAAATCCGCATACCCGTAAAGACAGGTATTATCGGCGTCACGTTGCGACTCTTACATGTGTCATGAAGGTGATACACCTAGCCCGTCTCTGGGATGGCGCGATATTCGCTTTCCTGCTGGAGAAATACATGATGCTGCTCCATTCCGCGGCTGGAAAAAATGCCTTCCAATTGCAGCTTGACCGTCCACATCTATCCGTGCGCTTGTACGACCTTAATTACAGCGCCGCTGACATGTCAATGCTTGTGTTTTGAAATTCGGAGTTCGACTTGCTTCCGGATGCATGGGCCAGTGAATGCACCGGAAGCACCCCAGTCGAGAAGGGGAGCACGCAGGCGGGGCCGAAGCATGGAATCTGTCTCACCTGAAGGGACGAGAAAATGCCGTTTCGCGCAAGGCAATGGGCCACAGAGCTTGCGACATTATGTTGTGCGAAGCTTGTTGCGCTGGCGGGAATCCGGACACCGTGATTACGCCTGATTTCCAGATTCGCTCATATGAAGAGATTGACCTAAGTTCTTATTTTACAGCGGATACTTACCGAAAGGCAAGTCTGCCTTCCGGGATCGCCGTCTAGCCGGCACGGGTTCTTCTGCCGCCCTCCCGCCGGCGCCGACCGCCAGGACCGGCAGATTCGCTTTCGAGCAGCTTGCGTGGGGGCAAAGCCACCGCTTCCCGCAGTCGGGTGAAGGGATCGACCTTGTTCGGCAGCGCCATGGCATTGACGAACAATTGCTGAAACTCTGGCTCAAGCGCGGTCTCGATCTTCTCTATGCGTCGCACCGTGGCCTCGATCTCGCGGCGGTGCTCACGATTCAGCAGCGCCATCATTGCTCCGGTTCCGGCGGCATTGCCGACTGCCTTGACCTCCGCGAGGTCGCAATCGGGGATCAGGCCCAGTACCATGGCATATTTGGGGTCAATGAAGGAGCCGAAGGCGCCCGCAAACCGGATCATGTCGACCTGTTCGATGCCGAGCTTGCCCATGAGCAGGCGCACGCCGGCATAGAGCGCCGCCTTCGCAAGCTGGATGGCGCGTACATCGGTCTGCATCACCGTGATCTTCTGCGGGCCTTCATGCAGCAGATAGGAATAGGTCCGTCCTTGCTGGAAGATGCGCGGGCTCCTGTCGGCCAGCGCGCCGTCGATCACGCCATCTTCCGAAATGATGCCCGCCAGGTACATTTCGGCAATGACCTCGATGATCGCCGAGCCGCAGATGCCGGTGACGCCCGTTGCCGCGGCCGCCTCGGCAAAGCCCTCCTCGTCCGACCACAGATCGACGCCGATGATTCGGAACCTCGGCTCCAGCGTATCCGGATCGATCCGCACCCGCTCGATGGCGCCGGGGGCTGCCCGCTGGCCCGAGGAAATCTCCGCTCCCTCGAAGGCCGGCCCGGTGGGCGAGGACGCGGCGACGATCCGGTCGCGATTGCCGAGCACGATCTCGGCATTGGTGCCGACATCAACCACTAGCATCATCCGGTCCTGTCGGTGCGGGCCTTCAGACAGGGTGACGGCAGCCGAATCGGCACCTACATGGCCGGCGATGCAGGGCAGGAGATAGACGGGCGCGCCGGGATTGGTCTCAAGGCCAAGCGCGGGGGCCGATCCGTGCACCGCGCCTGAGACTGCGAGCGCGAAGGGCGCCTGGCCGAGTTCGGTCGGATCGATGCCGAGAAACAGGTGATGCATGATCGGATTGGCGACAAACACTGCATCCAGAACATCATTGCGAGACACGCCGGATTCGGCGCAGACCTGACCGATGAGATCGTTCACGGCCTCGCGCACGGCAAGGGTCATCGCCTTGCGTCCGTCGGGATTCATCATCACATAGGAGACGCGACTCATCAGATCTTCGCCGAACCGGATCTGCGGATTTGGCGCGCCGGCGGACGCAGCGACACGACCGGAAAGAAGCGACACCAGATGCAGGGCGATCGTCGTCGAGCCGATATCGCAGGCAATGCCATATGCCTCGTTCTGCAGGTCTGGCCAGAGGGCAATCAAGGTCGGACGTGAATCTGCCTCGTCCCTGTGGATCGCCGCCGTGACCGACCAGTTGCCGTCCCGCAGGATCTTCTGGACCTGTGGCAGCAGGTGCTGCGACACGGCCACATCCCGGTAGCCCCATTCGCGTTCCAGCGCCAGCAGCAATCGATCGAGATCCCCAAGCGGCATGTGCATGTCTGGCTGCGTCACCTCGACAAAGCACAATTGCACGGCAGGGTTGCGCTCGATGACGCGGTCGGTCGCAGCCTTGCGCACGAGCTGCGCATTGATCGCAATGTCCTGCGGCACATCAACGACGAGGTCGCCCTGTATGGTGGCTGAGCAGGAGAGGCGCCGTCCGGGCTTCAGTTCGCGCTTTTCTGCATAGCGTTTCTCCTTGGGTGAGAATTCGGAGATGTGCTCCAGCGATGACGTAATGCCATGCTTCGCGAACCGGCCCTCCTGGATCTCGATCTGGCAGCGCCCGCAGATTCCCCGGCTGCCGCAGACACTCTCCACATATACGCCAAGCTGGCGCGCCGCTTCCAGCACGGGCGTACCGATCGGAAAACGGCCGCGCTTGCCGGATGGCATGAAGAGCACCAGAGGATCCTTGCTCATTTCGCCTCACCTCGTCCCGGCGCCTGGAAATGGCGCGGCCTGTTCAGTACCGGGTTCAACCGCGCGCCATGCGCGCGGCCCTGCCGCCGCGCCGACCCGAGCGTTCATTTCCCGTCGCTGGCGGGGTGGCTCCGGCACCGCCGCCCTGCGGCTGGAAGTCCTTGTACATCTTGATCCATTGCGTGCAATTCGGATCGGTATTGTTGAGCACATTGGCAGCCCGCACCATTTCCATCTCTTGCGGTCGGCACGGATTCATGATCGCGCTGGTCATGCCGGCGCCGATCACCATCGGGATGAAGGCCGCGTTGATGCCATGGCGATGCGGCAAGCCGAAGGAAATGTTCGACAGGCCGCAGGTGGTATTGACCTTGAGTTCCTCGCGCAAGCGCCGCAGCAGGGCAAACACCTGCCTTGCAGCCGTGCCCATGGCGCCGATCGGCATGACCAGCGGATCGACGACGATGTCATGGGCAGGTATGCCGTAATCGGCCGCATGTTCGACGATCTTCTTCGCCACCGCGAAGCGCACGTCGGGATCTTCCGAAATCCCGTTCTCGTCATTTGAAATGGCGACGACCGGAACATCATACTTCTTGACGAGGGGAAGGATCGCCTCCAGCTTCTCCAGCTCGCCCGTGACCGAGTTCACCAGCGGCCGGCCCTTGGCAACCTTGAGTGCAGCCTCGATGGCCGCAGTGACGGAACTATCGATGGAAAGGGGCAGATCGACCAGATCCTGAACGATCTCAAGCGTCTGTACCAGAAGCGCAGGCTCGGTTTCGTTCGGATTGACAGCAGTCACGCCAGCATTGACATCAAGCATCGTCGCCCCGGCAGCGGCCTGCTCCAGCGCATCCTTGCGAACCGTATCGAAATTGCCTTCGATCATCTCTGCTGCAAGCTTCTTGCGCCCGGTGGGATTGATCCTTTCGCCAATGACACAAAAGGGCTGGTCGAAGCCGATGACGACTTCCCTCGTGGCAGACGCAACAATGGTGCGGGTCATGGGTCCTCTCTCGCTGGCCGGGGGCCTTTCAGGCGCTTCCCGTCGGGTCATGGATTGAAGCCGTACTCGACGGCACTGATCATATAACGACTTCTTTATATCGTTATTTCTATGCTTTCAACTGCCTCCCGGTACGGGATTGTCCAGCGCTTCCTCCAGCCTTTCGACCACAAGCGCATCTTCGGGGCGCGGTTCGCGAGTCCAGGGCTTGCGGCCCTTGAGGACACCGGAATCGTGCACGATCTCGGCCACGAACTCCTCCTGGCGATAGGCCATGACGTGAATGCCGGCGACCCCCGGGATTTCCTTGACCTCGTTGATGATGTCGATGCACAGCTTCTTGCCTTCCAGCTTCTGGTCGGCCGCGCCTTCCAGCCGTTCGATCACCGAATCGGGAATATGAACGCCAGGCACATTCGAACGAATCCACCGGGCGGTCCGGGCCGATGCGAGCGGGCCGACCCCGCAAAGCACGTAGCAGGCCTCCGTCAGCCCGAGATCGCGTATCCGGCTCATATAGTCGCGGAACATGGGGACGTCGAAGCAGTACTGGCTCTGGACGAACTGGGCTCCGGCAGCGATCTTCTTCGCCAGCCTGTGCGGGCGGAAATCGAAAGGCGGCGCAAACGGATTGATCGCCGCGCCGAGAAAGATTTCCGGCGGCGAGGTGATCTTCCGGCCGGACAGGAAGCGGGCCTCGTCGCGCATGGTGCGAATCGTTTCGAGCAGGCTCATGCAATCGAGATCGAAGACCGGCTTGGCTCCAGGCTGATCGCCCGCCTGCACGCCGTCGCCGGTGAGGCAGAGGATATTGGCAACGCCCATGGCCGCCGCTCCGAGGACGTCGCCCTGGATGGCGATCCGGTTGCGGTCGCGGCAGGCGATCTGCAGGATCGGCGCATAGCCCATTCGGGTAAGCAAGGCGCAGATCCCGACGGAAGACATGTGGCAATTGGCCCCCGAAGCGTCGACCGCATTGATGCCATCCACCCAACCATCGAAAATGGCTGCGCGTTCGTAGACCTCCATCGGATCGGCACTGTCGGGCGGATTCAGCTCTGCCGTCACGGCAAATTCGCCGCGGCGCAGGATCCGTTCCAGGCGCCCGCGCGAGGAATGGCCGGGGAGGGGATCGAGCGGCAAGTGGTCGCCAAGGGGATTCCGGTCGGTCGCGTTCATTGGCCTGCTGCCTTTTCCCTGGCGCGCGCGGCCTCGGCCGTCACGCGGAGCCAGGCGGAGCTCCCGCGCAGGGACTGGTCCACCGGCTTCTGGACCGCCAGCATCCTTTCTCTGCCCTGGCGCATGCGGTTCGCGCCGTCCCAGGCCTGGACCCAGACGCAGGGCATGTCCGGCTCGACCTCGCAATTGCCATTGGCCCGGACTCCACCGCACGGTCCATTGCGTAATTGCTTGGGGCAGTTCATCGGGCAGGACATTCCGGTCGAGGACAGGATGCACTGGCCGCACATGCGGCAATCGAACAGGAAGCCCTTCACGTTACGCTCGACAAAGGTGACGGGCCGCTCGGCACGGTGATAGCCGATCCGCTTCCAGAACGGATGCAAGGCAAGGAACACGTCCGCGAAGCGCGCGTAGAACCATTCCAGCAATCGTGCATTGCGCACAGACCACAGGCGCACAGTATAGCGACGCCTCTGCCGCCGCTGCGGGCTGACATCGGCAGGCTGGAACTCCCTTCTCGCGGCTGCCCTGCGGACCAGGATCGCCTGGGGAACCGTGCGCGGCTCATCCGACATGCGCCCGCCCGCCTGCCTTGGCAAGCGCAACCAGGCGCTCGCGGGGGAACTCTTCCTCGAGCCGGGCCGCAGCCAGATCGGCTTCCCGATCGAGGTCGTCGCTGACTTCCACCGGCTCGCTTCGCCGCCATTCCGCCAGATATTCATCCGTCCCGGCAGCGCCGCTGCGCATGGCGCACATGTCGATGGCTTCCGTGAAACGCAGCGACAATTCGCGCTTGGCCGACTGACGCCCCTTCTTCACGATGACCTGCGCGGGAATGTCGCGCCAATAGACGATTACAAGACTGGCCATGCCGCACCGCTCCGGAAACCTGTGGGGAAATTCAATGCCGCATATGGGGTGGCGCTGCTGTTTACCCAACGACGCAACCCCATTCAAAAGCGACGTGTCCGCTCCCGGAGACGCGCCGCAACCAGGTCCTCAGTCTGAATCGGGATGGCGCTAGCCGAGCATTCCGGCTGCAACCGTTCCGGCGACGCCGACGATTGCGGTAACGAGCAGGATCGAGAGCAGGCCGATGAGGAGGCCGATGCCGAGCCAGATTCCGTCACGCTCGGAAAGGGCGAGCGCGATCAGGAATACCGCGAAAGAGGGTAGCCAGTTGCCCAGCGGAATGGGGAGGGTGACGATGACCGACAGGACGAACCCGATCAGGCCGATCGTTCGGTCGGCCATGGCGCTGGAGGGAAACGGCCACCAGCGCGGCCGGATGAGCTTTTCGAATTTCAGCAGTCGCGGCAGATTTCGCTCGGTCATGCGCCGGAAGCGCTGAGCGCTGAGCGAACGGGAAAGGACCGAGCGCGGCAGCCACACCGTGCCTTGCCCCAGAAGCATCTGGCCGGTGATGAGCAGCATGGGCAGACCGAGGATCAGCGTGGTGCCCGGAGGAAGCGGCAGGAGATTGATGGCGGCGAAAAAGGCCAGAAGGGCTGCAAAGCTCCGGTCGCCCAGCGCGTCCCGGATGTGCCCGACCGTTATGGGACCAGAGGAGCGTTCGGCAAGCGTGCCCAGGATCGACGACAGTCTTGGTGGCAGATTTGCTTCGCGGCGTCCGAAGATGGCTGTCCTGTCGGTCATTGGCGCATGCTCTGATGGAGTCTCCTGTATCCTGCAACCAGGGAGCTTACGAATTGTGACATCTCTGTAAGGATCTGTCACCTGAAAGAATTCGGTCGCGATCCGAATCAGCTTCGCATTGCGCCGAGCATTGCGGGGACAAGATCGCCATAGCCGGTAAAGCGGCGCTCATAGGTCAGGTTCATCCATTTCGCGGCATCCCTTGCGACCTGCTCCAGCTCCGGATCGTCGGTTTGCGCCAGGTAGATCAGCCGTTCGTAATTGCCGAAATAATCATGAATCAGTTCGGGATGGCGATCGAGGCCCATGGGCTTCAGGAAAAAGGCATCAAAATGACGGCAGAGAAAATCGGTCATGTAGAACGAGGTCATGTCGTCCTGCGCGATGGAGGCAAAATGCGCGAGACCCTGATAGGCGGCAAAGCAATGCGGACCTGCAATTCGCTCGATGCCGTAGCGTGAAAGCAGCGCGTCGAGCTGCCCGCCGGTGCCGCAATCGGCATAGCCGGCGAAGATGCGGACGATGCCGTGCCGGTGCGCCTCCTCGATCGCCTCTTCCATCGCGGGCACGATGCGGTCCGGCGTATAATGATATTGCGCCGGCAAGCATACCAGATCGAGATGGTCGAGCCCGTATTGCTGCTTGATGGCGAGGATCTCCCGCGCGATCATGCCGCAGGCAATGACGCGGACACGCTCCGCCTCGGGCCGCGACGAGCGGCCCTTGGCCAATGCAACCTCACCGAACTCGCTCACAACGGTTCCACAGCCTCCGCATCACCCGTACGGGCAGGCAGGCGTCAGGCCGTCGCCGCGGCCTGATTGTGCCGGCGGGCGATCAGCGCCTTCGCCGTTTCGACCGCCACGGCGGCATCACGGCAATAGGCGTCGGCGCCAACGGCCTTGCCGAATTCCTCGTTCAGGGGCGCTCCACCGACAAGCACGATGTAGTCGTCGCGGATGCCCTTTTCCTTCATCGTGTCGATGACGACCTTCATGTAGGGCA
>CAYLGY010000057.1:0-18163 GCA_964383325.1 uncultured Rhizobiaceae bacterium
CGCGACCTCCGGCGTGACAGGCCGGCACTCTAACCGACTGAGCTACACCCGCGCTTCGTGCGGGCATGGCGCCCGCCTGATGGCCGTGATCTAAGCGCTCGGCCGGCATCTGTCAACAAGCCATGCAGGCTTTTTGACAGAGAGTTGTCAGGGAGCGGATTTTCCTTGCGAAGCGCGCCTCAAGGCACTACACAGCGCCTCGCCAGGGCGGTTAGCTCAGCCGGTAGAGCGCCTCGTTTACACCGAGGATGTCGGGAGTTCGAGTCTCTCACCGCCCACCAGAAACGCATCGAATCGAGCAAGTACTTGCGTTTCGTGTCAATCGGCTTCGACTCTTGCTGAAACCTGAATTCCCCAACCTTGCCCTGCTACGGGGGCGAATCGGGAGCCGCGAGTCGGAACCCGCAGCACCCATAGGGCGCAAAGGCAGTTGCTGGGCGCCCTTCCCGACCTCAACCGAGGCCGCCAATGCAGACATACTTGCTGTCCAGATAGTCTTCGATGCCCTGATATCCGCCTTCCTTGCCGAGGCCTGATTCCTTGAGCCCGCCAAAGGGCGCTTCCGGCGTGGTGATCAGACCCTCATTGACCCCGATCAGCCCATATTTCAGACCGTCCATCACACGAAAGACGCGGCCGAGATCCCGCGTGTAGAAATAGCCCGCCAGCCCATAGACCGTATCATTGGCACGCTGGATCACCTCCTCTTCGGTCCTGAAGCGATATACGGGGGATACCGGCCCGAAGATCTCTTCCTGGGTGAAGCGCATCTCGTTCGTCGCATCGGCAATGACCGTCGGCTGGAAGAAAGTTCCGCCAAGCGGGTGACGTGCGCCACCCGCGACGATTCGCCCGCCCTTGCTGGTGGCGTCGGCGACCAGCTCTTCCACCTTGGCCACTGCATTCTCGTCGATAAGCGGTCCCTGCAAGGTGCCTTCCTCAAGGCCGGGGCCCACTTTGAGCCGACCGGTAGCTTCTGCAAGCTTCTCCACAAATTCGTCGTAGATCGCATCCTGGGCGAAAAAGCGGTTGGTACAGACGCAGGTCTGCCCGCTATTGCGATATTTGGCCGTAATCGCCCCCGCAACGGCGCGATCGATGTCGGCATCCTCGAAGACGATGAAGGGTGCGTTGCCGCCAAGCTCCATCGAGACCTTCTTGACCGTGCCGGCGGCGCGCTGCAGCAGGAGCTTGCCCACTTCGGTCGAACCGGTGAAGGTGATCTTCCGCACCAGCGGATGATCGCAAAGTTCATTGCCGATCTGCGAGGCAGAACCCGTAACAATATTGACGACACCCTTCGGGATACCGACCTCCTCGCAAAGCACGCCCCAGGCAAGTGCAGAATAGGGCGTTGCGGTCGCCGGCTTGACAACCGCGGTGCAGCCCGCGGCGAGCGCCGGGCCGATCTTGCGTGCCAGCATGGACGACGGGAAATTCCAGGGCGTGATCGCGCCGACAACGCCGACGGGTTCCTTCGTGACGAGGATACGACGATCCGTCCAGGGCGAAGGCACGGTATCCCCATAGATCCGGCGGGCCTCCTCTGCAAACCACAGGACATAGGCAGCGGAAGAGCCGATCTCGCCCCTGGCCTCGAAAAGCGGTTTGCCCTGCTCCATCACCAGCAGTTCGGCGAGCGCATCCTGATTGTCGAGAATGGCATCATGAAGCTTGCGCAAGAGCTGGGAACGGTGCAATGCGGAGGTCTTGCGCCATTCGGAAAATGCGCGCTCGGCGGCCTCGATGGCACGCCGGGTCTCGGCCGCGCCGGATTTCGGGACGAAGCCGATGCGCTGTCCGTTCGCCGGATTGATGACGTCGATCGTCTCGCCGGAATCTGCCTGCACCCATTCGCCATCGATCAGATTGGCCTCTCGCAGGAAATGGCTGGTTCTCTGTAGCATGTGCGTTCCTCACTGGACCCTTTGCGGACCCCTTCTTCTCGACGGGATGGAGCCTGGGCGCTTCGTGTAACAGCTCCCTGTCAGGCAAAGGCTGGCTGCCCTTGTGATTCGCATCATAACAGGAGAAGGTCGCCCTGCTGAAACATATATGTCCTTTTCCTTGCCGGAAAAACCGGCTAGAGCCGTCGGGGAATTGTGGACTCGAAAAGCAGGATACTCACATTGTCGCAAGTTTTTGACAAAGTCGCGGACATCATCGCCGAAACCAGCGAAATCGAGCGGGACAGGATCACGCCTGAAAGCCACACGATCGACGATCTCGGAATCGACAGCCTGGATTTCCTCGACATCGTCTTCGCGATCGACAAGGAATTCGGAATCAAGATCCCACTTGAGAAATGGACGCAGGAAGTCAATGACGGCAAGACGCCGACCGAGGAATATTTCGTCATGAAGAACCTGTGCGCCAAGATCGAGGAGCTGGTGGCAGCGAAAGGCGCGTGACCGGACGTCGTGACCCCGCAAGATGAACCTGTAGCATGAACAATCGCAGCCAGGATGTTGTCATAACCGGCATTGGTCTCGTTTCCTCGGCCGGCGAGGGAATCGATGCGCACTGGAATGCCCTTGCGGCAGGCAGGCCCATTGTCGATGCGGACAGGTTCGCCCCCTACCCCGTGCATCCCTTGCCGGAAATCGACTGGTCGACCCAGATCCCGAAGCGCGGCGATCTGCGCCAGATGGATACCTGGCAGCGGCTCGGCGTCCACGCGGCCGGACTTGCGCTGGAGGACGCAGGACTGAGAGGGGACGAGCAACGCTGTGGCAGCATGGACATGACGGTATCCGCCGGCGGCGGGGCGCGGGATCTGGAGGTCGATGCGGCGATCCTGCAGGCGGCAGCGTCGGCGGAAGATCCGGAGATCAACCGGATCCTGACGACGGAGTTGCGTCCGACCCTGTTCCTTGCGCAACTGTCCAATCTGCTGGCCGGCAATATCTCGATCGTTCACAAGGTTACCGGCTCATCGCGCACGTTCATGGGCGAGGAAGGCGGCAGCATCTCCGCCATCGAGCAGGCCGTGGCGCGCATCCGCAACGGACAATCCACCCACGCGCTCGTTGGCGGCGCACATATCTGCGAGACACCGGATTTCCTGCTCATCCATGCGCTTGGCGGCCTTCTGCATGAAGGGCCATGGATGCCGCTGTGGGAACGGCGCGGCGCAGCGGGGGGCGGGTTGATCGAAGGTTCCGGCAGCGCCTTTCTCGTACTGGAGAATCGGGAGCACGCCGAGGGGCGCGGCGCGCGCATATACGCTCGCATCGGCAGCTGTATGGCTGGCCAGGCAGCGAGGAGCGCGGGCTATGCGGAAGGCCTTGCGCAAATGTTCGCTGCGGCAACAGGTGACAAGCCGGTGGATCTGGTGCTCTCCGCTGCATCCGGCGCGCATGCGGCAACGGAAAGAGAAAGGTGGGCCCTGGAGAAGGCTGGGGTGCCGTTCCGCGGCATCTCTGCAATCTTCGGCCATGTGAAGGAGGCGCAATTGCCCTTTGCCGTCGCGCTTGCCGCCATCATAGCCAGCAAGGGCGAGGCGCCAGCGCCGCTCGCATCCGGCGAGGCTGCGGTAAGCGGGGCGGTACATTCCGTTTTGGCGACAGCGGTAGGCATGACGCGCGCTGAAGGTGCTGCCTGCGTAACGCGCGCCGATTGAACGAGGAAGGTCATGGCGGCAGATCTGGACAGCAGGCAACGGCCCCGAGTTGCGGTTACGGGGATCGGTATCGTGACTTCCCTGGGCGCCGGACGCGAGGAAAACTGGCAGGCGCTCGTTGCCGGCCAGTCGGGTATCCGGCAAATCACCCGTTTCCCGGTCGATCATCTTGCGACCACCATTTCCGGAATGGTCGATTTTCTCGACAGCAGCCGACAGGGAACTGTCGCGCATACGACTGCGATGGCACGGATGGCGGCCGAGGAAGCCCTTCAGCAATCTCGTATCGCACCGGGCGCGCTGGACGGCCCCCTGTTTCTCGCCGCGCCACCGGTGGAAATGGACTGGCAGCAGAGATTCGAACTCTACCGCCATGCGGGCAAGTCATCGCAGCCCGTCTATCAACGGCTCCTGGAAGCGGCGCGCCTCGGCCATGGTCGGGAACTGTTTGAAGAAGTCCTTTTCGGCTCCATCGCAAGCCGGCTTGTGGAATTCCTTGGCGTGCGCGGCCTGCCGGTCACGCTTTCGACAGCCTGTGCCTCAGGTGCGACGGCAATCCAGCTCGGCTGCGAGGCCATCCGGCGCGGCGAGTGCGACCGGGCCATCGCAATCGGCGCGGACGGCTCGGGATCGGCGGAGGCGCTGATCCGCTTCTCCCTGCTGTCGGCGCTCTCGACACAGAATGATCCGCCCGAGAAGGCCTCCAGGCCCTTCTCCAGGGATCGCGATGGCTTCGTGCTTGCCGAGGGTGCGGCGGCACTGGTTCTCGAGTCGCTTTCATCCGCGCGCGCACGGGGTGCAGAGGTGCTGGGCTTCGTCGCAGGGTGCGGAGAGAAGGCGGATGATTTCCACCGCACCCGGTCCAAGCCGGATGGATCTCCGGCAATCGGTGCGGTTCGGGCAGCATTGGAAGACGCGGATCTGGAACCGGCCGAAATCGATTACATCAATGCGCACGGCACGTCGACGCCGGAGAACGACAAGATGGAGCATCTGTCCCTGTCCGCCGTTTTCGGCGAGCGTATGCCGCGAATTCCGATCTCCTCCAACAAGTCGATGATCGGCCACACGCTGTCGGCCGCCGGCGCGATCGAGGCGGCCTTCTCGCTCCTCAGCCTGCGCGACGGGATCCTGCCGCCGACGATCAATTACGACCAGCCCGATCCCGCGATCGAACTCGATGTCGTTCCGAATGTGAAGCGAGAGATGCCGATCTCGGCGGTACTGTCGAATTCCTTCGGCTTTGGCGGCCAGAACGCCTGCCTTGTCTTGACGGGCGAACCGGGCTAAGCGGTCGGCTCACGCAACCGCAACCTGAAACGTCGAGCATGCGAGCACTACAGCTTATTGACGACCGGCTTCTGGAGACCGTCGAACTTCCGGAGCCGGAAGCACCAGGCCCGGGCGAGGTCACCCTGCGCGTGCAGGCCGTGGCGCTCAATCATATCGATGTCTGGGGCTGGCGCGGCATGGCGTTTGCCAAGCGCAAGCTGCCACTGGTAATCGGCGCGGAGGCCTCGGGAATCGTCGACGCCGTCGGACCGGGAGTGTCAGGCCTTCTGCCGGGACAGCTCGTCTCGATCTATGGCGCCCGGACCTGCGGCCTCTGCGCAGCCTGCGCGCGCGGTCATGACAATTTGTGCCAGCATGTCGGCGGCGTGCATGGCTTCCACCTCGATGGCTTCGCGCGAGAGAAGGTCAACCTGCCCGCCCGGCTTCTCGTTCCGGCGCCCCCCGGGGTCGACGCAATTGGCGCGGCGGTCTCTCCGATTACCTTCGGCACGGTCGAGCACATGCTCTTCGACAATGCGAGGCTTCAACCCGGCGAAACCATCCTCATCCATGCCGGCGGCTCCGGCATTGGCAGCGCGGCAATCCAGATCGCACGCCGGATGGGTTGCACGGTGATCACTACGGTCGGCTCGCCAGAGAAAATGGACAAGGCGCGGGCGCTCGGCGCCGACCATGTCATCAATTACCGGGAAGACCGTTTCGAGGGTGTCGTGCGCAAGCTGACCGGCAAGCAAGGCGTTGATGTGGTGTTCGAACATGTCGGCGCCGACACTTGGGCCGGCTCGATGCTTTGCCTGAAACGTGGCGGAAGGCTGGTGACCTGCGGTTCGACTTCCGGCGTCGCCACGTCGATGAACCTGATGCAGCTCTTCCAGCAACAGTTGAAGATCTTCGGATCCTTCGGCTGCCGCATGGAGAACATGCGCAGCGCGATGGCAAGAATGGCCAGCGGCAAGGTCAGACCCGTCATCGACAGCGAGATCGGTCTCGACCAGATCGGGCAAGCCCTGGAGCGAATGGAAGGCCGGGAAGTGTTCGGCAAGATCATCCTGCATGTCAACGGCTAGAACACTCCCGATGTGCCCGGTCCTGACGCCGGGATCGGATCGCCATCGCCTGCGGGCCCTCTCCCGCAGATGCCGGTGCAGTAGCCAACGGGCCGTTCGATGAAATTCGGAATGCCCCGGAAATCCTTGCGCCGCCTGCAACTCGTCCAGTACTGGCTGGTGGCGACCCTCGTCAGCGCCATCCTGCGCATCCTGCGCCTGTTCCCGGTCGACAAGGTCATGGCGTTTGCCGGCTGGGCCGCCCGCCGCATCGGCCCCCTTACCGGCCGTCACCGGATCGCCCTTGACAATCTCGCGAAGGCCATGCCCGAACTGGATGCGACCGAACATGAAGCCATCGCCCTCGAAATGTGGGACAACATGGCGCGACTGATGGTCGAGTACATCTTTCTCGACTGGTTCGACGATCACCTGGCGCAGGGTCCCGGCAATGCCCGGGTCGAATTCGTCGGGATCGAACAATTCCTGCGGATCAGGGACGAAGCGGGACCGCACATCTTCTTCACCGCACATCTGGGAAATTTCGAGCTGCTTCCCGTGGCGGCCGCACGCTATGGCATGCAGCTCACGGCCCTGTTCCGGCCTCCGAACAATCCGTTCCTGGCCCGCAAGGTAGCCAGCCTGCGCAACCAGTCGGACTACGACATGCTGGCGTCCCGCGCCGGAGCGTCGTTCGCGCTCGCCCGGATCCTCGAGAAGGGCGGCAATATCGGCGTGCTGGTCGACCAGAAATTTCCGAAGGGCATCCGCACCACTTTCTTCGGACGGGAGTGCGGCACCAATCCGCTGGTCCCCAAGCTCGCCCGCCATTTCGATTGCGCAATCCATCCGTGCCGATGCATCCGCCTACCGGGCAACCGGTTCCGCATCGAATTCATGGACCGGATCGAGCCGCCGAGGGATGCGGCCGGGGCGATCGATGTCGCCGCGACAGCCCAGATGCTCAATGATATTGTCGAGCAATGGGTGCGGGAACATCCCGGACAATGGACGTGGTTCCATCGCCGCTGGGAAATCAGACCATGACGGGATCGACCACGAAGCAAATGGGCGGCCCATGCCGGTGCTGAGCGCGGAAGCATTCGCGGCCAGCCTGCCCCCGTCCGGCGTACTGGCGGGCCTCGACCCCGGCACGAAAACGATCGGCATTGCCTTGTCTGACCGGTCGTGGAAGTTTTCCCATCCACGTCCCGTGCTCATGCGCAGCAAGTTCACCCGCGATGCCGGGGTCTTGTCCGAATTGTTCTCCAGGGAAGAGGTGGTCGGCCTTGTGATCGGGCTGCCGGTCAACATGGACGGGAGCGAAGGTCCGCGGGCGCAGGCCAGCCGCGCCTTTGCCCGCAATTTCGACCGGGTGCATCCGCTCCCGATCCTCCTCTGGGACGAAAGGCTTTCCACGGTCGCCGCCGAACGCAGCCTGATCGAGATGGATGTTTCCCGCCGCAAGCGTGCCGAGCGAATCGATTCAGCCGCGGCCGCCTTCATCCTGCAGGGCGTGCTCGACTGGCTGCGGAACCGGCAGGAAACCGCGAACGGGAACCGCACCGAACCGGATCGCTGATTCCCGCAGATCTTCCCAGATGCGCTACATGCCCTTGAGGGACCAGTCGACCATTTCACGGGCCACAATTGCAAAGGCCTGATCGAGCGCGGTGACGAATCGCTGATTGCCCGCGCCGATCACGGGCGCGCTGGCTGTGAATACGCGGCTGCGGCGCACGACGCCATTGCGGTCATCCACCAGCTTGACCGCAAGCTCGACATGCGCGCTTTCCCCAGACCCGACGCGGATCTCGAACGACCGGATCTCGGTGACAAGCTGGTAATCGACGGCGAGACCCTGCCCGGGAAGCCCTACACCGCCCAGCCGGCCTGAGGACTGAAACGCCTCCGCCAGCCTGGCCTGAACGATCTTCGGCAACCGGTCCGACCATTGCGCCCCGGCCAGATATTGCAGCGAATTGGGCGCATTGCGGATGACGATGTTCTCGCTGTCCAGGGCCTTGAGCGCGCCGGGCTCGGCGATCAGCAGCTGGCGGCGCGAGAGCTTGCGGCCGGAAGTCCCGGCCTCGGGCGCGGTAAGTTCGAAAGTGTCGAGCGGCCCGGGTCCGAAGCCGGGCAGCGCGGCGCAACCTGACAACAAGGCGAACATGCCCAGCATTCCCACTTGCGCCGACCGTCTCATCCGCCACCTCGCTTTCGCAGACCGCGCTGACTCTTGCGTTGCCGGCGTGGCCCTGTCAACGCCGCGCCCTTCCGTCATAGCGGGGAACGCCACCCTCTCCACCGCTGAGGATCCGCTGCGGATTACGCTCGAAATCGGATACCGCCTGCTCGATGCGGGTCAGCGAGCGCCGCGCATCGCGAACCAGCGCCTCGACATCGCGCAGGCCCGAACCACTGAAACGGGCCAGCCCGTCCACGATCGTCCCGGCGCGCGCATTCAGCGTCTCGGCAACCTGGCGGAAGGATTCGAGCGTCGCGCGGGCCTCGGCGATCACTCCCTGACTGGCATCCGAGCCCAGCACCCCGTCGAGACTGGCAAGCACCTGATCGACGCGCGCCGAGGCCTTGTTCAGCCGTTCGGACATTTCATTGACATTGGTGATGATCGTATCGATGTCGTCGGCGCGTTCGCCGAATCGGGCCGTTACCCGGTTGATGTCGGCCGCCACAGTGCGGGCGGATTCGCTCGCCTCCGCAATATTGGCAAGGGCGCCGCGCACCTGTTCCGGATCGACCCCGGCCAGTACCGCATCGACCCGCTCCAGGGTCGAGCCGGCACGCTCCGAAAGCTCGGCGAGATTCTTCGTGACATGCTCGACATTGCCCATGATGGCGCCGAGATTCTCCGCAGATTGGTCCACCTTTTCGGCAAAACTCTCGGCGCTGGCAATGATGCGGTCGATGCGCTCGCCGTCCACCGCATCGATCAGCTTCTGCGCAGACTGGAGCGTCGAACCGAGCTGTCCGGAAACACTGTCCAGCGTTTCGGCGAGCCGGCCGGCGCTCTGCAGGAAATCGTCGATCTCGCCGGAATTGTCGGCAAGGGCCGCCGTGAACCGCTCGGTATTGCTGAGGGTCTGGGCGAGCGGCGCGCGCGCATCCTTCACAAAACCCTGCAACTCGCTGAGAATGATATCGGCGCGATCCAGAAAGGTCGTGGCCGATTCGAGAATGTTCGTCACGACCGAAGGCTCGGCGATGATTTCGGGAACCGTGTCATTCTCCTCGGCAATGCGAAAGATGCTTTTCTCGTTCGGGTCGCCACCCTTGATCTCGATATTGGCGGTGCCGGTCAGGCCGACAATGCCGATCGATGCCCGCGTGGACGGCGTGATCGGCGTCAGCGGATCGATCTGCGTATCGGCAATGGCAACCGCCGGATTGGAAACGTCGATATAGACGCGGCGCACATCGCCGACCCGGACACCGTTGAACAGCACGGCGCTGCCGCGGCCGAGCCCCGCCGCCGAGCCGGGAATCCGAACCCGCAGGGTGGCGCTTTGCGCCGATTCCCCGACATGGGCGGTCCAGAACACAAAGCCGAACGCCGCAAGGATGGCAATCAGGGTGAAGAGACCGACGATAACGTAATTTGCTCTGGTTTCCATCGCCATTCCGTCCTGCGGTCAGAGGCCGATTGCGGAAAGATCGATCCGCCGGGCGCGCTTGCCGCGAAAATATTCCTGAACCCAGGGATCGTCGAATTCGAGCAATTCCCGGATCGTTCCCGCAACCAGGACGCGCTTCCTGCCAAGCACCGCCACACGGTCGCAGGCCGTGAACAGGCTGTCGAGATCGTGCGTGACCATATATACGGTCAACCCCATCGTGTCGCGCAGCTTCACCACCAGATCGTCAAAGTCCGCGGCGCCGATCGGATCCAGCCCGGAAGTCGGCTCGTCGAGGAAGACGAGATCCGGATCGAGCGCCAGGGCCCGCGCCAGCGCCGCCCGCTTGATCATGCCGCCCGAAAGCTCGGAGGGATATTTTCGCGCGGCATCGGGTGCAAGTCCCACCAGTTCGATCTTGAGCATGGCCAGCTCGTCCATCAGTCGCTGCGGCATGCCGAGATATTCGCGCATCGGCACCTGGATGTTTTCCAGCACCGTCATGGCAGAAAAAAGGGCCCCATGCTGGAACAGCACGCCGAGGCGCATGTCGATCTGGAGCCGTTCTTCCTCCCTGGCCCGATCTATGTCGCGCCCGAAGAGGTGAATGGTGCCGGATTGCCTGCGGGTCAGGCCGAGGATCGCGCGCAGCAACACCGATTTTCCCGACCCCGAAGCCCCGACGAAGCCGAGGATCTCGCCGCGCCGCACATCGAGGTCGAGATGTTCGAGCACGGTCTTTTCCCCGAAGGCGACCGTGATGTCGCGGGCCGAAAGCAGGACATCCGGGCGACGGGCCGCCGCCTCTTCCATATTGCCGGTTTCGGTCGCCAAGGGTTCGCTCATCCTAGAAATCGATCGCCGCATAGAACATCGCAAACAGGCCATCTACCACGATGACGATGAAGATCGCCTTTACGACCGAGGCCGTGACCCGGCGTCCGAGCGATTCGGCGCTGCCGCCGACCTTCATGCCTTCCGCCGCGGCAATGATGCCGATGATGAGCGCCATGAAGGGCGCCTTGATGAGACCGGCCATGATCGTGTTCACGCCGATCCCGAATCGCAGCCGCTCGATGAATGCCGCCGGCTGGATGTCCGAATAGAACCAGGCGACAAAGATCGCCCCGCCGAGCGCTGCCGCATTGGCAACGATCACCAGGCAGGGCAGCATGAGGATCAGCGCGACCAGCCGGGGAAAGACCAGGACGCCCACCGGGTTGAGGCCGATGACCGTCAGCGCGTCGACCTCCTCGCGCATTTTCATCGAACCGATCTCGGCGGTGATCGCGCTGCCGGAGCGGCCGGCGATCATGATCGCGGTCAGGAGCACGCCGATCTCGCGCAGCACCAGGATGCCGACCAGGTCCACGACGAAGATCTCGGCGCCGAAATAGCGGAGCTGGAAGGCGCCCTGCTGGGCGATGATGGCGCCGATGATGGTCGACATCATCACCACGACCGGAATGGCGCCAATGCCGATGCGCTCCATCTGATGGACGATCGCGACGGGACGCAAACCCTTGCCGCGCCCCGCCTTCAGCCTCGGACCGCTGATCGTCGCGCCAAGCAGGTTCATCATCAGGAGGAAGTCGCGCCAGATGTCGACCATCGTCCTGCCGAGCGCCTCGACCGCCACGACCGGCGACCAGGAAAGCGCCGGCAGCGGCGGCAGGCCATCCGCCTCGGCAGCAGGCGCGACGGCTTCCAGCAGGGTCGCTGTCCCGGCGCTGTGGCCATGGGCGGCAATCTGCGTTCCGGCCTTGCGCTGCGCTGCCACCAGGCGCTGGATCAGCCATGCACCGGCCGTATCCAGCTTCTCGATGCCGGCGAGGTTCAGGGTCATCGTCCCGGCAATGGCGCGCTGCTCGAGGTCGCGCATCTGCCGGTCGACAAGCGAAACGGACCGGGTCGTCCAGTCTCCGAGGAATGCAACCTCCAGCCCGCCCTCGGACTGTGGCTCGAGACGAAGCTCCGCTGCAGGCGCGCTTGCATCCGCTTGCGCTTTGGTCAACATGGTCGGGATGCCGGTCTTGGGTTCACCTTGGTCCTCAGCTTTCACGAATCGATCCGAAGCTCGCATGCAACGTAACTTGAGCCTGATTGTAGAGCACTATCCGATCGCGGGGAAATTCTCGATTTCCCGCGGCAGCCGGACGGTGGCCTCGATCGTCCTGTGCACGCTTGCCGAGGCCGGCCACATGGGTCGGGGCGAATGCGTGCCCTATGCCCGCTATGGGGAAAGCCTGGAAACGGTTTGCGATGCCATCAAGGCAATGGCGCCGCGTCTGCGCGAAGGGCTCGACCGCACCCGGCTCGGTGAGGCGATGCCCGCGGGCGCCGCCCGCAACGCCATTGACTGCGCGCTCTGGGATCTGGACCTGAAGACCGGCCGGGCGAACCGCGACGAGATTACCGGCGGGCGGACGGCCGGGCCGTTGCTGACGGCATTCACCCTCTCGCTCGATACGCCGGAAGCCATGGCGCAGGCCGCGGCCGCCGCCGCTCACCGGCCATTGCTCAAGATCAAGCTCGGGCGCGAGGGCGACCGCGAGCGCATGGCCGCAATCCGGGAAGCTGCGCCCGCGGCCAGGCTCATCGCCGACGCCAATGAGGGCTGGACCGAGGACGAGGTCGAGCGCAATCTCGCCGCCGCCGCGGCAGCCGGCTTCGAACTCGTCGAGCAGCCCCTGCCGGCCGGCGCGGACGGGATGCTCGCCCGGATCGAGCGGCCCGTCCCGGTCTGCGCCGACGAAAGCGTCCATCTTGCCGGCGATCTGGAGGCGCTGCGCGACCGGTATGATGCGATCAACATCAAGCTGGACAAGACGGGGGGAATCACCGAAGCGCTTGCCATGCGCGAGGCAGCTCGCCGTCTCGGATTCTCGATCATGGTCGGCTGCATGGTAGGTACCTCCCTCGCGATGGCGCCGGCAGTGCTGCTGGGACAGGATGCGGATCTCGTTGATCTGGACGGCCCCCTGCTCCTGGCGCGCGACCGCGAGCCGGGACTTCGCTACAATGGGTCGATCGTGTATCCGCCCGATGGCGAATTGTGGGGCTAGCCCGCACCGCACGAAGCATTCGCGCGGAGGTCAGACGAAATTGCGAAAGGGAAGTTCGACAATGGAAAGCGATGCCTATCGGAGCCGGGAGACGGGGTTTGAAGAGTCGGCGCGCAATTTCCATCGCTACCCGACGCCCGGCAAGCTCGAGATCCATGCCACCAAGCCGCTCGGCAGCCAACGCGATCTTGCCCTCGCCTATTCTCCCGGAGTGGCCGTCCCCTGTCTCGAGATCGCCGCGGATCCCGCCGCGGCAGCCCTCTATACCTCGCGCGCCAACCTCGTCGGCGTGGTCTCGAACGGCACGGCGGTGCTGGGGCTGGGCGATATCGGGCCGCTGGCGGCAAAGCCGGTGATGGAAGGCAAGGCGATCCTCTTCAAGAAATTCGCCGGCATTGACGTGTTCGACATCGAGATCGATGCAACCGGAATCGACGAGATGGTCACCGCAATCGCTGCGCTGGAGCCGACCTTCGGCGGCATCAATCTGGAAGACATCAAGGCGCCCGAATGTTTCGAGGTCGAGGAACGGCTGCAGGAGCGCATGTCGATCCCGGTCTTTCATGACGACCAGCACGGCACGGCCATCATTGTCGCCGCCGCCATCCTGAACGGGCTCGAACTGGCTGGCAAGACGCTTGCGGAAGCCAGGATCGTCACCTCGGGCGCGGGCGCGGCCGCCCTCGCCTGCCTCAACCTGCTCGTCTCGATGGGCGCCCGCACCGAAAACATCTGGGTGACCGACCGGCACGGCGTCGCCTATGTCGGGCGCGTCGAGGAGATGGATCGCTGGAAGGCGCCCTATCTGAAGGACACGCCGCACCGCACCCTGGCGGAAGTCATTGGCGGCGCCGACGTCTTTCTCGGCCTCTCCGCCGGCAATGTGCTGAAGCCCGAACTGCTTCGGGAAATGGCCGACCGCCCGCTCGTGCTGGCCCTTGCCAATCCGGAGCCGGAAATCCGGCCGGAACTGGCGCGCGAGGCGCGGCCTGACGCCATGATCTGCACCGGCCGGTCCGACTATCCGAACCAGGTCAACAATGTCCTCTGCTTCCCGCACATCTTTCGCGGGGCGCTCGATGTCGGCGCCACGGCGATCAATGAGGCCATGAAGCTCGCGGCGGTGCAAGCGATCGCGGCGCTGGCGCGCGAAGAGCCCTCCGACATCGTCGCGCGCGCCTATGGCGCCGACACGCCCATGTTCGGCCCGGATTTCCTCATCCCCTCCCCCTTCGATCCGCGGCTCATCCTGCGCATCGCGCCCGCCGTCGCCCGGGCGGCGATGGAGAGCGGCGTCGCCTCGCGCCCCATCGAGGACTGGGAGGCCTATCTCGACCGCCTCAACCGCTTCGTCTTCGTGTCCGGCATTGTCATGAAGCCGGTCTTCTCCGCCGCCCGGGCCGCTCAGAGGCAGCGCGTCATCTATGCCGATGGCGAGGATGAGCGGGTGCTGCGCGCCGCCCAGGTCGCGCTCGAGGAGAAGATCGCCCAGCCGATCCTCATCGGCAGGCCCCAGGTCGTGGAAACGCGCCTCGCCCGCCACGGGCTGCGCATCCGGCCCGGCGAGGATTTCGAGCTCATCGATCCGCAGGACGATCCGCGCTACCGCGCCTATGTCGATCTCCTGATCGAACGCACCGGGCGACGCGGCATCAATATCGAGGCGGCACGCGCGCTCGTGCGCACCAATCCGACAGTCATCGCGGCGCTCGCCATGCTGCGCGGCGAGGCCGATGCCATGATCTGCGGGCTGGAGGGCCGGTTCGAACGGCATCTGCGCTATGTGGATCTCATTCTCGGGCGAAGGAATCCCGCCCAGGAGCATTCCGCCCTCTCGATGCTGATCTCGCAGCGCGGCGTGACCTTCTATGTCGACACCTATGTATCGCTCGATCCGACCGCAGAGGAGATCGCCGACATGACCATCCTTGCGGCCGAAGAGATCCGCCGCTTCGGGCTGACGCCGAAGGCCGCGCTGCTGTCCCATTCCAATTTCGGCTCGCGCGATTCCGAAAGCTCGCTGAAGATGCGCCGCGCCGCCGAATTGTTACGCGACCGGGCCCCGGATCTGGTGGCCGATGGCGAAATGCATGGCGATGCGGCCCTGTCGGAGAGCCTGCGCGAGCGGGTGTTCCCTCATTCGACGCTGACCGGTGAGGCCAATCTTCTCGTCTTCCCCAATCTCGATGCCGCCAACATCACCCTGACCACGGTCAAGGCGCTTACGGATGCCCTGCATGTCGGCCCGATCCTGCTCGGCTCCAGATATCCGGCCCATATCCTCACGCCGTCGGTCACCGCGCGCGGCATCCTGAACATGACGGCGATCTCCGCCGTCGGAGCGGCCACCCGCGCGAGCGCAGCAGCAGACAGCACTGGAGCCTGACATGGACATTTCGAAGATCAGCGCCGGCCGCAACCCGCCCGCCGACCTCAATGCGATCGTGGAGATCCCGGTAGGCGGCGTGCCGGTGAAATACGAGCTCGACAAGAGTTCCGGCGCGATGTTCGTCGACCGGTTCCTGCATACCGCGATGTACTATCCGGCCAATTACGGGTTCATACCGCATACGCTGTCGGAGGATGGCGATCCGTGCGACATCATGGTAGTGGGCAGCGTGCCTGTCATTCCGGGCGCGGTCATCCGCTGCCGCCCAGTCGGCGCATTGCTGATGCAGGACGAGGCGGGCCTCGACGAGAAGATCCTTGCCGTCCCGGTCGACGAGTTGCATCCCTTCTATACCGGCATTCGCGAGCATACGGACCTGCCGCCAGTCCTGACCGACCAGATTTCGCACTTCTTCGAGCACTACAAGGATCTCGAGAAGGGCAAATGGGTGAAGGTCGTGCGCTGGGCAGGCCGCGCAGAAGCCGAAGAAATGGTAAGCGCCGCCATCCGGCGACATCAGGAGCATGAGGCCAGGCGCAGCTGAAGGGTCGAGACGGCCGCAGGCCCTGCCCGTTCATGCAATGATTTCGGCAAGGATGAGTCCGCCAGCCAGCATCGCGGCGAGCGGCGGGACGAAGCGCGGCACGGAGAAGATCTGCCCCTCTGCGGGCCGCTGACGCTGGATCCGCCATAGCGCCAGGTCGACGACGACGAAGATCGACAGTGTCAGCGCATTGGAAAGGCTCAAAAGGTTCTCGAACGGCACCAGCAGCGCCGTCGCCAGCACGAGGGCGCCCGCGACCGCCGTGGCGGCAATCGGCGTGCGCCGCTGCGGATGCACCTCGCCAAGCCTGGCCGGGAGCAGCTGGCGTCGCGCCATGCCGAAGAAGAGCCGCGACAGCATCATGATCTCGACAAGGACTCCACTGGCGATCGACACCGCGCCGATCGCGGCGAACAGGCTTGCGTGGCCGCCTTCGAAGAGTTCCGTCAACTGCCCGCCTTCCGGACCGGCCACCACCAGCGCCGTCGCGACAAGGAGATAGAGCAAGGTGCTGAAGGCGATCGCGCCGAGCACGGCGACGGGGATGGTGCGGCGCGGGTCCCTTGCCTCTTCGGCCATGTTGACCAGGCTTTCGAAGCCGATGAAGGCGAAGAAGGCAATGAAGGCGCCGCTCACGACGCCATGCCAGCCGGCAAGATCATCGGGAATCATGATGGCAGGATCGATGGCCGGCGCGGCAAGAAAACCGGCCCCGGCCGCAAGGAGGAGCGCTGCGATCTCGATCATGCCGATCAGGACGGCGAAGCCCACGCTCTGCCGCACACCGGACATTGCAAGCAAGGTGAATGCGCCGACGAGCATGGCAATCAGCAGAGGCGGAGATAACCCGATCAGCAGGGAAAGATAGTGCACCGCACCACTCGCAATCGACGCCGCCGAAATGGCGACGGCGGCCGTCAGCGCGATGGCGACGATCCGGGCCAGCGCTAGGGATCCGAACCCCTGCCGGACATAGGCGACCGCGCCGGCCGCCTCGGGAAACCGGCTGGCAAGCTCGGCATAGCAGAGGCCGGTCATGCCGGCAGCAAGACCGGCAAGCAGAAACGAAAGCGGCGCGGCAGCACCCGCCCGGGCCATGACCGAAGCGATGGCGACAAAGATCCCGGCCCCGACAATGACCGCCAGACCGTAGAACAGCAGCGACGGGACGCCGAGCGCCCTGCGCAGGGAAATCTGCGCCTCCGGCGGGTCTGCTTGCCTGTTCATGCGGGCACGACGCGATCCATGAGCGGATAGACGGACTATCGGCTATCCAATGTGCCCCGACAGATAGAGGCCGGCAAGGATGAAAAGCCCGATGAACACGGTTTCGGCGATGATCAGGGCGACCGCATCGCCGCCGACCTCGAGGATCCGCCCGAGCGAGGTCTTCATGCCGACGGCAACGATGCCCGTCACCAGCGCCCATTGCGACAGATCCGCGCCGAGACCGGCGAGGACGGCGGGAATGAAGCCGAAGGAATTGACCGCCGCCAAAGCCAGGAAGGCGAGCACGAAACCAGGCAGCAAGGGCGGCCGGCGCGCCGCGCCCGCACCTCCATCCGGCAACACGCTCCCAGCCTCCGTGACCCGGCGCGAGGCGATCGCGAAAAGGAGAACCACCGGCGCCAGCATGGCAACGCGGATGAGCTTGACCAGCGTCGCGGTTTCCCCGGCTTCGGTGGAAACGGAAAAGCCGGCGCCCACGACCTGCGCGACATCATGAATCGTGCCGCCGAAGAAGATGCCCATGGCCCGGTCGTCGAGGTGCAGCCATTGACCCAACAATGGATAGACGATCATGGCGATGGTCGACAGCACCGTTACCGAGAGGACCGTGAAGATCAGGTTTCGCTCGGAATACTGGTTCTTCGGCAGCACTGCCGCAATGGCCATCGCCGCGGAAGCGCCGCAGATCGATACCGCGCCGCTGGTCAGCAGGGCCAGTCGCCAACCTCGTCCGAGCAGCCGGGCACCGAGGAGTCCAAAGCCGATCGTCGCGGCAATGGCCAGCACCAGGAGAAAAATGGTCGACGCGCCCAGGTCGACCAGGAGGTCGACGCTGATTCGCATGCCGAGCAAGGCAACGCCCAATCGCAGCACGGTCCGGCCGCAAAAGTCGATCCCGGCGCGGCAACGCCCTTCCTCGGAGAGAAAATGGAAGGCGATGCCCAGCAGCAACGCCATGAGCATTGCGGGCGCGCCATAGCGGTCAGAAAGAAATCGCGCGGCAATCGCAACGATCAACACAATGGCGACGCCCGGCCATAATTCGCCCAGCCGCGACAAAGCAGCATGGAAACGACTTCCGGAGCCCCCGACCTTGAACATGATATTTTCCCTGTCTGGAGTTGAGGACCCGTTCATCTGAAAAAGTGCGATGCAGCGCTACCTGGCCCGTCTCATCATCCATGCGGGGACGGGAACGACTGGCAAGCTTCGTAGGGCACGAAACGCATCCGCTCCTATAGCCAGTCCCATAGCAGATTGAGTCCAGCGGAGCGGTGCGGAACACGCCGCCAGATCTCACTCGCGCAGCGGACTGGCTGAAGAAAAGTTCGGATCTGGA
>CAYLGY010000058.1:0-16624 GCA_964383325.1 uncultured Rhizobiaceae bacterium
GACGTCCATCCGGGGCGGCAGTAGAGCATGATCCCGGAAAGTGGCCCCCACTTTCCGGACAAGATCCTGTGCGTCAGGCGCGTTGGGGCGCCAGGCGATGCATTGCGGCCAGCCCGAGCCAGACGCCGCAGGTGCAGAACAGGAGAAAGACCCAGCCGGAAACCGCGCCTGCATGAATGCCGGACAACAAGACACCTACCGTGCAGCCAAGGCCCGTCATGGCTCCCCAGCCCATCAGCACGCCGCCTGACAGGCCACGCACGATGTCGCTGGTGGTCGGGCGGCGCGGCTGAAACTTTCCCGAGGCCAGGGCGGCGGCAAAACTGGCGACGACGAGGCCGAGCACGAACAGGCCGTTCGGCGACAGGACTGTCTGCTTCACGACCGTAGCGCAGCCGCGGAGCATGTCGAGCCCATGCAGGGATTCAGGCAGGATGCCGGCAAAGGTGCCGGCGGTGCGGGCAATGCTGCCGAGTTCCGCCGTCACGCCGAGCGGCGCGACCCGGAGAAAGGCAATGGCCGACAGGGCGCCGATCGCAAGGCCCGCCACCGTGGGAGGCCACCGGTCAACGAGGATGCTGCGGGCTACCCCGGCCAGATCATAGGTCGTCGCCTCCTGGCTACGTCCGGCTGCAGCATGCCGCAGGATGAGGATTGCAAGCAAGGCCAGCAGGGCGAGGCTGAGGAGGATCGTGCCGGTATACCCGATGCGGTGCGGCAGCCAGTATGCCGGACTCGCATGGATGGAGAGCGTGAAAAGCCGGTTCCACGTCAGGAAACCAACCAGGAAGCCAAGACCGGCGCCGATCAGCGCGAAGGGCGAAGTCGGCGAGCCTTCACCGAGCCGGTAGAGATGGGCCGACAGGCAGGAGCCGGAAATGGCCATGCCGATTCCGAAAACGAAGGCAGCCAGGGCCAATACCGGTCCCACCGGGCCGATATGGGCATTGGGCGGCAGCCGTCCGGCTTGCGGCACCGGTACCCAGGCCATCATGACCGCGTGATAGAGTACAACCCCCGCGGCAAGAGCGACCAGAATGGCGATCAGCCCCTGCGGTTCGCGTCGGAGCAGGAAATCCCGGAAATTGCAGAGAAAGCAGAAGCGCGACCGCTGCAGCACGATTCCGAAGGCTGCGCCGGCCAGCAGGGAGAACGAAAGCGCCCGTCCCTCCGGCTGCCCGTGCACCACCCAGGCCGCAAGAGCGATCGCCGCGAGCAGGAGTATCGGCAGGAAGACCCGCGACTGTGCCTTGTACATGGAAATCCCCGTCGGCATGAAAGGGAGGCGGGCAATTGACCCGCCTCCCGGCCGTCACCTTGCAATGGGTGCGGATTACTGGCCGGTCCAGACAGTCCCGGCAACATTGACCACGGGCACGCCGACGGCGTTGCCGTATTCGGTCCAGGAGCCGTCATAGTTGCGCGCGTCATAGCCGAGAATGCGTTTCAGCGCGAACCAGGTATGAGAGGAGCGCTCGCCGATCCGGCAATAGGTGAGCACCGGCAGCGAACCGTCCACGCCGACTTCGGCATAGATGGCCCGGATCTCGTCGGGAGACTTGAAGGTGCCGTCCTCGTTGACGATCCTGCCCCATGGGACATTGACCGCGCCTGGTACATGACCGGCGCGAACCGAGAGTTCCTTCACGCCTTCCGGCGCAAAGATCTTGCCCGTATATTCATCATTGGATCGGATATCGATGATGTTCGCCTCGACCCTGCCCTCGACCACATCGAGCACATCGCTGAAGCGGGCGCGCAACTCCTCATTGCGCTCAGGCAGGACGATTTCGGAGCGGGCAAACTCCGGCGTCGCTGTATCCAGCGGCAGGCCCCTGGCTTCCCAGAGCTTGCGACCGCCATCCAGCAGCTTCGCCTCGATGCCGTACACATCGAATACCCAGGCGCCCCAGGCAGCGAACCAGTTGTTGTTGTCGCCATAGAGCACGACCGTCGTCTCGCCGTCGACGCCGGTTTCGCGCAGTTTCTCCTGGAAGGCCTCGCGCGTGGCAATGTCGCGCCGGACCGGATCGACAAGATCCGTATGCCAGTTCAGATGCGCGGCGCCGGGAATATGGCCGCGCTCATATACGCCGGTATCGACGCTGACCTCGAAGATCCGCACCGACGGATTTTCCAGATTTTCCTCTACCCATTCGGCAGTCACAAGCGCATCCGATGCCTGTGCGAGACCTGCCGAGAGCAGGACGCCCGCAAGCGCCCCAATCAGTCGTGCTGTTGCCATGTCCATCTCCGCCACGTTCTTCCGTTTTCGGTGGGCGCAAGCTAGCACTCCGCGCGACGTCACTTGAAGGAACAGGAATCCAGCCAGGGAACGGTCCGGAGAAGAATCCTTGTGCATGAGCGCCATCTCATGGATTAAGGTTCCTCCCATGCGCAACTGCCGGCAGAAACGAAACTTTGCACTGGCTAGGAAGCGCATCGCACCCTATATTGGCTTTGGCGTACTGCGCTTCCCGACAGGAACAATTTCCCCGGGGCCTTACGATCTCGAAGGGAGCTGTCCCTGGCTGGACCCGTGGGTCCTTTCACACGGCGCCCACCTACTTTGGTAGGTTCCCGGGATCCGATTCCATCGGTTGTCGTGGTTCGCCAGTTCTTGTCGTTTGCTTCATGAATGAAATCCGGCATCACAAGCAGAGATCGAGGGCCGAGGCGCTGGCGCGCCGCGATGCGCTGACGCCCGCCGAGCGGGAAAGCGCGGCGACGGCAATGGCCCGTGCCGCCGAGCAGATCGAGCATGCCCGCGGCGAGATTGTTTCCGGCTTCTGGCCAATCCGGAGCGAGCCGGATGTCCATCCTCTGATGCAAGCGCTGCGTGATTGCGGCGCCCGACTCTGCCTGCCGGTCGTCATCAATCCCGTCACGATCGTCTTCCGGGAGTTTTGCGAGCATGCGCCGCTGGTTCCGGGCGGGTTCGGCACAATGGGCCCCGATGCCTCGGCCTGCCAGCTCGTTCCCCGTTGCATCCTGCTGCCGCTGGCTGCATTCGATGGGCAAGGGAACCGCATCGGCTATGGCGCCGGCTTCTATGACCGGGCGATCGCCCGCATTCGTAGCGCCGGCACTTGGCCCCTGCTGATCGGCATAGCCTTCGATTGCCAGCAAGTGGCGCCATTCCAGCCCGAGCCGCATGACATTGCGCTGGACGCAATCCTTACGGAAAGCGGCTTGCGCAAGTTCCGGAGGAATGGCTAAAGGGGATATGCGCTTTCTCTTCCTTGGCGATATGGTCGGACGTAGCGGACGCACTGCCGTATGGCGTGCCCTGCCAGGGCTCCGTTCGGACTACCGCCTGGATTTCGTCGTGGTGAATGGCGAGAATGCGGCCGCGGGTTTCGGTATCTCGCTGGCAATCCTGCATCAGACGCTTCAGGCAGGCGCGGATGTGGTCACGACGGGCAATCATGTCTGGGACATGCGCGAGGCCCTGGAATTCGCCGACCGGGAAGAGCAGTTCCTGCGCCCGGCCAATTATCCCGCCGGCACGCCGGGGCGGGGTTCGGGACTGTATGTCGCCCGAAATGGCGCGCGGGTGATGGTAGCCAACATCATGGGCAAGGTATTCATGCATCCGGATCTCGACGATCCGTTCGAGGCAGCCGAACGTGAACTTGCCGCATGCCCGCTCGGCGAGCAGGCTGATGCCGTCATCTTCGATTTCCATGCCGAGGCGACATCGGAAAAGATGTGTTTCGGGCACTTTGTCGACGGCCGGGCGAGCGCGGTGATCGGCACGCACACGCATTGCCCGACGGCTGACCATCAGATTCTCAATGGCGGCACCGGTTACATCTCGGATGCCGGCATGTGCGGAGATTACGATTCCTCGCTCGGCATGGACAAGGAAGAGCCGCTCAACCGTTTCCTCACCCGCATTCCCCGCGGCCGTTTCGAGGCAGCAACGGGGCCGGCGACGATCTGCGGCGTCGCAATGGAAATTTCCGATCGCACCGGACTCGTGGAAAAGATCGCGCCATTGCGGATCGGTCCGCGCCTGGCGGAGTGCCGGCCGGATTTCTGGTAGATTGCTGCAGAAACCGTTGTCAGCAGTCAAAAATGCCGGTATAGCTCTCGGTATTCCCTTTTTCTGGTGGCTATGCCCACCGCCCGTGCAGACCTTGCGGGCGAACGAGAGGACTTTTTCTGATGGCCAAGACGCCCCTCATGCCCAAGGCGACCGCCGTCTGGCTGGTTGACAATACCGCGCTTACTTTCGACCAGATCGCCGAGTTCTGCAAATTGCACCCGCTGGAGGTCTCGGCGATCGCCGATGGCGATGCGGCGCAGGGGATCAAGGGACTCGATCCCGTGATGACTGGCCAGCTTTCGCGCGAGGAGATTGCACGCGGCGAGGCAGATCCCCAGTACCGCCTCAAATTGCTGGAGCCGAAGGTGCGCGTCCCCGAGACGCGGCGCAAGGGGCCACGCTACACACCCCTGTCCAAGCGGCAGGACCGCCCCAATGCCATTCTATGGCTGCTCCGCAACCATCCTGAACTGAAGGATGCCCAGATCTCGCGCCTGGTCGGCACGACCAAGTCGACCATCGAGCAGATCCGCAACCGCACGCACTGGAATTCCGCCAATCTGCAGCCGCTGGATCCGGTGACGCTGGGACTGTGTTCGCAGATCGATCTCGATTTCGAGGTCCAGCGTTCTGCTTCGACGGCCCGGCAGACCGCCCAGCCGGCCGGCGACACCTTGCTGCCTGCGAGCGAAACCGAGAATCTCGAGATCAAGGAAACGGATCCGGCCGAAGAGAAGGAGCTCGACGCCGACGCGGTGTTCGCCAAGCTGAGTTCCCTGAGATCGGCCGATCCCGACCCGGAAGAATGATTCAATCCGGCCGGGTGCCTTACCGGATCAGGCCGGCATCGGATCCATGTACCGCCGTGAGCTGAACAGGATCAGGCACACTACCGCGATGTTGAGCAGGTTGAACGCGATGCCGTTGAGGAAAGCGGCATTGTAGGAACCGGTCAAATCATAGATCAGCCCGTTCATCCAGCCGCCGAGAGCCATGCCGACAATGGTGGCCATCAGCACGCTCCCGACCCGCCAGCCGGCTTCCGACGCCGGGAAAAACTCGCGAATGATGATCGCATAGCTCGGCACGATGCCGCCTTGCGAGAGCCCGAAGACCAGGGAGACGACATAGAGCGAGGCCAGCCCGTCGAACGGCATGTACAGGAGCAGGGTGAGGAGCTGGCCGATGGAGCCGAGCAACAGCGTCCGGACGCCGCCGAGATGATCGATGAGGAGCCCGGAGAGCAGGCGGGACAAGACCCCGGCGCCCATCATCAGCGCCAGCATTTCGGCCCCGCGCGCCGCACCATGGCCGAGATCGACGCAATAGGCGATGATGTGGATCTGCGGCATGGACATTGCGATGCAGCAGGAGAGTCCGGCGACAATCAAGAGAAACTGCAACTGGCGTGCCGTCAGTCCGGTCGAGAGCTGGCCGGTCCCGGGCGCACTTCGGGCGGCTGCGTTTCCCTCGCTGTCACAGGGCGGGGGCGCACGACGCAATGCCGCCGCGAGCGGCAGGAAAGTCACGAGGCAGACGACCCCGATCGCGACATAGGTCCATCGCCAGCCGCCGGCATCCATCATCGGTTGCATGACGAGCGGCCAGAACATTCCCGCGACATAGCTGCCGCTCGCCGTTGCCGCGACGGCAATTCCCCGCCGGCGCACGAACCAGTGCGAAATATCGACCATGAGCGGCGCGAAGGTCACCGACGAGCCGAGGCCGATCAGGACACCGTGGATCAGCGTGAACCTGGCGAGCGAGGGCGACGCGGCGCCGAGGATGAACCCGGCGCCGAGCATCACGCCCGCGCACGCAACCGGAATAGCGGAGCCATACCGGTCGAAAAGCTTTCCGAAAACGAGATTTCCGGTGGCGAAGCCGAGCATTGTGGCGGTGTAGGGCAGCGAGGCGTCGCTGCGCAATACGCCGAATTCTTCCTGGACAAGCGGCAGGGTAACGACGACGCTCCACATGCCGACGCCACCGATTGTCCCGAGAATGACGCAGATGCCCATGCGCAGCCAGGCATAGGCACCGTCAATATCGGCCTGGCTGGCCGGAGCCGTCGTGAAGAGACTCATCTTGCGTCAAGGAACCTGCTTTTTCCCGCTGCGCGGTCTTTGACATGTTCCGATCGTTTCGACCAGAGACAGAACGGGAGAAAAGGCCGGATCGAAGAATGTCAGGCCGCCAGCTTCGCATCCAGCGTGATCGGCACGGCAAGCGCGCGCGATACCGGGCAGCCTTCCTTTGCCTTCCTGGCAATCTCCTGAAAGACGTCGTTCGACAGTCCGGGCACGTTGGCTGTCGTTTCGAGATGGATACCCGTGATCGAGAATCCGTTCGCATCCGGCACCAGTTCCAGCGTTGCCTGTGAATCGACGCTTTGCGGGGAGTGCCCGGCTGCGGCAAGTTGGGCGCTCAGCGCCATCGAATAACAGCCGGCATGAGCGGCAGCGAGCAATTCGTCAGGGTTTGTCCCGGTGATTGCCTCTTCGAACCGGGTCTTGAAGGAATAGGGCGTGTCCGCCAATGCGCCCGATGCGGCGGAAATTGTGCCATTGCCTGTCTTGAGATCGCCATTCCATATGGCCGATGCCTTGCGTTTCATGCTTTTCTCCAGTTCGGCTTGCGTTGATGCCTGCCCCGCGGGACTGTCCCATATCGGAACTGGAAAGTCACCTGCGCTTCCTGTGGCTCACTCCGGCGCGCGCCGGCGGACCGGCTTGACGGACGGCGCCGGGCGCAGTCCAATGAGGCATGGATACCGGGGCTGGCGCCGAAGCGCGCGCGACAACCAATATCGTGGAATTTTCCGTGAGCGAGCTTTCCGGCGCCCTGAAGCGCACCGTGGAAGCCGCATTCGGTCATGTCCGCGTGCGCGGCGAGATTTCCGGCTATCGCGGCCCGCATCCTTCAGGCCATTGCTATTTCGCGCTGAAGGACGAGCGGGCGCGACTGGAAGCGGTGATCTGGCGGGCGACCGCGGGCCGGCTCAGATACCCGCCCGAAGAGGGCATGGAGGTGATCGCAACCGGCAGGCTGACAATCTATCCCGGCTCGTCGAAATACCAGATCGTCATCGAATCGCTTGAGCCGGCCGGAGCCGGGGCACTGATGGCGATGCTGGAAGCGCGCAAGCAGAAGCTGGCTGCCGAGGGGCTGTTCGATGCGGCGCGCAAGAAGAAGCTGCCCTATCTGCCGCGCGTCATCGGCGTGGTCACATCTCCGACAGGAGCGGTGATTCGCGACATCGTGCACCGGATCTCGGACAGGTTTCCGTTGCACGTGCTCGTCTGGCCGATCCGCGTGCAGGGGGAGACCTGCGGTGCGGAAGCAACCGCGGCGATTGCGGGGTTCAATGCGCTCGTGCCCGGGGGGGCGGTTCCGCGGCCAGACCTGATCATCGTTGCCCGGGGTGGGGGCAGCCTCGAGGATCTGTGGGGGTTCAATGACGAGGCGCTCGCCCGGGCGGCGGCGGCATCCGGCATTCCGGTCATTTCGGCTGTAGGTCATGAAACGGACTGGACGTTGCTCGACCATGTGGCGGATCTACGTGCACCGACGCCCACGGCCGCAGCGGAGCTTGCCGTGCCGGTTCAGGCCGACCTCGCGGCCATGATTGCAGGCTTTGGCGCCCGCCAGCGTGCCGCGATCTCCCGCGGGCTCGACCGCAAGCGCCAGATGCTGCGCTCCGCGACGCGTGCCCTTCCGGGCGCCGATCAGCTCCTTGCCCTGCCGCGGCGTGACCTCGACGAGCTTTCTGCGCGGCTGCAGCGTGCCCTCGGCACGAATATCGAACGCAAGCGCCTGCATCATGCCCGGATCCGGTTGTCACCGCATGTTCTTGCGCGAATGACGCGCGAACGTCGCCAGTCCCTTCGTTCGCTGCTTTTCCGCCTGCGTCCCGAACCCCTTCTGGACCGCGTCCGCCACGGTCGCGAGCGAACGGCAATTCTCATGGTGCGTGCCGATCGCTGCATCGTTGCGCGCATTGAAAGCGGAACGGGAATCCTGCGCGACAGGGCCCGCCTGATGGCGTCGCTGTCGCCCGATGCGGTGCTTGCGCGCGGCTATGTGATGGTCCATGGCCTCGACGGAAAGTTGCGGACGCATGCGAGCCAGATCCATCGCGGCGCCGGATTGCGCCTGCGTTTTCAGGACGGCGAAGTGCAGGCGGTGGCGGGGGGCGGGGGCGCCAGACGGCAGCGCGCCGCGGAGCCGGAAGGCCAGGCGAGCCTGTTCGGCGAGGCGGGCCCTGCGGATGCACACGGTGAATCGCCGGATCAGTAGAAGCTGACCGGGAAGTGACGCAGGTAGATCTCCGCGAACCTGCCCTTGACCTGGATCTCGCGGAGGGCATGGTTCAGCGCCTCTGCGAGGGCAGTGGACTCATGGGGAACCGCGATGGCGAGGCCCGGTCCGAAATGCCGGTCCGATAGATAGGGTCCGCCGGCAAACTGGCAGCAATTGCCGGAAGTGACGCTGGCGAGCCAGAAAGAGAGTTGCAGTCCGTCGCCGAAGATCGCCGCGAGCTTGCCCTGGCGAAGGTCCGAATACATCCAGTTGGGCTGATCGTAGGTTACCGGCCGCACGCCGGGGAAATATTCGCGCAGCATTCGTTCATGCGCCGAACCCGCGATCACGCCTACCCTGCGGCCAGTGAGCCGCGTGCGGTTGATCTCTTCTTCCTCGACATCGACGGAGACCACGAAACGGGCCGGCAGCTTCAGATAGATTCGGGTGAAGGCGAGCCGGGCCCGGCTCTCCGCGGTGATTGCGAGTCCGGCAAGGATCGCTTCGCCCTCGCCTTCCTCCAGGGCCGTTTCGAGTTCGTCCCAGGGGAGGGCCTGGATCTCGCAACGGCCAGCGAGGCCGAGCTCGTCGCAGATCGCTGTTGCCAGATCGACGTGAAACCCGGACAGGCGCCCGTTTTCATCGAGATGATTGAAGGGGGGGAAATCGATGGTGGTCAGGAAGCGCAGCCGGGCGAGATTCTCGACCCGCGGCACGGCGAGACGCTCCCGGTGATCCCAGAAGTTCGGAATGCCGATTTCGGCGGCATGGCTGCCTGCGCCCGCCAGAAGACCCAACGCAACGAACGCATACCGCCACATTCTCCGATTTCCGCTCATCCCGTTCTCCACCTCCCAGTGGCAAGGGAGCTGTTGCATTAGCTGCATGCATATGGATTTGCAATGGCTGTTCCCGTATAGTGATAGTGGGGCTGATTTCTACAACACTGAGTGGAAGTAGAAATGGGAAAATTCGAGCAAACCTTGGATTATATCAATCGTGTGCAGCAGGCTCCGACGGATCGGCAGGTCTGCACCGAATTGCTGTCGATCACCGCAGAATTCGGTTTGACGGCGCTGATCGCGTGCAGCCTGCCGGATCGCCGGGTGACCCCCGGACAGCTGCGCAAGCTGATCCTCCTGCAGGGCTGGCCGGACGAGTGGTTGCGCATCTATGTGTCCTCCGGCCATTTGCGGCGCGATCCGGTTGTGCAGATGATGCGGCGAAAGCCTCGCACCTTCCGCTGGCGGGAGGCATTCGAATGCGACCTCCTGGCCCGGGAGGGCAGGGAAGTCATCGGACAGGCGAGCGAGTTCGGCCTGTGCGACGGCATCGCCTTTCCGATGTTCACGCTCGACGGCACGCGCATTCTCGTATCGCTGGGCGGCAGTGCCTTGCATATTTCCGACGAGAACCTCCAGCAGCTATCGCTCCTGTCCAATTACGCGCTCGGCCGGGCATTGCAGCTCAGCGTGACCCATCATTCCTCGCCGGGCTGCTGCCACCTGACGTCGCGCGAGATCGAGTGCCTGCGCTGGGCCGCGCTCGGCAAGTCGGAATGGGAGATTTCCCAGATCCTCGGAATATCCGAACACACATCGGAAAAGCATCTCCTCAATGCCAAGAGCAAGCTCGGCGCGGCCAATCGCACGCAGGCGGTCGTCGAGGCGATTCGCCTTGGATATGTCTCCTGACCTACGCGATCACGGAATGGCGAGAGCGCGGATCTCTCAATAGAGGGTGACGAGATCTTGGGAGGACAGTGATGCTCTATGCGTTGACGACAAGGGAACTTCTGCAGCGGCCGGCCTTATGGACTGCAGTGCATCGCCTGCGGCACGAAGTCTTTGTCGAGGAACTGGGATGGAAGGATCTGGCCCGTCCGGACCGCCTCGAGATCGACCAGTTCGATCACGAGGAAGCCATCCATCAGGTCGTAATGCGCAATGGCGAGCTTGTCGGCTATCAGCGGCTGCTGCCGACGACGAGACCCTATCAGTTGCCGGAGATCTTCCCGGATCTCTGTATCGGCGACTTCCCGTCGGGCCCCGATGTCTACGAGCTGACCCGCTATGCCGTGGCATCGTCCTGTCGCGACGGGAGGCGCGGCGTCCCGACGGTCGGTAGCGAATTGATGGCCGGCTTCATCGAATGGGGGCTGGCAAACGGCGTGAACAAGATGATTGTGGAGGCCGAGCCCATGTGGGTGCCAAGGACGCTACAACTTCAGTTTCTCGCTACGCCTCTCGGCTATCTGCGCACATATGGCAATCAGCAGATCATCGCCATCCTGCTGCAGTTCAATGAAGCCACGATACAGGCGGTCCGGCAGCGTCGGAATCATTTCGAGCCTGTCATGCAGGACCTGCCTCCGGTCTATTCCCTGGCCTCGTAAGGACATGACCGCCCCGGCAGCCGGATTGCGGGCAGAAGCTTGTCCGCGCAGCCTGTGGATGGATACCGCAAGCGCGTTTTCTGTCTAGAACTGGCGCTCCTCGCCGCGAGCAGTGCGGGCTTCCGCACGGTCTGGTGTTTCCATTTCCGCGACATTCAGGTGTCCCTCCGACGCCTGCATCGATTCTGCCTGATCCCTGGAGCAAGATGAAAGCAAAGCGAATTCAGCCGGCCGACTCCGGCCCGGCAAGCAGGCATGTGTATGACGGCGAAGCAAGGTGGATCCAGATCCTTCGCCGGGCCGGAATCAGCAGCGAAATGGAGCGGGAACTCACTTCGCGGGCCGAACGTCATGGCACATCCCTTCATGCCGAAGTGCTGGCTTGCGGCGGAATCGACCACAAGCTGTATTTCCGCTGCATCGCCGAGGAACTCGGCCTTGCCTTCTGCGAGGAGCTGGACAGTGCGCGCCTCGTCATGCGCAGCCGCGATGTCCTTGCTGCGCTCGCGGCGCCCGGCGGGCCGCGCATTGTGCATTATGCGGGAACCGACGCCCGCATGTCCGTGCTCGTCTCGCCGGCTCGCCTCGATCTCGAGGGGCTGGCCGGCTATCTGCAGCGATATCCTGACATTGCCTCCCGAATGATGGTTGTCGAGCCGGGGATGCTGCGACGGGCGCTGCTCGAACGGGCGCGGCCCTTGCTGACTGCCCGCGCGAGGCGGGAACTGGCGCTGCGCTATCCGGGGTTTTCGGCGTCCACCGTCGCCGACGCACGGCAGGGTTTCGCCCTCGGTGCGGGATTGACCTGCCTGATCGTCCTGATTCTGGCTGCTCCGGCGGTCACCCTTCTTGCCCTGCACGGCATTGCAATCCTGTTCTTTCTGGCCTGTGGATTGCTGCGGCTTGCCGCAGCCTGCAGGCCAGTGACGCGCGAGCGGCTTCCGCCCGCACCCCAGGATCTTCGCTGTCTGCCGACCTATTCGGTCCTTGTCGCCTTGTACCGCGAGCGGGAAGTGGTGGAACAGCTCGTCGGCGCGCTTGCGCGGTTGCAATGGCCACGGAGCAAGCTCGAGGTGAAGCTTGTCTGCGAGGAGGACGATGTGGAGACGCAGGCGGCGCTCCGGCATGCCGGCCTGCCACGGAATTTCGAGATCCTGCTGGCGCCGCCCGCCGGTCCGCGCACCAAGCCGAAGGCGCTCGCCTTCGCGCTGCCCGTCATTTCGGGGCAATTCGTCGTCGTGTATGACGCGGAGGACATTCCGCATCCGGCGCAGCTGCGCGAAGCGTGGCAGGCCTTCGAGCAGGGCGGAGCGGATCTGGCCTGCGTGCAGGCGCCGCTTGCAATCGCGAATGGCGACGCCAACTGGCTTACGCGGATGTTCGCGTTCGAGTATGCGGCGCTGTTTCGTGGTCTCCTCCCGGCGCTGGCGGCCTGGAACGCCTATCTGCCGCTTGGCGGCACTTCCAACCATTTTCGCACCGGCATTCTCCGGCAGGTCGGGGGCTGGGACCCGTACAATGTCACCGAGGATGCCGACCTCGCGTTGCGGCTGTGCCGGCACGGCTATCGCATCGGAACCCTGACCCTTCCGACGCAGGAGGATGCCCCGGACCGCCTGAAGCCCTGGTTCCATCAGCGGTCGCGCTGGTACAAGGGCTGGCTCCAGACCCTGCTGGTGCACTGGCGCACACCGGTTCTCCTGTGCCTGAACCTGTCGCCGGTTTCGCTGGTGACCGCCCATATCCTCTTGTTCGGCATCTGCCTTTCCTCCCTTGCCCATTTGTTCCTGCCGGTCTTCATCGGCATCATGGCGAGCAAGGCACTCGGCAATGAGGAGAGCCTGGTGGGCTGGATCGTGCTGGCAATGGATGCGATCGGCCTCGGCCTTGCCTATCTGGGCTTCCTGTTGCTGGGCTGGCGGTCAGGCAATAGGCGGCGCGCAGGCTTCGCCATTGTCGCTGCCAGCCTGCCTATTTACTGGATGCTGCTGTCCGCCGCCGCATGGCACGCATTGTACAAGGTGGTCACCGATCCGTTCCATTGGGCAAAGACGCCGCATCGCCGCTCCGTGCTGCATGCAACCGAAACGAACGTAGGCGGTGGCCAGGACATGCATCAAGGCTTCCAGCCGGGCAGGGAAGCTGCTTGCCGGAACCAGCTTGCCAGCAATTCCTCGTCCAGCCGGTCGGTTTCGTGAATGTCGATCCAGCGCGCCTGGCCACTGCGGGCCGTTCCGCCGGGCGGAACCGGATCCAGCTGCACTCCCTCGAGGAAGGTCAGCTTGACGTATCGGGTAAAGACGTGAAACGTCGCAAAATACCCCTGATCCTTCATTCCGTAGAATGGCGAATTCCATCGAACCGCCTTCTGGACCTCCGGCACGGCGCGCACGATGAGCGCATCCAGACGCCGGCCAATCCGGCTCTTCCAGCCTGGCATTGCCTCGATATAGGCCTGCACCGGCGCATCGCCGTCGCCCTTCGGGATCTGCGGATTGCCGCCTGAGAGCAGCACCGGCCCGCCGCCTCCGGATTTCGATTTCGCCATATTGCCCCGCAATCTGTTGCAGGCGGGAGAGGGAGACCGGCCTGCCCGGTCAGTTTCCTCGCTTCGGCCGCAGCCTTACGACAATGTCGATATTGGCGATCTCCATGCCTTCCGGAGGTTCGGGAAGGTTGGCGATCGTGAATGGCCCGCCCTCGATGTCGAAGATCCTGTTCGATTCCTCGACGAAAAAATGCTGATGGTCGGCTGTATTGGTGTCGAAATAGCTTCGCGCGCCTTCTATGGCGAGAACTCGCAGCATTCCGGCATTGGTAAACTGGTGCAGGGTATTGTAGACCGTCGCGAGCGACAGGGTGAAGCCGGCGCGTACGGCCTCCTCATGCAATTCCTCGGCCGAGACATGGCGGTCGCCCTTGGCGAACAGCAATTGGGCCAGCGCGATGCGCTGCCGGGTCGGCCGCAGGCCGGCCTTGCGGACTTTCTCCTCGGCAACCGAACGATCTGAAACGACAGTCAGGCTCATATCTGGCAATCCTGGCGGCCCGCGCATGACAAGCGAAATGGTGGGAAGGACCACGGTCCGCCCCACAATCTCGCCGGGAATATATTCGTTGGGGGCAAAACGATCAATAGCGCGCAGATCCCGGCCACTTGCTGCCGGGCATGAAAATCGGTGCGGATACCGGAAACAGTCGCCCGGCGGCTTTCATGCCATGAACAGACTGTGATAGGGGAAGTGGAAGAAAGCATGTGACGAAGCCGGCACGCATTGCGCGTCCGGTTATATAAGGATTCATGGATGGCAGACCGCAAGACTAGTTTTGATTATGAGGACCTTCTGGCTTGCGCCCGAGGCGAATTGTTCGGCCCCGGCAATGCGCAACTTCCGGCGCCGCCCATGCTGATGTTCGACCGGATAACCGAGGTGAGCGAAAAGGGCGGGGAGTTCGGTAAGGGCTTCATCCGGGCCGAGCTCGATATCCATCCGGACCTCTGGTTCTTTCCCTGCCACTTCATCGGCGATCCGGTCATGCCCGGTTGCCTCGGCCTCGATGCGCTGTGGCAGATGACGGGGTTCTTTCTTGGCTGGCTTGGCGAGCCAGGCAAGGGCAGGGCGATCTCCACGGGCGAAGTCAAGTTCTCCGGCATGGTCACGCCAGAAACTCGGCTGGTCGAATATGGCGTCGATTTCAAGCGCGTCATGCGGGGCAGGCTGGTGCTGGGGATCGGCGACGGATGGTTGAAGGCTGACGGAGAGACCATATACAAGGCAAGCGATCTGCGGGTAGGCCTGTTCAGGAAGGATGCCGCCTGACGGCGGAAAGGAATTTGCATGAGACGAGTAGCGGTAACCGGAATGGGGATCGTGTCCTCCATCGGGAACAATATCGAGGAAGTGCTTTCGTCGCTGCGCGAAGGCCGTTCCGGAATCGTCCGGGCAGAGAAATATGCCGAAATCGGCTTCCGCTGCCAGGTGCATGGCGCGCCGGACATTGACGTCGAATCGCTGGTCGATCGTCGGGCGATGCGATTCCATGGCGGCGGCACCGCATGGAACCATATTGCGATGGATCAGGCGATCGAGGATGCGGGGCTCGAGCCAGATGAGGTTTCGAACGAACGCACCGGGATCATCATGGGGTCCGGCGGCCCATCGACCAGGATCATCGTCGAATCGGCCGCAATTGCCCAGGAAAAGGGCCCGAAGCGCGTCGGGCCCTTCGCCGTGCCCAAGGCCATGAGCTCGACGGCGTCCGCCACCCTTGCAACCTGGTTCAAGATCAAGGGGGTCAACTATTCGATCAGTTCCGCTTGCGCCACTTCGAACCACTGCATCGGCAGTGGATATGAGCAAATTCTGATGGGCAAGCAGGATATCGTCTTTGCGGGCGGCTGCGAGGATCTGGACTGGACCCTGTCGGTCCTGTTCGATGCCATGGGCGCGATGTCGAGCAATTTCAATGACGAGCCGCAACGGGCTTCGCGTGCCTTCGATGCCCGGCGCGACGGGTTCGTCATTGCCGGTGGCGCCGGCGTCATCGTGCTGGAGGAGCTTGAACGCGCCAAGGCGCGCGGCGCGCGCATCTATGGCGAGCTGGTCGGCTATGGCGCCACTTCGGACGGATATGACATGGTTGCGCCCTCCGGCGAAGGCGCAGTACGGTGCATGCGCCAGGCGCTCCAGAATGTTTCTGCGCCGGTTGACTATATCAATCCGCACGCGACATCGACGCCGGTCGGCGACCGTCAGGAAATCGCAGCGGTGCGTGAGGTATTCGGGGACAAATTGCCCTACATTTCCGCGACGAAGTCCCTGACCGGGCACTCGCTCGGCGCTACTGGCGTCCAGGAAGCGATCTATTCGCTTCTGATGATGAACCATGATTTCATCTGTGAGAGTGCAAATATCGAGGAGCTGGACCCGGAATTCGAGGATATTCCGATCGTTCGCGAGCGCATCGACAATGCGCGGCTCGAAACCATCCTGTCGAACTCTTTCGGCTTCGGGGGCACCAACGCTACCCTCGTTTTCCAGCGCTATCTCGGGTGAGGGACATCAATGAATGAACTGATGAAAGGCCGCCGCGGCCTGATCATGGGCGTGGCCAATGACCATTCCATTGCCTGGGGCATTGCCGAGAGACTCGCCGCGTCGGGTGCGGAACTTGCCTTCACCTATCAGGGCGAAGCCTTCGGGCGGCGGGTCAGGCCCCTTGCCGAGAAATGTGGCGCAAGCCTTGTCCTGCCTTGCGATGTCGAGGATGAGCAGTCTGTTGCGGCAGTGTTCAACGAGATTGGCGACAAATGGGGGCGGCTCGACTTCCTGGTCCATGCGATCGGATTCTCCGACCGCAACGAGCTGAAAGGGCTCTATGCCAACACATCGCGCGAGAATTTCCAGCGGACGCTGCTGATTTCCTGCTATTCCTTCACCGAGGTCGCGCGCCTTGCCGCGCCATTGATGGATCAGGGTGGCGCCATGCTGACGCTGACCTATGCCGGGTCGGTTCGCGTCATGCCGAACTACAATGTGATGGGGGTTGCGAAGGCTGCGCTGGAAGCGAGCGTCCGCTATCTTGCCAATGATTACGGACCTGCCGCGATCCGGATCAACGCGCTTTCGGCGGGCCCGGTCAGGACCCTGGCCGGCGCGGGGATATCGGACGCCCGGCTGATGTATTCCTATCAGAGCCGCAACTCGCCATTGAGGCGCAGCATTTCCATCCAGGAGATCGGCAATTCCGCCCTCTATCTGCTTTCTGACCTTTCTTCCGGCGTAACCGGCGAAATCCATTATGTCGATTCGGGATACAATATCGTCTCGATGCCGGTACTGGACGAGCTCAAGCGCACCGAGCCGGAAGGCTAG
>CAYLGY010000059.1:0-2790 GCA_964383325.1 uncultured Rhizobiaceae bacterium
AAAGGGCAGGGACCCATGTCTGCGGGTCACCTTCTGCGGAAGAGGAGGAAAAGAGGGGGAAATGGTCGGAGCGGCGGGATTCGAACCCACGACCCCTTGACCCCCAGTCAAGTGCGCTACCGGGCTGCGCTACGCTCCGAACCGCCCGAAGCCATAGTGAACATGAAGGGGCGGCGCAAGGCCTAAAATGTGCCATGCGGCCGGAACGGCTCATCACGGCCGGGCGGCGTCGCTATTTCGACATCCAGCGGATGATCCACATGGCCGGCAGCACCCATAGCAGGCCGGTGAAGAAGAAATAGGCGAGATGGACGATCGGTCCCGATTCGCCGAGCGTTGCCGAGGCGACGGTCGTTGCCAGAAGGGCATACAGGGTGACGAGGAGGATCAGCAGGATGGTGCCGATCAGCTTCTTGAGGCGTATGGGCATGCTGGGCTCATAGCGCTGCCGGACGCTTTGCGCCAGCGGAAATCGCACGCGCATGCCGGCGCGACCGCGTGTCGCGTGAAAGCGGGCGGGCTTGCATCGATCGGCGCGATGGGCCACCAGAGAAACGAAACGACATACAGGAACCTTCGGCATGACGCATGCAGGCGCCTCGCTTTCCTTCTCCGCAGCCTCCCGGGAAAAGAACCGCCGTGCGGTGCGGTACTGGCTCTATCTCGTCCTGGTGACGCTGTTCACGCTGATCGTCGTGGGCGGCGCGACGCGGCTTACCGGTTCGGGCCTGTCGATCACCGAATGGCAGCCGATCCACGGCGTCATCCCGCCGCTCTCCGAGGCGGAATGGATGGAGGAATTCGACAAGTACCGGCAGATTCCCCAGTATGAGCAGATCAACAAGGGCATGAGCCTCGGCGAGTTCAAGGCCATTTACTGGTGGGAATGGGCGCATCGCCTGCTGGCGCGCGGCGTCGGCTTTCTCGTCGCCCTGCCACTTGCCTGGTTCTGGCTGGCCGGACGGCTCGAGGCGCATCTGAAGCCGAAGCTGGTGGGATTGCTCGCGCTGGGCGGTCTGCAGGGCTTCATCGGCTGGTGGATGGTCTCCTCGGGCCTCGCCGAACGCGTATGGGTGAGCCAGTACCGACTCGCGACGCATCTGCTGCTTGCCTGCATCATCTTCGTCGCCACGATGGTGATCGCGCGCAGCCTCGCGCCGCATTCCGCCCCGCCAGCGACGCCGCCGACACGGCGCTTCTCCGGGTTTCTGCTGCTGCTGGTACTGGCGCAGATCGGTCTCGGCGCCCTGGTGGCCGGCATTCACGCCGGCATGATCTACAATAGCTGGCCGCTGATGGATGGGCGCCTCTGGCCCGACCAGCTCATGACGATGCAGCCCTGGTGGCTGAATTTCTTCGAGAACCACAAGACAGTGCAGTTCGTCCACCGGCTCGGGGCCTATGTGCTGTTCCTTGCCGCATTGTGGCATGCGGTGGCGGCCTTCCGCACCGAACCCGGCTCGACCCATGCAAGGCGGGCGCTCATCCTGTTCGGGCTGATCCTCATCCAGGCCGCACTCGGCATTTTCACCCTGCTGACCGTGACGCATCTGCATGTGGCGCTGGCGCATCATGCGGTGGCGATCCTCGTGCTCGGCTTTGCGGCCGCGCACTGGCAGGGCACGAAAAGCGGCCCCGCCCGGCACGTACTGGCGGGCGGGGCCTGATCCGGCAATCCTCGCTCCGGTGCGGAAACCGGAAGCCGGACTCAGGACTTACGAGAGACCCTCGATCTCGCCGGCCTCGTTGAGGAAGATGTGCTCCGAGGAGGGCACGCGCGGCAGGCCCGGCATGGTCATGATCTCGCCGGTAATGACGACGATGAAACCGGCGCCGGCCGAAAGGCGCACCTCCCGGATCGGCACGGTGTGGCCGGTCGGGGCGCCGCGCAAATTCGGGTCGGTCGAGAAGGAATATTGCGTCTTGGCCATGCAGATCGGCAGATTGCCGTAGCCCTGGCTCTCCCATTGGTGGAGCTGGTCGCGGATCGACTTGTCGGCAATCGCCTCCTCGGCCCGGTAGATGCGCCTGCAGATCGTCTGGATCTTCTCGAAGAGCGGCATTTCATCCGGGTAGAGCGGCGCGAATTGCGAGCCTCCGGCATCGGCGATTTCGGCGACGCGGCGGGCAAGCTCGATCGTTCCCTTCGAACCTTCCGCCCAATGCCGGCAGAGAATGGCTTCCGAGCCTTGCTCGCGCGCATAGTTGCGCACGGCTTCGATCTCGGCATCGGTGTCGGTGGCGAAATGGTTGATCGCTACCACGACCGGCACGCCGAACTGCTTCAGATTCTCGATATGGCGTCCGAGATTGGGGCAGCCCTTGACCACGGCGGCGACATCTTCGGCGCCGAGATCCTCCTTGCGCACGCCGCCATTCATCTTCAGGGCGCGCACCGTCGCGACAAGGACCGCGACCGCCGGCTTGAGGCCGGCCTTGCGGCACTTGATGTCGAAGAACTTCTCCGCGCCGAGATCGGCGCCGAAACCGGCCTCGGTCACGACATAGTCGGCAAGCTTCAGCGCCGTGGCCGTCGCGGCCACGGAATTGCAGCCATGGGCGATGTTGGCAAAGGGTCCGCCATGGACGAAGGCGGGATTGTTCTCCAGCGTCTGGACGAGATTGGGCTGGGCGGCGTCCTTCAGCAGCACCGTCATGGCGCCATCCGCCTTGATGTCGCGGCAATAGACGGGCGAGCGGTCGCGGCGATAGCCGATGATGATGTCGCCAAGCCGCTTCTCCAGGTCCTTCAGGCTCGTCGCCAGGCACAGGATCGCCATGACTTCCGAG
>CAYLGY010000059.1:2814-16545 GCA_964383325.1 uncultured Rhizobiaceae bacterium
CGGTGATGTCGAAGCCGGCCTCGCGCGGGAAACCGTTGGCAACGCCCCCCAGCGAGCAGACGATCTGGCGCAGTGCGCGGTCATTCATGTCCATGACCCGCCGCCATGCGACGCGGCGCTGGTCGATCTGCTGCTCATTGCCCCAGTAGATATGATTGTCGATCATGGCCGCGAGCAGATTGTGCGCCGAGGTGATGGCGTGGAAATCGCCCGTGAAATGCAGGTTCATGTCGTCCATCGGCACGACCTGCGCATAGCCGCCGCCGGCAGCGCCGCCCTTGACGCCGAAGCAGGGACCGAGCGAGGCCTCGCGAATGCAGATCGCCGCCTTCTTGCCGATGGCGTTCAGCCCGTCGCCCAGTCCGACCGTGGTCGTGGTCTTGCCCTCGCCAGCGGGGGTCGGATTGATCGCGGTGACCAGAATGAGCTTGCCGTCCGGGCGATCGGCGAGGCCGCGGATGAACTCTGCCGAAACCTTCGCCTTGTCATGCCCATAGGGCAGCAAATGCTCGCTGGGGATACCGAGCTTAGCGCCGATATCCTGGATCGGCAGCTTGTGCGCGGCGCGCGCAATCTCGATATCACTCTTGGGCTCAGCCATGAATTTCCTCCTTGTCGGGTCTGCGTTGTAGGCCAGAGATAAAAGGGATAATACAGCCGGAACATGTCCGTAGCCGCCGTGAACTGTCTTCGCAAGGTCATATCGGCTCCCGGACGAGTTGGAAAGCCGTGGCTTGCGGATCACGAAACGGAAGGCAAAGGAGGAATCCGGATTTGGCGGAAATCATCGATGGCAAGGCGGCAGCGGCGGAAGTCACTGCACGTGTGAAGGAGCTTGCGGCCGAACTGGTTGCGCAGACGGGGATGCAGCCGGGACTGGCGGTGGTGATCGTCGGCAGCGACCCGGCAAGCCAGGTCTATGTCGGATCGAAGGGCCGGATGGCAAAGCAATGCGGCTTCCATTCGGTGACCCTCGAATTGCCGGCCGAGACGAGCGAGGAGGAATTGCTGCGCCGAATCGCGGCGCTGAACGAGGATCCGGCCATTCATGGCATATTGGTGCAATTGCCGCTCCCCGGCCATATCGAGGAGAACAGCGTCATCCAGGCAATCCGGCCGGAAAAGGACGTGGACGGCTTTCACTACATCAATGTCGGCAAGCTGGGCACAGGCGATCTTGCCAATACGATGGTGCCCTGCACCCCGGCCGGCTCGATGCTGCTGATCCAGCGCGTGCGCGGCCGCGATCTATCCGGTCTCAACGCGGTGGTGGTCGGCAGGTCGAATATTGTCGGCAAGCCGATGGCCAATCTCCTGCTGCAGGCCAATGCCACGGTGACCATCGCCCATTCGCGCACGCAGGACCTGCCCGCACTCTGCCGGACCGCCGACATTCTGGTCGCAGCCGTCGGCCGGCCGCAGATGATCAATGGCGACTGGATCAAGCCGGGGGCGACGGTGATCGATGTCGGCATCAACCGGGTGGATGCGCCGGACAAGGGTGAGGGCAAGACGCGGCTGGTCGGCGACGTCGATTTCGCCTCAGCCGAGCCCGTCGCCGGCGCCATCACGCCAGTGCCGGGTGGGGTCGGGCCGATGACCATCGCCATGCTGATGGTCAATTCCCTCGGAGCGGCCTGCCGCGCCGCGGGCCGGCCGACGCCCGATTTCTGAGCTGGTTCAGCCATGTCCAGCCAGATGGCAGCATGATCCGGGGCGCGGCGGACAGAACACCGCCGCGCCGCCTATCGTGACAGGATGTAACATTTCTTCACGCGCCGGCCTTGCTGCGGGCCGGAACCGATTCTGCCGGACAACGTTGCTTCTCCAACCCCAGGGTGGGGGAATGCATATGTACAAGGAGGCAGTTTCCATGCTGAAACACACCAAGACGCTCCGCAGCCATCTGGCCGTCATCGGCCTGGCCGGCGCATTCGCGGCGGCACCGTTTGCCATCAGCCCCGTGATCGCACAGGCGCTGAATTCGGAGGCCGAGAACGAATACCGCATCATCGAAAGCGATCCGAACACGCTGGAGGCCGAACATCCGGACGAGTCGGCGGTGGAGGAAAACCAGGTCGAGCCTTATAGCGACAAGATGGCAGCGGAAGAGCCGGCGCCGACCGAGGGCGATCCCGTTGCAGCCGAAAGCGAGGACGCGCCGCCGATCGACAGCAATGTCCTGACGCAGGACGATGATGCCGCGCCTGCCGCACCGCTCGCGCAGGATGAATCCGCACCTTCGCAGGATTCCTTCGCCAGCGATGCCGAGGCTCCGGAAAGTACGGATGGCGTCGATCCGATGACCAGCGCCGCCATTCCCGAGAGCGGCCAAACCGACGGGATTTATGTGCTGGAACAGTCCGACAACCAGATCATGGCCAATCGCTATATCGGCAAGTCCGTCTATAATGATGCCAATGAGAAGGTTGGCGACATTCGCGACCTCGTCTTTACCGTCGATGGCGGCATCGAGGCCGTCGTGATCGGCGTCGGCGGCTTCCTTGGCCTGGGGCAGAAGCAGGTCGCGGTCCGCTTCGACGAGATCCGGATCGTTGAAAATCCGGAGACGGCGGAGCTGGATCTCTACCTCGCGGCGAATGCCGAGCAGCTTGCCGAAGCGCCGGAATTCACGACCAAGGAAGACAGGCTCGCCGAGATCCGCGCCCAGGATGCGGAAACCGCACAGCCGGATGCGCCCATGGCGCCAGCCGGAGAGCCGGTGCAATAAGCGAAGCGCATCCTGACAAGATTCAGCGATGTGAATGCGGCCCGCCATCGAGCGGGCCGCATGCCGTTCAGGCCGCGATGGCAGATTGCGGTTCCACCAGCTCGTAGCCGAGCGCGACGGCGACGGCCTCATTGGTGATCTTGCCGGCATGAACATTGAGGCCGGCACGCAGATGCGGATTGCCGGAAAGCGCCCGCAGGCCCTGATCGGCAAGCTGCAACCCATAGGCCAGCGTCGCATTGTTCAGCGCATGGGTCGAGGTGACCGGCACGGCGCCGGGCATGTTGGCGACGCAATAATGCACGATCCCTTCGACGACATAGGTCGGATCGGAATGGGTGGTCGGCCGCGAGGTCTCGAAGCATCCGCCCTGGTCGATGGCGACATCGACGAGCACCGCTCCCTTCTTCATGCCCGGCAGCATGTCTCGCGTCACCAGCTTGGGCGCCGTGGCGCCGGGAATGAGCACCGCGCCGACAACCAGCTCGGCCTGGGCGCAGGCCTCTTCCAGCGCCTCGACGGTGGAATAGCGGGTGAGGGCGCGGCCATTGAAGATGTCGTCCAGCTCGCGCAGCCTCGGGACGGAACGGTCGATGATCGTCACCTCGGCGCCGAGCCCGACCGCCATTTTCGCGGCATTCAACCCGACCACACCGCCGCCGATGATGGCAACCTTGCCCGGTGCGACGCCGGGCACGCCGCCCAGCAGCACGCCGCGCCCGCCATTGGGTTTCTGCAGCGCCGTGGCGCCGGCCTGCAAGGCCAGCCGGCCGGCTACTTCCGACATGGGCGCCAGCAAAGGCAGGCCGCCGCGCGCATCGGTCACCGTCTCGTAGGCGATGGCGCTGACGCCCGAATCGATCAGGCCGCGGGCCTGCTCCGGATCGGGCGCCAGATGCAGATAGGTGTAGAGGATCTGCCCCTCGCGAAGCTGCACCCATTCCGAGGGCTGTGGCTCCTTGACCTTGACGATCATGTCCGCAACGGCGAAGATTTCCTCCGCCGTGTCGCAGATGCGGGCACCGGCGGCAATATAGGCGCCGTCATCGGCGGCAATGCCGAGGCCAGCCCCGGACTGGACATAGACTTCGTGGCCGCGGGCGACATATTCCCGCACCGATCCGGGCGTCAGTCCGACCCGGTATTCATGATCCTTGATTTCCTTTGGACATCCGACGCGCATTTGAGCCCTCCCATCATAACGTCGAGAAAAAAACGGGGCATTAAAGCATGAAGTTCGCCCCGAATCCTTGCAAATTCGTCCGGGCGGGAGGCTTGAAATCGGCAAAATCTTGCGTCATTGCAAGTGTTCATCGTCAGGATCGCTACATATGAGGCTGGACCGGATCGATCATACAATCCTAGCCGAGCTGCAACGCAATGGCCGCATCACCAATTCGGCCCTTGCCGAGCGGGTCGGTCTATCGCAATCGGCCTGCTCGCGCCGTGTCGACCAGCTCGAACGGTCAGGAGTGATCCGCGGCTATCATGCCCGCATCGACGAGGGCGTCCTCGGCCGTCCGATCACGGTTCTCGTCCATGTCTCGCTCGCCGGGCAGGCCGAATCGATGCTGGTGGAATTCGAGGCGGCGGTGAAACGCTGCCCGAACATCCTGTCCTGTCATCTGTTGTCGGGAGAATATGATTATCTCATCCGCGTCGCGGCCCGCGATCTCGCAGATTACGAGCGGGTCCACAAGGAATGGCTGTCCACCATGCCGCATGTGACGCGAATCCATTCGAGCTTCGCCTTGCGCGAAGTGATCAGCGACGAGGGGCGCATGACCCTGCCATCGTCGCAAGGGTGAAAGCGGCCGCAGCGCATGCGCCGACCGGGCATCAGCGCCGCCGGATGCGCACGGTCCTGCGCTTGTCGCTCTCCTCGAGCAGGGCAAAGCCGGTGGCGATCATCATGGTCAGCATCATGGCGATTGCGAGAATATAGATCATGGCTCCTGGCCTCCATTGTCTGCAGGCTCAACGTCCATCCCCGAGGGTAGTTCCCGGATGCCGTTGCCTGACATTCCCACAATGACGCAGGCGGGCTGAACTCCGTCCGATCGGCACGTTCATCTTTCATTCAGATTTGCCGGTTCCCTTTGCGGAAAAGAAGGAATAGAAGCGCAACCCATGAACCCAGTCACCGCCATCTATGCGGGCTCCTTCGACCCGCTTACCCTCGGCCATCTCGACGTGCTGAAAGGCGCGCTCGGACTTGCCGCAAACGTGATCGCCGCCATCGGCATTCATCCCGGCAAGAAGCCGCTATTCGATTTCGAGGAGCGGCAGGAACTCATTCGCCGCGCCTGCGCCGCTGACCCCGAGATCGGCGAAGGCCGCATCCGTGTGGTGGCCTTTGACGGCCTCGTCATCGAGGCTGCACGGGCCCATGGCGCCACCCTCATGATTCGCGGGTTGCGCGACGGCACCGATTTCGACTACGAGATGCAGATGGCCGGAATGAACCGCGCCATGGCGCCGGACGTGCAGACGGTTTTCCTGCCCGCCAGCCCGCAGGTTCGCGCCATTACCGCCACATTGGTGCGCCAGATTGCCTCGATGGGCGGCGACGTCCGTCCCTTCGTCCCGGCAGCCGTTGCCGAAGCGCTTGCCGGAAAATTTCCGTCCTGATCCCATTCGTGGAGTAGTTCATGCAGTTTTCGCGACGCAGAATCATCGGCGCCCTGGGGGCGCTCGGACTTGCGGCAACCTACGGCGTGGCAACGGGGCTGAGCCAGAATGCAGTGCCCGATACGGGCGAAAGGCTCATCCTTACGCTGAAGGGCGGCGATGTCGTCATCGCGCTGCGACCGGACGTGGCGCCGCAGCATGTGGCCCAGATCAAGGCGATCGCGGCCGCCGGAGAATATGACAATGTCGCCTTCCACCGGGTCATTGACGGCTTCATGGCGCAGACCGGCGACATCCAGCATGGCGACATGGAAGACGGCTACGATGCGCGCCGCGTGGGCACGGGCGGGTCGCCGCTGGGCAACATCCCGGCGGAATTCTCCGACATCCCGTTCGAGCGCGGCGTCGTCGGCATGGCGCGGTCGCAGCATCCGGATTCGGCCAGCTCGCAATTCTTCATCATGTTCGCGCCGGCGCCCCATCTCAATGGCCAGTATACGGTGGTCGGCCAGGTGATTTCAGGGATGGAGCATGTCGATGCGATCCAGAAGGGCGATCCCGCCAATGGCGGCGCGGTCAGCGTTCCCGACCGCATGATCCGGGTCACGGTCGAATCGGCCGAATGAAACTCAGCAAAAAAGGAAGCAGGTAATGGCCGAACTCAGCGACGCCGAAAACACGATCATCATGGAGACGACGCAGGGCAAGGTCGTCATCGAGCTGTATCCGCAGCATGCGCCCAATCACGTGCAGCGGATCAAGGAGCTGGCCCGCGAGAAATTCTACGACGGCATCGTCTTTCACCGGGTGATCGACGGCTTCATGGCGCAGACCGGCGATCCGACCGGCACCGGCATGGGCGGTTCCGACAAGCCGGACCTGAAGGCGGAATTCTCCGACGCCAGCCACCAGCGCGGCATCTGCTCCATGGCGCGGGCGCAGAACCCGCATTCGGCCAATTCGCAATTCTTCATCTGCTTCGGCGATGCGTCATTTCTTGACCGGCAATATTCGGTCTGGGGCAAGGTGATCGAAGGCATGGAGAATGTGGACCGCATCAAGCGCGGCGAGCCCGTGCAAGATCCGGACCGGATCGTGACGATGCGGGTCGCGGCCGATCTGTAAGTCCGGCGCATGCGGGTCGATCTGTTCGATTTCGATCTGCCGGAGGACCGGATCGCGCTGCGACCGGCCTCTCCGCGCGACTCGGCCCGTCTTCTGGTCGTCGGAAATGATTCGAATCTTCAGGACCGCCGCGTAACGGACCTGCCAGGCCTGCTGCGCCCGGGCGATGCGCTGGTCTTCAATGACAGCCGGGTGATTCCGGCCCGCCTGCACGGCATCCGCCGGCGCGGCGACAGCCAGTCTCGCATCGAGGCGACATTGCATCAGCGCACCGGCGACGATCGCTGGCGGGCATTCGTCAAGCCGGCAAAGCGCCTGCGCGAGGGCGACCTGATCGCGTTCGGGGCCGCGAACGGAGCGGAGGTCCTGACCGCGGAAGTGGCGACGAGGGGCGAGGCCGGCGAAGTTCTCCTCCTTTTCGACCGGTCGGGGGAAGCGCTCGACGCGGCCCTGCATTGTTGTGGCGAGATGCCGCTGCCCCCTTACATTGCTGCAAGGCGCGCTGGCGATGCCCGCGATCTTGACGACTACCAGACCATCTATGCCCGCGAGGAAGGGGCCGTGGCGGCGCCGACAGCTGGGCTGCATTTCACGCCGCAATTGCTGCAGGGCGTCGCCGATGCGGGAATCTCCTGCCATTTCGTCACCCTGCATGTCGGGGCCGGAACCTTCCTGCCGGTCAAGGCCGAGGACACGCGCGACCATCGCATGCATGGCGAGCGGGGTGCGGTCAGCGCGGCCACCGCAGCGGCGCTGAACGAAGTGCGCGCCCGCGGCGGACGAATCGTTGCAGTCGGCACGACTTCGCTGCGCCTGCTTGAAAGCGCCGCGCGCGAGGACGGCACCCTTGCCGAATGGGCGGGGGAGACCGAGATCTTCATGACGCCCGGCCATGCCTTCCGCACGGCCACGGTGCTCATGACCAATTTTCACCTGCCGCGCTCCACCCTGTTCATGCTCGTTTCGGCTTTCAGCGGGCTCGAAACGATGCGCAAGGCCTACCGACATGCAATCGAACAACAGTACCGCTTCTACTCCTATGGCGATGCTTGCCTCCTCTTCCGCAGCGCCTGAATTCGCCTTCGCGATCGAGGCGCGGGACGGCATGGCGCGGCGCGGCCGCGTCCTGACCCCGCGCGGGGAGGTGCGCACGCCGGCCTTCATGCCGGTCGGCACTGCGGGCACGGTCAAGGCGATGTACATGGACCAGGTGCGCGAGCTGGGCTCCGACATCATACTCGGCAATACCTACCATCTCATGCTGCGCCCCGGCGCCGAGCGGGTGGCGCGGCTGGGCGGGCTGCATTTCCTGTCGCGCTGGCACGGGCCGATCCTGACCGATTCCGGCGGCTTCCAGGTGATGTCGCTGGCGAAGCTGCGCAAGATCAACGAACAGGGCGTCACCTTCCGCTCGCATATCGATGGCGCCGTGCATGAAATGTCGCCGGAACGCTCGATCGAGATCCAGGGTCTGCTCGGCTCCGACATCCAGATGCAGCTCGACGAATGCACGGCGTTGCCGGCAAGGCCGGCGGAAATCGAGCGGGCAATGGAACTGTCGCTGCGCTGGGCCGAACGATGCCAGCGCGCATTCGGCGAGCAGCCGGGCAGGGCGATGTTCGGCATCGTCCAGGGCGGCGACAATCCCCGCCTGCGCGAGAAATCTGCGCTGGCGCTGGCGGCGATGGGATTGAAAGGCCATGCGATTGGCGGGCTGGCGGTCGGCGAGCCGCAGCAGGTCATGCTGGACATGCTGGCCGTCGTCTGTCCGTTGCTACCACCCGAAAAGCCGCGCTATCTGATGGGTGTCGGCACGCCGGACGACATTCTGCGTTCGGTCGCGCTTGGCGTCGACATGTTCGACTGCGTGATGCCGACCCGCGCCGGGCGCCATGGGCTCGCCTTCACCCGTTTCGGCCGCATCAACCTGCGCAATGCCCGCCATGCCGAGGACATTCGCCCGCTCGATGCCGAATCGTCCTGCCCGGCATCGCGGGACTATTCGCGCGCCTATCTGCACCATCTCGTCAAGTCGGGCGAAACGCTCGGCGCCATGCTGCTGACCTGGAACAATCTCGCCTATTACCAATCGTTGATGCAGGGGATACGCGAGGCAATTTCCGCCGGCAATCTTGCCAGCTTCACGGAGGCGGTGACGGAAGGCTGGGCGAGGGGAGATGTTCAGGATCATGCGTCGATAGCGGGACCATGATCGCGGAAAATGGCGTCCGCTTTTCGCAAGAAGGGCTTCGCACGACAAGGTAACAGGCGCCGGAGGTCGTGAGGCCAGCCCTTCGGATCCGGGCGGATGCCGGGCTCGCGATTACTTGGCGAGCTTTTGCGTCAGATCCTCGAGCATGTCCAGCAAGGCTTCGACGCGTTCCGTCCCGTAGCGGTTTTCCAGCTCCAGGAAAACCTGCCGGCTTTCCGGACCCACGGTGCGAATGATCTCGCGCCCGGCCGGAGAGATGACGAGCAGGGTGCGGCGCCCGTCGATCCGGTCGCGCTCGCAGGAGATGAAACCCCGCTCGGCCAGGGATTTGAGGATGCGGGTCAGGCTGGGAGGCAGGATGAACGATCTCGACGCCAGATTGCTCGCATCGATCGGCTCGCTCATCTCGCTCAGAACGCGCAGGACGCGCCATTGCTGTTCGGACAGGCCGTGCCGGTTGAGGATCGGCCGGAATCGGGAGATGACGACTTCGCGTGCGCGCAGCAAGGCGATCGGCAGCGACCGCCGCAATTCGGGGATCTGTTCAGCAGGATGCGGTTCTGCCCGGGGGTCCAAGGCGCACCGCCTTTCCCGCAAGATGGTTCGCGATCGCAGGATCAATCACCCGAAGCCCCTCCTTACCACCAGGTTCAGGGAACTCACCATACACGCATTGCGATGAATTGGACAATCCTCTGGAAGGGCGGGCGAGGATCGAGTCAAGGACCCGGTGCCGAACTGGCAGGACTTGGGGGCCGGAAAGCCCGATCCGCTGGCGCTCCAGCCTGCGGAAGGGACCATTGCCGGCATCGACGCCGAAGCCACGGGACTTCCGAGAGGTTGCGCGGCTCCGGTACGCAATACCTGATCCGGAGCGCGAGACCCCGCACTGGCGGCCTCAGTGACTGATCTACCCCAACATCGTTACCGTAGGGTTAGCGAGGGGTTAAAGAACGGTAAATCGGGCGGAATCAGGGTGAAGGCAGGGCAATTGCGCTCGCGGCGCGAATCTGCCGGGGCCAGGACCGGCAATGGCTCCGCCGGGGTCACGCTTCCCTTCCGCAATTTCTCTGTCTAGAAGGTGAGTGCAAAAGGAGTCGCGAATGCCCGGCACGACCAAGCTTGCCTTGTCGCCGCATGTATCGGACGAGGTGCGCAAGACGACCTGCTACATGTGCGCCTGCCGCTGCGGCATCGATGTCCACATCCGGCGCGGCGCCGATGGCAGCGAGAAGATCCGCTTCATCGAGGGCAATCGCGATCACCCTGTCAATCGCGGCGTCCTCTGCGCGAAAGGTTCGGCGGGAATCATGCAGCATTATGCGCCGGCGCGGCTGGAGGGGCCGATGCTGCGCACGGGTCCGCGCGGGTCGGGCGAGTTCCGGCGCATTTCCTGGGAAGAGGCGCTGGCGCTAGCGACGGAATGGCTCGCCGAACCGCGTCGGCGCGATCCGCGGCGGCTCGCCTTCTTCACCGGGCGCGACCAGTCGCAATCGCTGACCGGCTACTGGGCGCAGCAATATGGAACGCCCAATTATGCCGCCCATGGCGGCTTCTGCTCGGTGAACATGGCGGCAGCCGGCATCATGACCATTGGCGGCGCCTTCTGGGAATTCGGCGCGCCGGACTGGGAACGCACGAAGCTCTTCGTCATGTTCGGCGTCGCCGAGGACCACGATTCCAATCCGATCAAGCTGGGCATTGCCGAGGTCAAGCGGCGCGGCGGCCGGTTCGTCTCGGTCAATCCGGTGCGCACGGGCTATTCGGCGGTGGCCGACAACTGGATCGGCATACGACCCGGCACTGACGGGCTTCTGATCCTGTCGCTGATCCATGAACTGCTTAAGAATCGGCGAATCGATGTCGACTACATCGCCCGGTATTCCAATGCGGCATGGCTGGTGATCGATGCGCCCGGGACGGCCGATCACGGGCTGTTCGCCCGCAATGGCGAAGGCGAGCCGCTGATCTTCGAGACGGTAACGGAACATCTCGTTCCGGCCGGAACGCCGGGGGCGCGCGGCGCGCTGCAGGGGCGCTACCGGCTGGCGGACGGGCGCATGGCAATGCCCGTCTTCTCGCTGCTGGCCGAAAAATATCTCGACCCGCGCTACGCGCCGGAGGCAGTCGCGCCGGCGACCGGCGTCGAGGCGGATGTGATCCGCGGGCTGGCCGCCGAAATCGGCCGCGTGGCCTTCGATGAGGAAATCTTCCTGCCCCAACCCTGGACGGATATGCATGGCCGGCACCATGCCGGCTTTCGCGGCCGGCCGGTCTCCTTCCATGCCATGCGCGGGATCTCGGCCCATTCGAACGGTTTCCAGACGGCGCGGGCGCTGCACCTGCTGCAGGTCCTGATCGGCGCCATCGACTGCCCCGGCGGCTTCCGCTTCGAGCCGCCTTATCCGAAGCCCGCGACCGCGCATCCGAAACCGCATGGCCGGGCAGAGCATTACGGACCGGAGCGGCCGCTTGCCGGCCCGCATCTGGGCTTCCCGCAGGGGCCGGAAGATCTGCTCGTCGATGCGGAGGGCCGGCCGGAGCGGATCGACAAGGCCTTTTCCTGGGAGGCGCCCCTGTCGGCGCACGGGATGATGCATATGGTCATTCCCAATGCGCATGCGGCCGATCCTTACCCCGTCGACGTGCTCTTTCTCTACATGGCGAACATGGCCTGGAACTCGTCGATGAATTCGGCCGGCACCATCGCCATGCTGGAGGAGAAGGATCCCGCGACCGGCGAGTACCGCATCCCCAGGGTGATCTACTCCGATGCCTACTGGTCGGAGCAGGTCGCCTATGCCGACCTCATCCTCCCGGACACGACCTATCTGGAGCGCCATGACTGCATCTCGCTGCTCGACCGGCCGATTTCCGAGCCGGACAGTGTCAATGATGCCATTCGCTGGCCGATCCTGACGCCGGACCGGGACGTGCGCGGTTTCCAGAGCGTGCTGATCGATCTTGGCGCGCGGCTGAAACTGCCCGGCTTCGTCGATGAGCAGGGTGAGCCGCTCTATGCGGATTATGCGGATTACCTCGTGCGCCATGAAAGGCGGCCGGGAATCGGTCCGCTGGCAGGGTTTCGCGGAGAGAATGGCGATCAGGCGGGCAGGGGCGCGCCCAATCCGGACCAGCTCGAACGGTACCGGGAAAACGGCACCTTCTTTTCCATGCCGATTCCCGCCGAGGCGCAATTCTACAAGCATGCCAATGCGGCCTATCAGGACTTTGCCGTCCGCATGGGCTTCTTCGACGCGCCACAACCCGTGACTTTCCAGCTCTATAACGAGACGCTGCAGAAATTCCGGCTTTCGGCACAGGGATTGCGCCAGCCGGTAGCGCCGCAGGAACATCGCGCCCGGATCCTTGCCGCCTTCGATCCGCTGCCGGACTGGTACATGCCGCTGGAGGAAGCGGGCGTCGATCCGGCGCAATACCCCTACCATGCCGTGACCCAGCGACCGGCGGCAATGTATCATTCCTGGGGCTCGATGAATGCGTGGCTGCGGCAGATCCACACGAAGAACTACCTCTATGTGCCTGGAAAGATTTGCGAAGAGAAGGGCCTGAAAACCGGCGACTGGGCTTGGCTGTCCTCGCATCACGGCCGGATCAAGGTGCAGGTCAAGCGCAGCGATGCGGTAAACGGAGACACGATGTGGACCTGGAACGCCATCGGCAAGCGCGCTGGCGCCTGGGGCCTGAAGCCGGATACGCCGGAAGCGACGTCCGGCTTCCTGCTCAATCATCTCATCCATGAATTGCTGCCGCCGAAGGGCGACGGCATGCGCTGGTCGAATTCCGATCCTGTGACGGGGCAGGCTGCCTGGTACGATCTGCGCGTTTCGATCGAGAAAGCCGAATCTGGCGCGGAAATGTCGGAGCCACATCTGCCGCCGGTGCGGAAGGCGGAGCCGGTCCGCGCCGAACTGCGATATGGGGAGGAATGGAGCAAAGATGGATAGGCTTTCCGGTTCCGCGTCCCGTTCGGGAAGGCACTTGCCATGACCATGCTTCCCGCGCAGCCCACGCAGCGCAAGCTCGGCCTGGTCATCGATCTCGACACTTGCGTCGGCTGCCACGCCTGTGTCGTCGTCTGCAAGGAATGGAATACGGGGGGCCATGGCGCGGCCCTGTCCGACCAGGACCCGTATGGGCGCGACGTGAGCGGTACATGGCTGAACCGCATCCACACATTCGAGGTTTCGCCGGACGGGGACGGGCTTTCGGGCGAGGCGGCAGCGGCGAGGATCGTGCATTTTCCGAAATCCTGCCTGCATTGCGAGGATGCGCCCTGCGTTCCGGTCTGCCCGACCGGCGCCTCCTACAAGCGGGCCGATGACGGCATCGTCCTCGTCGAGGAGGACAAATGCATCGGCTGCGGACTCTGCGCCTGGGCCTGTCCCTATGGCGCGCGCGAAATGGACATCGCCGCCGGCGTCATGAAGAAATGCACGCTGTGCATCGACCGGATCTACAATGAGAACCTCGCCGCCATCGACCAGGTGCCCGCCTGCGTGCGCACCTGCCCGGCACAGGCACGCCATTTCGGCGATCTGGCCGATCCCGATTCGCATGTCTCACGCCTTGTCGCAGAGCGTGGCGGCATGGATCTGATGCCGGAACAGGAAACGCGCCCGGTCAACAAATATCTGCCGCCACGCCAACGCCGCCCGCTTGCCGACGCGGCATTGCCCGCCTCGCAAGTGGAGAGCACCGAAGGGGCGACCGGCTTCTTCGCCTGGCTCGATCGCGTCCTGGAAAAGGTCTGAACCTCGTGCATCCGGCCTGGTCGATCATCTTCTTCACCACCCTGTCCGGCTTCGGCTACGGGCTTGCCGTCATGCTCGGCCTCGGCATGCTGGACCCGGCACTGCTGGCGACCCGGCTGGCGCATCTCCTCGCGCTGGTGCTGATCGGCGGCGGGCTGATCTTCTCGACCTTCCACCTGCGCAATCCGCAGCGCGCCTGGCGGGCGCTGTCGCAATGGCGCTCCAGCTGGCTGTCGCGCGAGGGCGTGCTGGCGATC
>CAYLGY010000060.1:0-15692 GCA_964383325.1 uncultured Rhizobiaceae bacterium
ATGTCGCTCCACACTTCACACCCTGTATCGCCCACACATGGGCCTCGCCTGTGGCCGACGGCAGGACCGTGTGGTCCCGAAGGCGCTCGCCGCAGCGAGACATGGAAGGCCCGGCGCAACCACGCCGGACCCCCTTATGCCAGTCGATCAGAGGTAATCGTATTTGCCGTCCTTCCACTCGTAGACGACGTAACCCGGCAAGGTGACGTCGCCGGTCTCGTTGAAGGACAGCTCACCGAGAACCGTGTTGAACGTCCCGCTGTTCACGGCTTCGACAATCGGTTCAAACTCCACCGTGCCTGCTGCTTCCGCTGCCTGCGCCCAGATCTGTACGGCGGCATAGGTGTAGAGCACATAGCCTTCCGGCTCCGTGCCATTGGCGCGGAACTTCTCGACCAGATCGGTGATGGCTTCATTCTTGCGCGGGTCCGGCGAGAACGTCATCAGCGTGCCCTCGCCCGCCTCGCCGGTGATCGCCCAATATTCATCGGTGACAAGCGCATCGCCGGAGACGAGGACCGTGTCCAGCCCCTGCTCACGCATCTGCCGGGCGAGCAGACCAGCCTCGGTATGGTAGCCGCCGACATAGAGGACGCCGATGCCTTCGGCCTTCAGCTTGGAGACCAGGGCCGAATAGTCCTTCTCGCCCGCAGTATAGGCTTCATACATTGCGGGCGTGCCGCCGGCGGCCTCATATACCGCCATGGTCGCATCGGCCAGGCCCTTGCCATAAGCCGTCTTGTCATGGACGAAGGCGATCTTCTTGTCGGGGAATCTTTCCAGGAGGAAAGCGCCTGCAACTTCGCCCTGCTGATCGTCACGGCCGCAAATGCGGAAAATTCCCGGCCCAGGGCGATTTTCGGTATAGGCCGGGTTCGTGGAGGCCGGCGAAATGTTGAGAATGCCTTCTTCCGCATAGACTTCCGAAGCCGGGATCGACGAGCCGGAGCAGAAATGGCCCGCAACGAAAACCACGCCCTTGCCCGCCATCTGGTTCGCGACCGCAACGGCCTGACGGGGATCGCAGGCATCATCGCCGATCTCGAGGACGACCTTCTCGCCATTCACGCCGCCGGCAGCGTTGATGTCTTCCACCGCTTGCGCTGCGCCGGCCTTCATCTGCTCGCCAAATGCGGCGTATTGTCCGGTCATTGGCGCATTCACCGCGATCAGGATGTCGGCCCAAGCCGACGGAGTCATCGCAAGGCCCAGCGCCACGCTAGCCAATAGAGCTTTTTTCATCTCGTCTCCCTCGAACACCCATCCATTACATAGCCGGCCGGAAAGGTGTCCTTTCTCCGGTCCCGACCAGGATATGTTGCCTCCGGAGAACCGCTGCGGCTCCCTGTGCAGGAGGCAATCATATCGCAACCATGCGCGCTCACCGCGGTCTCCAGCCCGTGATCCCGCTGCGCGTGTATGTGAAACTGTACTGGGTCGCCATTTGGACTGCGCGCGTGCGCTGCCGGCCGAGGAAGCCGATCGCCAGCAATACGACGAAATCGATGCCGAAATACCACGGGGTCAACAGCGAACCGGAGAACAAGGCGTAATGGATGAACCGGGTCGCGCCGGCCAGCAGCACCAGATACACGATCAGATGGGAGGCCGGCAGCCAGGATCTTGCGCTGGCGCGACCGGTGAGATACGCCGCCCCGCCGGCAAGAAGCACGGTTACCAGCAGGAACTCCGGAAAGGACACTTCCCAGATCCAGTTCTGCTGCAACAGGAAATCCGCCATCAGTGCCGCCCTCCCTCGAGATAGGCCGCGCGCACGTCCTCGCGCCGGAGCAGTTCGGCCCCGGTGCCGCTCATGGTGATGTTCCCGTTCACCATCACATAGGCGCGATGCGCCAGCTTGAGTGCATGAAATGCGTTCTGCTCGACAAGAAAAACCGTCAGCCCCTGATTGGTGTTCAGCTCGCGGATGATTTCGAAGATCTGCTTGACGATCAGCGGGGCGAGGCCGAGCGACGGCTCGTCCAGCAGCAGCAATTGCGGTCTTCCCATCAGGGCCCGTGCGATCGCCAGCATCTGCTGCTCTCCCCCGGAAAGCGTGCCGCCGCGCTGCATCTCCCGCTCGCGCAGGCGCGGAAAGAGATCGTACACCCGGCGCAGGTCCTCCTGGAAATGTCGGGGATCGACGAGGATCGCGCCCATCTTCAGATTTTCGAGGACCGTCATCTTCGGGAAGATCCTGCGGCCTTCCGGGGACTGGGCAATGCCGAGCCCCATGATCTCATGCGTCGGCATCTGCGTGATGTCGGCACCGGCAAAGGTCACCGATCCGGAGCGCGCACGAGGATTGCCGCAGATCGTCATCATCAGGGTCGATTTTCCAGCGCCATTGGCGCCGATCAGGGTCACGATCTCGCCGGCATGGACATCGAGATCGACCCCCCTCAGGGCGATGATCTTGCCGTAATAGGTCTCGACCCCCCGAATGGCGAGCAAGGGTTCGGCGCTGCTCATTGTCCCTCCTTGCCGGGCAGGATGCCCGCCTCTTCCGCCGCGTCCACGACCGCCTCCAGATCCTCGCGCACTTCGGGAATGTCCACTTCCTCCTCGTCGTCCACGCCGAGATATGCCGCGATCACCCGCGGATCGTTGCGCACGAACTCGGCATCGCCATCCGAAATCAGCTGCCCGTAATCCAGCACGATGACATGGTCGGAAATCTCCATGACCACGCCCATGTCGTGCTCGATCAGCAGGACGGAGGTGCCCTCCTCGCTGCGGATCGATTCGAGCAGACGGTTCAGCTCAGCAGATTCACGCGGGTTCAGCCCTGCGGCGGGTTCGTCCAGGCAAAGCAGATGCGGCTCGGTGCACATCGCCCGCGCGATTTCCAGCCGGCGCTGGTCGCCATAGGGCAGATCGGCCGCCGGATCGTCCGCGCGCGCCGTCAGCCGGACCTTCTCCAGCCAGTATTTCGCCTTTTCTATCGCCTGCGTTTCCGCGCGGCGGAACTGCGGCAGGCCGAACAGACCCGCCAGTGTGTAGCCGGAGGCGAGCATCAACGGGTTGTGCTGGGCCACCAGCAGGTTCTCCAGCACCGTCATGCCTCCGAACAGCCGGATGTTCTGGAAGGTCCGCGCCACCCGCGCCCGGTAGGAAATGTCGTATTCAGGCATGCGCTCCAGCAGAAAGGCGGCGCATTCCCCGTCGGCGCGCCATTGCAGCCCGCTTTGCGTGAGCTCGTCGACCAGCTTCTCCATGCGCCCTGGACCATGGCGCATCACGATCCGGCCTTCGGTCGGCTTGTAGAAACCGGTGACGCAATTGAACACCGTCGTCTTGCCCGCGCCATTCGGCCCGATCAGCGCCGTAATGTCTCCCCTTCCCACCTGGAAGCTGAGATCGTTCACCGCGACCAGTCCGCCGAAGCGCATGGTCAGATGTTCGACCGTCAGGACCGGATCGCTTTCCCAGTTGCGCCGGCGCGCCTTCGTCATTGTATCTGCAGCCAGCGACATGCTCAGTGCCCCTCACCCTGTGCAACCATATCCGCCCCGATGCGCTTCTTCTCCTTGAGCACTGCCGAAGGCTCCCGAGTCGAGACCAGGCCGCGCGGCTTCCAGACCATGATCAGCACCATGGCCAGGCCGAAAATGAGCATCCGGTACTGGGTGGGATCGAAATCGGCGCCGAAGATCGCCTGCAGGAAGGACAGATTGCGCAGCACCTCGATGCCGCCAATGATCACGACGGAGGCGATGACCACCCCGATCTGCGAGCCGAGGCCGCCGAGCACCACGATCGCCAGGATGATGGCCGATTCGAGGAAGGTGAAGCTCTCGGGCGAAATGAATCCCTGCCGCGTCGCGAAGAAGGACCCCGCAAAACCGCCGAACATCGCACCGATCGCAAAGGCGGTGAGCTTCGTGTTCGTCGTGTTGATCCCGAGCGAGCGGCAGGCGATCTCGTCCTCGCGCAGCGCTTCCCAGGCCCGGCCGATTGGCAGGCGCCGCAGCCGCAAAGTCACGAAATTGGTGAGCAGCGCCAGGCCGAAAATGATGTAGTACAGGAACACGAACCGGTGCACGCCGTCGAACGGAATGCCGAAATATTCGGCGAAGCCGCCTGTCCGGGTGAATTCCAGCCCGAACAGGGTCGGCTTCGGAATTCCGGAAATGCCATCCGGGCCATTGGTGAATTCATACCAGTTCAACAGGACGACGCGAATGATCTCGCCGAAGGCAAGCGTCACGATCGCCAGGTAGTCCCCGCGCAGGCGAAGGACCGGAAAGCCGAGGATCAGGCCCCACAGCGCCGCCAGCACTCCGGCAAGCGGCAGCGCCATCCAGAAGCCGAAGCCGAAATATTGCGACAGCAGCGCAAAGGAATAGGCGCCGACGGCGTAAAAGGCCACATAGCCGAGATCGAGCAGTCCGGCGAGGCCCACCACGATGTTCAACCCCCACCCCAGCATGATGTAGGTCATGATGAGGATGGCAAGGTCGATATATTGCCGGTCATGGTCCGGGAAATAGGCCATCAGGATGATGGGCAGGGCAATGGCAAGCGCCAGAAGCGCCAGCCCGGCCCATCTGCCGACACCCTCCCCGCCGGACGAGACCCCTTTTCGCGCGCCTTCGAACGGGCGCCAGTTCGAGCGGAACACGAACAGGCTGAGCAGGAACCGCCCGGCAAAGACGACGGCAATCGCCGTGAAGTACAGGCCCCAGCGTGTCGTCAGCACCAGCCCGCCTGTGGCGATGTCGGTCCGCAACGCGAGGAAAAAGAAGCCCAGAACCGCCGTCAGCGCAGCGGCGGCCGCCGCGTCCTTCAGGGACGGGAGCAACGAACGCGAATCAGCAGCTGACATCACACTTTCTCCACTTCCGGTTTGCCCAGCAAGCCGGACGGCAGGAAGATGAGGACGATCGCCAGGATCGAGAACGCCGCCACATCCTTGTATTCGACCGTGAAATAGGCTGACCAGAAGACTTCGATCAGGCCGATCAGCAAGCCGCCGAGCATGGCTCCCGGCAGCGATCCGATCCCGCCCAGCACGGCCGCGGTGAACGCCTTGATGCCGGCCAGGAAGCCGATATAGAAATCGATCACGCCGTAGAGCAGCAGGAACATCACGCTTGCCACTGCCGCCAGCGACGCCCCCATGACAAAGGTCAGCGAAATGGTGCGGTCGACATTGATGCCGACCAGCGCCGCCATCTTCTGGTCCTGTTCGCAGGCACGCTGCGCGCGGCCCAGCGGCGTTTTCGCGATCAGGAGCGAGAATGCCGCCATCAGCGCGACGGTGACCAGGATGATGATGATCTGCATGTAGGAGATCTGCACCACGATGGGCCCGTTCGCCGTCATTCCCTCGATTACGGTGATGCCGCCCGAAATGACCGGCTGCAACGGCTTGACGCGGGCGCCCTGGGTCAATTGCACGAAATTCTGCAGGACGATGGACATTCCGATCGCGGTGATCAGCGGCGCCAGCCGGAACGAGCCGCGCAAGGGCCGATAGGCCAGCCGTTCGACTGTCCAGCCCCAGGCCGCGGTGAACAGCATCGCGATGATGAGGACCACCAGCAGCACCAGCGGCAGGAAGGCGAAGCCGAATACCGTCGTCAAGGCGAGAAAGGTTGCAAGGGCGATGAAGGCTCCGACCATGAAAATGTCGCCATGGGCGAAATTGATCATGCCGATGATGCCGTAGACCATCGTGTAGCCGATGGCGATCAACCCATAGATCGAGCCGAGCGTCAGCCCGTTAATCAGTTGCTGAACGAAATATTCCATCCCGGTTTTGGCTCCCCCGAATGCGGCCGAAGACCCCGCATTCCCAATTTTCCCATTTCCTCCGGCGACTGGCGCTGACCGCCAGAATTTCCCCCCGAAGTCATCCGCCCGACGAAATTGCTACCATCCATGCCCCTTCATGTCACTGATTTTGTTTGGTGGTCGCAATATCCACTTCCCCTGGCCGCCAATGTACCAAAAGACACAATGGCTCCGGGCAAGCCCGCTACGCGCAAAAAAAACAGGCCCGTCCGCAAGGACGAGCCTGAATGGAGGCCAATTGTGAAAGTTCAGCGTCCCTCACGGCGATGCCGGATGCGCCAATCCTCCTCGATCTGCGTATTGTCCCTGTCGACACGCTCGCGCTGCAGGTATTGGCGCTCCACACGCGGCCGCTCGACGCGCGGCCGTTCCACCCGTGGCGGAGCCATCCGCGGCGGCTTCACCTTGCGCGGCCGTTCCACCCGTGGCGGAGCCATCCGCGGCGGCTTCACCTTGCGTGGCCGCTCGATCCGCGGCGGGTTGCGATGCCAGCTGCGGTCCCGGTACCAGTACTGGTCGCGATACCATGGGCGGTCGCGGTAATAGCGATCCCAGTAATTGCCGAAATGGAAAGTGATGATCGGAACGCCGATTCGCGGACCATAATCGCGCAGATAGCGCGGAACGCCATCATAGAGCGCCCGAAGATACCGCGCGCTGACCCAGCCGCGATAGCGTGACCAGCTCGTGTCGCACCAGGTCCAGTTGGCGACGCAGCCATGGACCGTCACGGCCGCATGGGCAGGAATTGTCGTGATCCTCGGATAGCTCGCACCGGCACCGACCCTCATGTTCACGGCGGTCGTGGTGACGGAATTCGCCGCCGCGGCCGGCAATGTCATGGAAAGGATCGCTGCAAGGGCGGCCCCGAACAGGGCAATCGGCAGCTTCATGCTCGCCTCCTGAGTTACGTTACCTTGCCAAACAAATAGCCTGGCAACTTGTTTCACGGGAGCACTACACATTCAGCAGGGCAGAAATCAGGCTTTCCCGGGCCAGCTTTGTGGCAGACGGGCAGTATTGCAGGCCAGCATTGTGGCGGACGAACCGCGATGCGGCCGCGCCGGTCCCGGCGCGGCCAACGCAAGCGAGGCTGAGTGACCCGCTCAGTTCATGGTCGGAATGCTGAATTCCGCGCCTTCCTTGACGCCCGAGGGCCAGCGCGCCGTCACGGTCTTCGTGCGCGTGTAGAAGCGGAAGGAATCCGGTCCATGCTGGTTGAGGTCGCCAAAGGCCGATTTCTTCCAGCCGCCGAATGTATGATAGGCGAGCGGCACCGGAATCGGCACGTTGATGCCGACCATGCCGACATTGACCCGCGCCGCGAAGTCGCGCGCCGTATCGCCATCGCGCGTGAAGATCGCGGTGCCATTGCCATATTCATGGTCCATGGTCAGCTTCAGCGCTTCATCATAGCTATGGGCGCGGACGGTCGTGAGGACCGGGCCGAAGATCTCCTGCTTGTAGATCTCCATGTCCGGCTTGACATGATCGAACAGGCAGGCTCCGACGAAGAAGCCGCCCTCATAGCCTTGCATCTTGAAGCCGCGACCGTCGACCAGCAGGCTGGCGCCCTCCGCAATGCCCTGGTCCACGAGGCCGAGAATGCGCTTCTGCGCCTCGCGGGTCACGACCGGGCCGAAATCGACGTCGTTGCCAGCGGTATAGGGCCCGATCTTCAGGGCTTCGACACGCGGAACGAGCTTGCTCATCAGCCGGTCGGCCGTCTCCTCGCCAACCGGGACCGCAACCGAAATGGCCATGCACCGCTCGCCGGCGGCGCCGTAGCCTGCCCCGATCAACGCATCGACGGCCTGGTCCATGTCGGCATCCGGCATGATGATCATGTGGTTCTTCGCGCCGCCGAAGCACTGGACGCGCTTGCCGTTCGAGCAGCCGCGGCCATAGATGTAGGAGGCGATCGGCGTCGAGCCCACAAAGCCGATGGCTTCGATGTCCGGATGGTCGAGAATGGCGTCGACCGCGGTCTTGTCGCCATTGACCACATTGAGGATGCCCGCCGGCAATCCAGCCTCCAGCAACAGTTCGGCCAGCATCATCGGCACGGACGGATCGCGCTCCGACGGCTTGAGGATGAAGGCATTGCCGGCGGCGATGGCCGGGCAGAACTGCCACATGGGGATCATGGCCGGGAAATTGAACGGCGTGATTCCGGCGACAACGCCGAGGGGCTGGCGCATGGAATACATGTCAATGCCCGGTCCGGCGCCATCGGTAAACTCACCTTTGAGGAGATGCGGCGCGCCGATGCAGAACTCGGCGACCTCGAGGCCGCGAATGACATCGCCCTTGGCGTCCGGCAGGGTCTTGCCGTGTTCGGAAGAAAGCGCTCTGGCCAGCTTGTCCATGTCGCGATTGAGCAGATCGACGAAGCGCATCAGGACGCGCGCCCGGCGTTGCGGATTGGTGGCTGCCCAGGCCGGTTGCGCCGCCAGCGCATTCTGCACGGCGGCATCCAACTCTTCCGCGCTGGCAAGGGCCACTTTCGCCTGCACGCTGCCATCCATGGGCTGGTAGACGTCGGCCGTCCGGCCGCTGCGCCCGGCGACCCGCTGGCCGCCGATGAAATGTCCGATCTCCTGCATCAAAGTTCTCCGTCATCATGTTTCATGCTGCAGTTTCCTCCTTTGGCCCGGCAATTGCAATGCGTTCGGACCTCTGGCTTCCATTGCCGTCCCATCGAAACAGCATCCGGAACCAACTCCTCGTTCAGTCATGGCCTCTCCGGAAAGCGGGTTCCGCTTTCACAGCTCATGCTCCATTCGCAGCCCCCGGTCGGGCCTAATGCCGGAAATGCCGCATGCCGGTGAAGGCCATGGCAATGCCATGCTCATCGGCGGCCGCAATCACTTCTTCGTCCCGCACCGAGCCACCCGGCTGGATCACCGCGGTTGCGCCGGCTTCGACGGCAGCGAGCAGGCCATCGGCAAACGGGAAGAACGCATCGGAAGCCACCACCGAGCCGATGGTTGCCGGGGCGCTGCCATTTGCCGCATCCTCTGCCTTGCGTGCAGCAATCCGGGAAGAGTCGAGCCGACTCATCTGGCCAGCGCCGATGCCGACCGTGGCGCCGTCCCTCGCATAGACGATCGCATTCGACTTTACATGCTTTGCTACCCGGAAGGCAAAGAGAAGATCTGCCAGCTCCGCCGCCGTCGGCGCGCGCTTCGTGACGATCCGCAGATCCTGCGCATCGATGCGGCCATTGTCCCGCGACTGCAGGAGAAAGCCGCCGGCGACGGATCTGAAATTCTCGCCAGGTGCGGCGGGGTCTGGCAGGGCGCCGGTGACGAGCAGCCTCAGATTCTTGCGCTCGGCGAAAATGGCCCGGGCCTCTTCGCTCGCCGATGGGGCGATGACGACCTCCGTGAAGATTTCCACGATCGCGCGCGCTGCCTCGGCATCGAGCTCGCGATTGGCGGCGATGATCCCGCCGAAGGCTGACACGGGATCGCAGGCGAGGGCCCGCGAATAGGCCTCGGCAAGGCTCGGCGCCGTCGCGACGCCGCAGGGATTGGCATGCTTGACGATGACGATGGCCGCATGCTGCGCCGGATCGAACTCCGCCACCAGCTCGAAGGCTGCATCCGTATCGTTGATATTGTTGTAGGAAAGCTGCTTTCCCTGCACGATCTGCGCCGTCGCCGCCCCCGGCCGCGCATCGCCCGTGGCGTAGAAGGCCGCGGATTGATGCGGGTTCTCGCCATAGCGCATCGGCGCGCCAAGGCGGCCGGCGATGATCTTTCGCGGCGGCAGGTCCTCGCCGAGCTGCCCGGCGAACCATCCGGCGATGGCCGAGTCATAGGAAGCGGTGCGCGCGAAGGCACGGGCGGCAAGCCGGCGGCGGAACGCGAAGCCGAGCGTGCCCGCCCCTTGCGCAAGGGCATCGAGCAGCTCGCCATAATCGGCCGGGTCCGTCACCACCGCCACATGCGCATGGTTCTTGGCGGCGGCGCGAATCATCGCCGGGCCGCCAATATCGATCTTCTCGACCTGCTCCGCATCCGCGGCGCCATCGCGCAGCGCATCCTCGAAGGCGTAGAGATTGACGATCAGCAGGTCGATCGGCGCAATGCCATGCCGCTCCAGCGCCGCCACATGCGCCTCGACACTGCGATCGGCCAGCAGGCCGCCATGCACGGCCGGATGCAAGGTCTTTACGCGCCCGTCGAGCATCTCCGGATAGCCGGTCAGTTCCGAAACATCGCGCACCGTCAGCCCTGCATCGAGCAGCGCCCTCGCCGTGCCGCCGGTCGAGACGAGCTCGATGCCCCGGCCTGCCAGCGCCTTGGCCAGAGGCACGAGGCCCGTCTTGTCGGTCACCGAAAGAAGAGCCCTGCGAATCGTCACTCGATCGGGGACGGCTGAACCGGTTGCGATTGCGCCCATTGGAATGCCTGCATGCTGAAAAACCTGCTGCGCTGTATCATGTCGAATTCGACGATGCCAGTTCTGCGTCCATTGGAGCAGGCTTCGTTTCGCGCTCCATGTGAACGCGGCTGAACTGCCAGGTGACGGCCGGCACCTCGCTTGCGGAAAACACGACGACGATCTGCGCCGATTTCTGCGGCCCGCCAATGCCGGCGAAGAACAGCGACTCCTCGATATGAAAATCGTCATGCGAGCAGGTGAAGATCCACATTTCCGGACCCTGGCCGCCGAGCACCAGTCGTTCCTGGTCGTCCCGGTACAGGCGGATCTCCGGATGCAGATGGAAGCGCAGGGCGACATGGCTACGCGTCCCGGGCTTGGGTGGCTTGCCGCCCGGCCGGCAGATCCGGTCGCGACCTTCGATCAGTCCGCCATCGCGCGAAAGCGCCATTTCCCGCACGTGCAGAAGCCCGAAGCGCGACAGATAGCCGTCATGCGTGGCGCGGAAGATCTGGCGATCCTCATCGTCCAGCCGCTTGCAATCGACGCGCTTCGGCCCGGCGACGAGGGTCGTGCCGAGGATCTGCCCCGCGGTGGAGGCGGCGTTGAACCGGCAGGACGAGCTGTCGTTCACCACTGCCGTCGAATGGGCGGCCGTCAGCCGGGCGAGCGAGCGGTAATCGTCGGGCCCGTAGCTGTCAATGCCGGAATTGACGATGAATTGCTGGCGCCCGGACGACATCTCGAAGGACAGGCAGCCGGCATGGCTGTCGGCTGAAAGTTCCAGCGGCGGCGGCGGTCCGGTGTCGGCGATCACCGTCGTGCCACCGGCCGACATGCGCTGGTAGCCCGAATGACGCGCATCGAGCAGCGGCGCGCCCACCGTATCATCATGGCGCAGGATCGCGGCGACCCGGTCGGCGATGGTGGCGCCCATGCCGTTGAAATGCGCCAGCCCGCCATCCTCGTGGCGGAAGAAGCGCAATGCCGGCAGCATGCGCTCCACCGCATCGATCAGCGCTTGCGGCGGCGTGATGCCCTGCCCCGCATAGGTCTGGCGCAGCGGCAGGAGATCGGCGAGCAGTTCGAGCACCGCGCGCGGGTTGCGGGAGACGTGACCGCCATCGGGAAGGATCTGCCGCTCCAGTTCCAGCGCAAGATTGCGGGCCGCGGCCTTGCGGTTGGCCGGCGTCGTCGGCAAGGAGAGCGCCGCGAAGGCCAGTGCGATGCGGGCGCGCAGGCGCTCCTCGCCATTGGGCATCGCCGCGGTGACGGATCGCAGCAACCGGATCTGGAAAGCCAGCGATTTCAGGAAGCTGCGATAGAACTGATATTCGCAATTGTGCAGGACAATGGTCGAATGCTGCAGCCAGGCGATGATCCGCCGCGACAGGACATCGGGTTCCCAGGCAATGCCGGAGGCCCGCCGCCCGTGGGTGGCGATCCAGTCCGCAACAAGGGCGCGCGCATTGGCGGCGGCAAGCTCGTTGCCGGCCTCGCGCATATGGCGCAGCCAGCGAAAGCTGTGCACGGATTTGCGCCAGCCGCGATGATGCACCTGGACGGCAAAGGGCGAAGCCCCGCCCGTGTCGACGAAATGGCCGGCAAACGCATAGCGCCCGCCATAGATCGCCGTCGCCACCTCGCGATCCGCAAGGCGCAGGTCCGGCGGCGCGACCAGGATGCGCTCCGGCGTCCGGCCGACATGGCGCCAGAAGAAGGCAGGCGCCAATCTGATCCGCCTGAGGATGCGGCGGCCGAAAATCTGTGCCACCAGCATCCACACACGTGGCGATTCCGCTGCCGCTCCCGCCAAGCTACAAGACCTCCTGCCTGCGAATCAGATTCATCCGCAACATCGCCTGATTCGACCGTAGCTGCAAAAGCGGGCCGGATCGCCTCTCCTGTCAAGCAATACGGCGAAAACGCGCGGCAAAAAACCCGTCCATTCCGGAGTTCCCCGCCTCCTCATGCGCGAGGTCGTCCGGAAGGGTCCGCAAATATCCCTCCCCGGTGACGAATGGCCCGACGCCGCCAAATTCATCGGGCGCGATCGGCAAGAGACGCGCCTGGGCCGATTCCTGCGCCATTCGGGCAGCCAGCGCCTCGCCTTCGGCCGGGTCGAGCGAGCAATTGGAAAAGACGAGCACGCCTCCCGGCCGCAGCAATTGCAGCGCCCGTTGCAGCATCCGCCACTGCAATGCCGCGAGCCGGTCCACATCCTCCGCTGTCTTGGTCCAGGCAATGTCCGGATGACGCCGGATCGTGCCGGTCGAGGAACAGGGCGCATCGAGCAGCACGGCATCGAAAGGCGCATCCGGCGCGAATTCGAACAGGTCCGCCTGCACAAGCCGCGCATGGAGGCCGAGCCGTTCGAGATTGGCCGCGAGCCGCTTCATCCGGCTGGCGGAAAGCTCGATCGCGGTCACTTCGGCCCCGGTAAGCGCAAGCTGGGCCGTCTTGCCGCCCGGCGCGGCGCAAAGATCGGCGACGCGCGCGCCGCGCAAATCCGGAAACAGGCGCGCCGGGAGCGCCGAAGCGGCATCCTGCACCCACCATTCACCCTCGCGGTAGCCCGGCAATTCCGGGATCGGCGCGGCGGGAAGCGCCACCCTCACGCTCCCCGTCGGCAGGACGAACCCGCCAAGCCTTTCGGCCCAGGCCTCCGGCCGGGACTTGACGGTGAAATCGACCGGCGCCCGGCAAAGATGGGCAGCGGCGATCGCCTGCGTGCGCGCGCGCCCATGGGCGTCGACCAGCCGCTGCTCCAGCCAGGGCGGCATCTCGCTTGCGGATCGAATGACATCGCGCAGCCGGTCCGGCGGCCAGCGCAGGATGGCGCGCAGCACCGCATTGGCAAGTTTCGCGAACCGGCGCGTGCGCGGATCGCGCCCGGCATGCTCGACGGCGAGGTCAACGGCTGCCCGCGCCGGCACATCGAGGAAGAGCATCTGCGCCAGCGCGACATGCAGGATATGCCCCAAGGCATGGGCATTGGGCGGCAAAGGACGATCGAGCTGTTCCGCGATCAGCGTCCCGATGGCCACCCGATGGCGCAACGCCACCATGAGGATCGCCCGGACGAGCGCTCGATCCTGCGCAGAGAGCGCGAGAAAATGCGCGTTTCCGCCCTTCTCGTCGGTCAGCCCGTCCGCTGGGACCTTCCGCTCGACCACCGCCGCGAGCAGGCGCGCCGCCACCTGGCGCGCGGCAAGGCCGGGTCGGTCGCTCAACCCCAGGGCCCGCGCATGGAGCCGCGACCGGCGCGCGGCACCGATGCCCGCCGCGGGGCGGATGCCGGCGAAAACCCACCCGAGGCCGCCATCTCCATCAGCGCCGCGATGCGGTTTTCGGTATCGGGATGGGTGGAGAACAGATTGTCCATCCGCTCGCCGGAAAGCGGGTTGACGATGAAGAGATGCGCGGTCGCAGGATTGCGCTCGGCATCCTCGTTGCGGATCCGGCTGGCGCCGCGCGCGATCTTCGCAAGGGCCGATGCAAGCCATTCCGGCTGGCCGCAGATTTCCGCCCCGCGCCGGTCGGCCGCATATTCGCGCGTGCGGCTGATGGCCATCTGCACGAGCATGGCGGCGAGCGGGGCGACAAGGACCGCGACGAGCACGCCGATCATGCCGAGCGGATTGTTGTTGTTGTCGCGGCTGCCGCCGAAGAACAGGGCGAAATTGCCCAGCATCGAGATGGCGCCGGCAATCGTCGCCGTCACCGTCATGATGAGCGTATCGCGATTCTGCACATGGGCAAGCTCATGGGCCATGACGCCGGCAACTTCTTCCGGCGTCAGCGCCTCCAGCAGGCCCGTCGTCGCCGCCACCGCGGCATTCTGCGGGTTGCGCCCGGTGGCAAAGGCGTTGGGCTGCGGGTTCCGGATGATGTAGACCTTCGGCATCGGCAGGGCGGCGCGCTCGGCGAGCGTGCGCACGATACGGTAGAATTCCGGCGCGCTGCGCTCGTCGACCTCGACGGCATGGTGCATTCGCAGCACCATCTTGTCGGCGTTCCAGTAGCTGAACAGATTCATGCCGGCGGCGATGGCCAGGGCAATCAGCATGCCGCCCGAACCGCCGATCAGATAGCCGACGCCCATGAACAGCGCGGTCATGAACGCCAGCAGCATGGCAGTGCGAATCCGATTCATCCGGTACTCCGTCCTTTCCCGCCGGTGCGATTAGCAAGTGGTTGTTCCAATTGTCCATATGGTGGTATCGCTCTGGCACGGTTTCAATGCGGAGCAGGCAGGATGACGAAGGAAAACGACGACAAGGCTCATCAGGCACGCAAGGCGCGCGTGGCGGCCGCAGCGCAGCGGGCGCTGGCCGAGGCGCAGGCCCGGCGGCAGGAAATCGACGCCAGGATCGCGGCGATGCCGGAGGAAAAAGGCGCCCGTCGCAAGATCGAACCGGTCCGCTATGGCGACTGGGAACTGAAGGGAATCGCGACGGACTTTTAAACACGGTGAAATGAAGAACCGTCAATGACCAATCGGGGCGCGACAAGGCCGACTCCCTTTCCCGTTTCCGGTCGCTCAAATCGCCGACAATGCTACCCTGATCCATCATCCCTAGAAGGATGACCCGCGATCAGATCAGCCCAATCAACAGCTTGGCAGCCAGCGCGGCCATCACGAAGCCAATTACCAGTTCGAGCCGGCGCCAGGACTCTGGCCGGGCGAAGAAAGGCGCCAGAAACCGTGCTCCGAGCCCGAGAGAAAAGAAAAACCACGAAGGATGCCCCCACCGCCCCCAATCCGAATGTGAATCGCTCGTCAGCATAACGGATGGAGACGGAACCCAGCAGGACGACCGTATCTAGATAGACATGCGGGTTGAGCCATGTGAAGGCCAGGCAGGCAGCGATCGTGCTCGACAGGCTGGCGATCTTGGCCTGTGAAGGACTCAGGACAGAGCACTCCGTCAATGCGGATCGAAAGCTCCTGCCGGCATAACCCATCAGAAAGAGCGCACCGGCCAGCGTCAACGCAAGCTCCAGCCCCGGAAGGCTGCTGACCATTACGTCAAAACCCGCTATTCCCGCGGTGACGAGAAGCGCGTCAGATGCAGCGCAAGTCAAGCAGACAGCGAACACATGTTGCCGCTGCAAGCCCTGGCGCAGCACAAACGCATTCTGCGCCCCGATCACAGCAATCAGGCTGAGCCCCAGAAGAAATCCTGGAAGAAACGCATTCATGTTGCGATGCCTCCATCGCTTGATCTCCTGCCAGAACGAATATTCAAATATTTTTCTTTGTGCACGCTCTTATATCTTTCGACCGTCATCAGACGACGATGGCACTCATCAAAATGCTCAACAGGTATGGATGGAAACAGGTGATGCATCAAATGATATGAATCATTTCTCGGAAAAACTATCCACCGAATTGACTTTGGTACAATGAAGTTTCTTGATTGCTCGAGATCACCTTGTTCAAAATCCCTCCAGATCCCCTCAACCTGTCCGTCTCATTGCAGCTGAATTCGCTACCC
>CAYLGY010000061.1:0-1410 GCA_964383325.1 uncultured Rhizobiaceae bacterium
GCCGATCTGCGTGCTCGACGAGGTCGATGCGCCGCTCGACGATCACAATGTCGAGCGCTTCTGCAATCTCCTCGACCGGATGGTGCGCGCCACCGAGACCCGCTTCATCGTCATCACCCATAATCCGATCACCATGTCGCGCATGAACCGGCTCTTCGGCGTCACCATGGCCGAACAGGGCGTCAGCCAGCTGGTTTCAGTGAGCCTCGACGAGGCGGAAAGGCTCCGCGAGGCGGTCTGACCGGAGCGGCTCGCGGTTTCAAACGATTTTGTTGGTGATGTGATCGTCCTTGGCCATGGTGCGACGCAGCAATCTTGGCTATGGCAGGACCAGAAAGAGGCTGGCATACAAGGAAGAGGTTTCCGGCAATGACGAAATGGGTATACGGTTTCGGCGACGGCAAGGCGGAGGGTACCGCTGGCGACCGTGACCTGCTGGGGGGCAAGGGCGCCAATCTGGCAGAGATGTGCGCGCTCGGGCTGCCCGTGCCGCCGGGCTTCACCATCACGACGGAAGCCTGCAATCGCTACTATGCCGATGGGCGCAAATTCCCGGACGGTCTCGCCGAACAGGTGGAGACCGCGCTGGAGGCCATGGGCGCGATCACGGGCAAGCGCTTCGGAGATGCCAACCGCCTGCAGCTTGTCTCGGTTCGTTCCGGGGCCCGTGCGTCGATGCCGGGCATGATGGATACGGTGCTCAATCTCGGCCTCAATGACGAGACCGTTACCGCGCTGGCGCGCGATTCAGGCGATGAGCGTTTTGCCTTCGACAGCTATCGCCGCTTCATCCAGATGTACAGCAATGTGGTCCTTGGCCTCGACCATGATGTCTTCGAGGAGATCCTGGAAGAGGAAAAGGCGCAGCGCGGCGTGGAGCTGGATACAGAACTTGACGCCGACGACTGGCGCCGGATCATCGGTCTCTACAAGGCGAAGATCGTCGAGGAGCTGGACGCGCCCTTTCCCCAGGACCCGCACGAGCAATTGTGGGGCGCCATCGGCGCGGTGTTCGCGAGCTGGATGAACCCGCGCGCCGTAACCTATCGGAAACTGCATGACATTCCTGCATCCTGGGGAACCGCGGTCAATGTGCAGGCGATGGTGTTTGGCAATATGGGCGAGGATTCGGCCACAGGCGTCGCCTTCACGCGCAACCCGTCCACGGGCGAGAAGCGGCTCTATGGCGAGTTCCTCGTCAATGCGCAGGGCGAGGACGTCGTCGCCGGCATCCGTACGCCGCAGAGCCTGACCGAATATGCGCGCATCGAGGCTGCGTCCGACCGGCCTTCGCTGGAAAAGCTGATGCCCGAGGCATTCGCGCAGTTTCTCGACATCGCCAACCGGCTCGAAGCGCATTACCGCGACATGCAGGATCTCGAATTCACCATCGAGCGCGGCAAGCTGTGG
>CAYLGY010000061.1:1420-15402 GCA_964383325.1 uncultured Rhizobiaceae bacterium
CTGCGCATCGCAGCCGAGATGGCGGCCGAGGGCCTGCTGACGCGGGAGGAGGCGGTGTGCAGGATCGATCCGGCAGCGCTCGACCAGCTCCTGCATCCGACCCTCGACCCCAAGGCCGAGCGCGACGTGGTTGGCGTCGGCCTACCGGCTTCTCCCGGCGCGGCGACGGGCGAAATCGTGTTCTCCTCCGATGAGGCCGAGGCGAAGAACGCGCTCGGACACAAGGTCATCCTGGTCCGGATCGAAACCAGTCCGGAAGATATTCACGGCATGCATGCCGCCCAGGGGATCCTGACGACACGCGGCGGCATGACCAGCCATGCGGCCGTGGTCGCGCGCGGCATGGGCAAGCCCTGCGTCTCGGGGGCCGGCAATCTGCGCGTCGATTATCGCGCCGAAACGCTGCAAGCGATGGGCAGGACCTTCCGCAAGGGGGACATCGTCACGATCGACGGAACGACGGGACAGGTCCTTGCCGGAGCGGTGGCGATGCTGCAGCCGGAACTGTCGGGCGACTTCGCGACGATCATGCAATGGGCTGACGAGACAAGGCGCATGCAGGTGCGCACCAATGCCGAGACGCCTGCAGATGCGCGCGCGGCCCGTTCCTTCGGTGCCGAAGGCATCGGCCTGTGCCGGACCGAGCACATGTTCTTCGAGGATGACCGGATCATCGCCATGCGCGAGATGATCCTTGCCGAAGATGAATCGGGACGGCGGGCGGCGCTGGCAAAGCTTCTGCCCATGCAGCGCAAGGATTTCGCGGAGCTTTTCGAGATCATGGCCGGCCTGCCGGTGACGATCCGCCTGCTCGACCCGCCCCTGCACGAGTTCCTGCCCAAAAGCGAGGAAGAGATCGAGGAGGTGGCCGCCTCCCTCGATGTGCCGGCCGACAAGCTCCGGGCGCGCACCGAGGCCCTGCATGAATTCAACCCGATGCTGGGGCACCGCGGCTGCCGTCTCGCCGTCTCCTATCCCGAAATTGCCGAGATGCAGGCCCGGGCGATTTTCGAAGCCGCGGCGGATGCGGGCGAGGCGACGGGCCGCCAGGTCGTCCCCGAAGTGATGGTGCCGCTGGTGGCGACACGAGCGGAACTGGATTTCGTGAAGGCGCGCATCGATGCGGTGGCCGCCGAAGTCATGGCCGAACGCGGCACGACAATCGAATATCTCGTCGGCACCATGATCGAATTGCCGCGCGCAGCGCTGCTTGCCGACAGGATTGCCGAGGCGGCGGAGTTCTTTTCCTTCGGCACGAACGATCTGACCCAGACCACGTTCGGAATTTCCCGCGACGATTCCTCTTCCTTCATCGAGACCTATCGGCAGAAGGGGATTCTCGACCAGGATCCGTTCATTTCCCTCGATCTGGACGGAGTTGGCGAACTGATTCGCATCGCGGTGGACAAGGGCAGGACCAGCCGGCCATCGATCAAGCTCGGCATTTGCGGCGAGCATGGCGGCGATCCGGCGTCGATTCGCTTCTGCGAAGGGATCGGGATGGATTATGTCTCCTGCTCGCCCTTCCGGGTGCCGATTGCACGCCTTGCTGCGGCGCAGGCGGCGATCCGGGGAGGGACCACATGATCCCGGAAAGTGGCCTCCGCTTTCCGGACAGGATCATGCGGCGACAGGAAATCACATGATCCCGGAATGGCGGGTCATGAGGACCGCGGAATCGCCGCCGCGTTCGGGGCGATTCCAGTCGACGGGAAGATGCCTCAGGCCGCAAGTTCCATGCGGCTCAGCTCTTCCATGACTTCGGCGAAGGATTGCGCCATTTCGGCATAGGCATTGTCATTGTCGCTGGCTGCTGGCCGGACGCTGAGGGTGCGACCATCTTCTTCCAGATGCACCAGCAGGATGCGCCGGCCGTCTCCAGCGCCGGCACAGATCGCCGCAATGCGCTGCGTGTCGCCGCAGCCCACGGCAGGCATCTGGAACAGGAACCGGTAGCCGGCGACCTCCACGGCGTCCTGGACGGTTTCGCTGAATCCCTTTGCGACGACATTCTGCAATTGCAGCGCCAGCTCCAGTTCGACGGCTTCCAGCGAAATTTCCGGGTTCAACTCGTTCATGTCACACCTCGATTGCTACGCGTCCCCCTGTCCTTTCTCGACCAGGAATTCGGGCGCACGGTGGCGGGAGTGTGGCTGGAAAAGGGAAGTTTCGGGACCAGCGCGCAAATGCGCCGGCTTGGCGTTCAAATCCTGTTACGGATCATGAAAACAAGCAGTTGGAGCTGGAAGGGGAATCGGGGTCTCAACTTGCGAGCAGACCGTCGAGAGAGGGCAGGATCAGCTCCGGTGCAAGGTCTTGATATTCGTCCGGTTCGCCCGCCCGGTTGATCCACACCGTGCGGAAGCCAAAACTCGTCGCACCCGCCACATCCCACCGGTTCGAGGACTGGAAAGAGACCGCGTCCGGGTAGAGGCGCCAATGATTCGTAACGATTTCATAAACTTCCGGCACAGTCTTGAATCTGCGGATCGGATCGACCGAAAACACCTCATCAAGGACGGTATCGAGGGCGGCCGAGCGTACCGCCGATTCAAGCATGGCGGGAGAGCCGTTCGACAGTATGGCCAGGCGGGCGCCGGCTGTCTTCAGGGCTCGCAGCACGCGCGGAACTTCTTCATAGCAGTCGAGCTGCCAGTAGGCTTCGAGCAGTCTGTCACGCAAGGCGCGATCCACGCTCGGCACCTTCTGCAAGGCGTAATCCAGCGCCTGTTCCGTCAGGACCCAGAAATCGGCGTAATGGCCGGTCATGGTGCGGATCCAGGAATATTCGAGCTGTTTGGCGCGCCAGATTTCCGACAGGCGCTGGCCATCCGGCCCGATCTCGCCGGCATGGCGTCGCACCGCGGCATGCACGTCGAACAGGGTGCCATAGGCATCGAAAACATAGGCAGAATGCAACATTGGACGCCTCCGGTCTGCTTGCAGACTTGACCGTAACCCATTGCACAGGTCAAGTGGAGGAGAAAGGTTCCGGGCCATTGCGCATGGTCTGGAACGGGGGGTATTTCAGATTCGGAGCAGACAGATGACAGTCGATACAAGCGCGCAATCCGTGACGTGGACCTATGTTGATGGCCAATGGCTGGAAGGGAATGCGCCAATTCTCGGGCCGCGCAGCCATGCGTTCTGGCTCGGAACGAGCGTGTTCGACGGCGCGCGCTGGTTCGAGAATGTGGCGCCGGATCTCGATCGCCACGCGGCACGGGTGAATGCGAGCGCCGAGGCCCTGGGCCTGCGTCCGACGCTCTCTGCCGACGAGATTGCCGGCTTGACCTGGGAAGGCTTGCGGCGCTTCGACGGCGCAACCGCCGTCTATATCCGGCCGATGTACTGGGCCGAGCATGGCGGCTACATGGGCGTGCCCGCCGAGCCGGAATCGACGCGCTTCTGTCTCTGCCTCTATGAAGCGCCAATGATTCCTTCGGCCGGCTTCTCGATCACGGTATCGCCGTTTCGCAGGCCGACGCTGGAGACCATGCCGACCAATGCCAAGGCGGGCTGCCTCTATCCGAACAATGGCCGCGCCATCGTGGAAGCGCGCTCGCGCGGCTTCGACAATGCGCTGGTGCTTGATCTGCTTGGCAATGTGGCCGAAACCGCAACATCCAATATCTTCCTCGTCAAGGATGGCATCGTCCAGACGCCGGCCGCGAACGGCACCTTCCTGTCCGGCATTACCCGTTCGCGCGTCATCGAGCTGCTGAAAGATGCCGGGACGAGCGTAGTCGAACGCGCGATACCGGTACGCGATTTTCTGGAGGCGGACGAAATCTTCTCTACCGGCAACCATTCGAAGGTCGTGCCCGTGATCCGCATCGAGGACCGCGAACTGCAACCGGGGCCGATTGCGAAAAAGGCGCGGGATCTTTACTGGGAATGGGCGCATTCCTGAGTTGCACGGAAATCGTGATGCCGGCGACCGCTTTCAATCGCCGGCAGGCACACTATGTTGAATCTGTCACCCCAAGTTGAAGAAGGAGTTGTTGCAATGGCTTTCGAGCTTCCGGAACTTCCATATGACTATGAGGCCCTTCAGCCCTACATGTCGAAAGAAACGCTGGAATACCATCACGACAAGCACCACAAGGCCTATGTCGACAATGGCAACAAGCTGGCCGCCGAGGCCGGCATGGACAATCTTTCGCTCGAGGAAGTCGTCAAGCAGTCCTTCGGAAAGAACCAGGGTCTGTTCAACAATGCCGCGCAGCATTACAACCATGTTCATTTCTGGAAATGGATGAAGAAGGACGGCGGCGGCAAATCCCTTCCGGGCGCGCTCCAGAAGGCCATCGACAGCGATCTTGGCGGCTATGACAAGTTTCGCGCCGATTTCCTCAATGCCGGCGCGACGCAGTTCGGTTCCGGCTGGGCCTGGATCGCGGTCAAGGACGGCAAGCTCGAGATCATGAAAACGCCCAATGGCGAGAACCCGCTCGTCCATGGCGGCGTGCCGATCCTTGGCGTGGATGTGTGGGAGCACTCCTATTACATCGATTATCGCAATGCGCGGCCAAAATACCTTGAGGCCTTTGTCGATCATCTCATCAATTGGGATTACGTGCTGGAGTGCTACGAGAAGGCCCGCTAGGTTTCGGCGCCATCACGGAAAGAGCATGCCGGTTCAACCAGCCGGCCTTCTAAGAACCGGACGGGGAGAAGGACTGGATCCCTTCTTTCCGTCTGTTTCATATTGACAGTGCGTCAACGGAAATCGTGCCTGTTCACGCAAGGTTTATGCTGCTCGAGCACGCATTTTGCCTATCATGCGCCATTGGTTTTCATGGGAGGAAAATCGTGAAACGCATGCTTGCCGGAATTGCCGCGATCGGACTGTCACTCTCGGTCCCGATCACGATCGTCCATGCGCAGGAGAGCGCTGAGGAAGCCGTTCCTGCCCGCAAGGCCCTGATGCAGGCCAATGGCGCCGTGGCGGCGCTTGGCGGGGCGATGATGAAGGGCGAGATGGAATACCAGCCGGCAGTTGCCAAGGCGGTAATCGCTACCTTCCGGGCCGTTTCGCTCTCGATCGGCTCGCATTTTCCCGCAGGATCGCAGGATGTCGCCGGTTCGCGGGCATCATCCGCCATCTGGGAAAATGCGACGGGATTTGCCGAGCTGGTTGCAAAGCTGCAAGCGGATACGGCGGCAGCCGTCGAGGCTTCGGGCAAGGACGGGCCGGCGGATCTTGCCAGCTTCCAGGCAGCAGTCAGCCCGATCATGCGCGACTGCCAGACCTGCCACGAGCAGTTCCGGGTCAGTAACTGATACACCGGACATGCGCAGCCGGTTGCTCCTTGTCTTGCTGCTCGCCCTGCTGGTCGCTGGCGGGCTGGGATGGGGGATGACCGCGCCGCAGCGACTTGACGAGGCACGGATCGCGGCCCTGCAGCCGGGCGATGCGCAACGGGGCCGGCGGATCTTTTTCGCCGGCGGTTGCGCCGCCTGCCATGCTGCGCCGCGCGCCGAAGGCGACGACCGCTTCCGTTTGGGCGGGGGCATCAGGCTGGTCACCGCCTTCGGCACCTTCGTGGCTCCCAATATCTCGCAGCATCCGGAGGACGGCATCGGGCAATGGCAACTTGCGGATTTCGCCAACGCCATGCTGAAGGGCGTCTCGCCTGAGGGGCGCCACTACTATCCGGCATTTCCCTATACTTCCTATGCGCGAATGACCGGGGAAGACATTTCCGACCTGTTCGCCTTTCTGAAAACCCTTCCCGAAATTGCCGGCAAGGCCGGTGACCATGAGATCGGCTTTCCCTTCTCGGTCCGCAGGGGGATCGGCCTCTGGAAGCGTCTGCATCTGGAGGATGGGCCCGTCATTGCGCTCGATCCGGCCGCGCCGGAAGCGGTGCGGCTCGGCGCCTATCTGGTCGAAGGGCCTGGCCATTGCGGAGAATGCCATACGCCGCGCGACCTTTCCGGCGGGTTGCGGCTCGGGCAATGGCTCGCCGGCGCGGTAGCCGCGGAAGGGGAGGGAACCGTGCCCAACATCACTTCGGGCGAAGGCGGCATCGGGTCCTGGTCGGAACGCGACATTGCCTGGTTTCTGGAGACCGGCTTTACACCCGATTTCGATTCGGTGGGCGGAGCCATGGCGCCCGTGCAGCGCAATATGGCCGAGCTCACGCCCGAGGATCGCGCGGCCATCGCTGCCTATCTGAAGGCGATCCCGCCCCAGCCGAACGGCTATTCAGCCAAGTGACCGGATGGTGGCGGCGTTCCGCGCGCCATGCCCGACATCCTTTTCCAAGCATGAAACACGCTAGGCATGAACCGCACTGGCCAGGAATTCCAGGATCCGGGACGGCAGCTCGCCGGTTTCCAGCATTGGCGGGTGACCCTGTCCCCGCACGGTCACGAGTTGCATGCGCGGATGGAGTTCGCCCATGCGGGCGGCGGTATCCGCCGAGAGCAGGCGGGAATGCTCCCCGCGGATCAATAGCAGCGGAATCTCGCCGAAGCCCATGAATTGCTGCCATAGCGACGGCAACGGCCGGCTGAGGTCCACGGAAAGGATCGTGTTCACGAGTGCCGGATCATGGTCGGGAACGATCCGTCCGCGCTCGTTCTCGCGATAGATCGCACGTGCCATGCGTTGCCAGTCCGAAGCAGTGAGCGCCGGGAAGGATCCGCCAAGCGCCACCCGCAGCGAATCCGCCGCATCCTGCCAGCTTGCCGGCGTTGGCGCCCGTTTCAGCGCGGTGCGGATCTGGGCAAGTCCCTCGCCCTCGATCTGCGGACCGATGTCGTTGAGCACCACGGCCTTGAGAATTGCCGGGCGCTGCGCCGCAATGAGATGCAGGATCAGGCCGCCGCGCGAAGTGCCGATGAAGGCCGCATGCGGCAGGTCGAGCACGGCAAGCCCCGCGAGGATGTCATCGGTTTCGACCTGCAGATCGTAGCGCCGCCAGTCGCGGTCGTATTCGGAGCGGCCGCGGCCACGATAGTCGAACGCGACCACCATCCGGCCCTCCTCTCCGGCGGAGAGGAGCATGGCCAGCTCATGAAAGTCGCGCGAGTTGCGCGTCAGCCCCGGGAGGCAGACAACGGGCAGGCGCGCATGGCGATGGGCAGCGCCATAAATTCGCGCGTGAAGGCGCAGCCCGTCGGGCGCCGAATGATCGAGCTCCTCGAAGCCGGCACCCCTCCCGGCCTGCGCTACCGCTTCTGGTGCGATCGCATTCATCCGCCGCGGCGCAGGTCGCTCTCGATGGAGAACCTGCCGGTCAGCCGCATCTGGTAGACCTGGTAGTTTTCCATGACGCGCTGCACATAGCTGCGTGTCTCGGTGAAGGGGATGCGCTCGATCCAGTCGATGACGAAATCCAGCGGCTTGCCGCGCGGATCGCCATAGCGGCTTGCCCATTCATTGGCCCGGGTCGGACCGGCATTGTAGGCAGCGAAGGTAAGGATATAGGAGCCATTGAAACGCTGCATCTGCTCGGCGAGATAGGCGGTGCCCAGATTTGCATTATAGGCCGGGTCGCTGGTCAGCTTCTGGGCCGAGAAGGCGAGGCCCGCCTTGCGCGCCATTTCCCGGGCGGTATTCGGCATGAGCTGCAACAGGCCGCGCGCGCCCGCGCTCGAGACTGCCGCCTGGTTGAACTCGCTTTCCTGGCGCGCGACGGCATAGGCAAGGGCGCGCCGCTCATCGGGGATGCCGGCGCTGGCGGGGATGACCCCGACGGGATGGGCGAGAGAACCGATGTCGATGCCGCGCGCGGCGGCTGCCTTTCCCACCCGCAATGCAAGATCGTGATTGCCGCGATTTTCAGCCATTACGGCCAGCATGGCCAGTTCGCCGGGGCTCGTGAGTTCCCGTGCAAGCGACAGGTACAGGATGTTGGCGCGACTGCCGTAGCCGGCTTCTTCCAGCCTGCGGATGGCGGCGACCAGTTCGCGCTTCTCGAAGCGGGCGCGATCTTCAGGAGTGGGGCGCGGATAGTCGGCATTGAGACGGTCGTGACCCAGCCGGGCAGCGGCAAGCTGGCCATAGAAGGTCGTGCCGAAACGGGCGGCATGCTCGTAGAGCGGCCGCGCCTGTCCACTCGCGCCAGCCTCGGCGGCCCTGCCCATCCAGTACCAGGCGCGCGCCTGCGAGATCGGACCCGAAGAAATTTCGGCAATCCGACGGAAATGCTGCATGGCGGTGCGCGCATCCTTCAGGGACCGCAGCGCATACCAGCCGGCATGGAATTCAGCATCGACGACCGCTTCGGCGCCCGTGGCGGCATGGTTGGCCGCGACCTGATAGGCAAGCCTCGCCTCGCCGATATCCAGCAATTCGCGTGACAGGACCCTGCGTTCGGTCCACCAGCGGTCCGGCTGGACGACCGAGCCCTTGACGGCCGCCATGGTCCTTGCGGCGTCGGCAAACTTCCCGGCCCGGCGCTGGTGCCGGGCGAGGGCGAAGAGATAGCCCGAACCCCGCTGCGCCTTGGGCACGGCGCCCAGCAGCTTGCCGGCATCGCCCTGGTTGCGGATGACGGCCGCCCAGGCGGCGTGCAACGCCTCCGCGCCGGCCAGCCTTGCAACCCGGCCAGCAGAGGTGATGCGATCCTCATGCAGCATGTATTCCATGCGGTGGCGATGGGCCTCGCGCGGGATCAGCCGCCCGAACTCCTTCAATATGGCGGCTTCTTCCTGCGCTTCCAGTTTCGTCTCGCGCCAGAAGCGGGAGATTGCGGTGCTGGCGGCCTTCTCGTTGCCGGTGGCGAGCAGGGCGCGCGTCAGGGCAATCGCGCCTTGCGCGGTACGCGGCTCCGTCGAGCCGAAGGCCGCGATGACCGCGCGCGGCTCGGGCCGCTCGCGATACAGGGCCCGCTCGCTGTTTTCCCGCATGGTGAGCTGGCCGGGCCAGTTCGCCAGCCGGCTTGCCGTCTCCGCGATCTCGTGGCTGGGGACTGATCCGCCTCCGCCGAGGGCGATGGCCCAGGCAAGGATGCGGCGATCGAGCGTGTCCGGACCGAGCTGGTCGCGATGCCGTCGCGCGCTGGCGATATCGCCGCCTGCAAGCGCGTTGAGGCCTGCGGTGAGCACCCGCAGGTCGCCGCCAATGGCAAGGCGTGCCTGCCTGGTCGCGGCCGGGATGGTGGAGGTCGTCAACTGGGTGTCGATCCGGGGCGTCGGGGCAGGGCGATCCGCCGGGATCGGTCCCTCCAGCGGCAATTCCCGCGCCGCGAGCCCATGCGTTCCCGCCGCGCCCAGCGCCAGCGCGAGCATGATTCCCCTGCCTGCAAGTCTCTTGCGCATCAAACCAACCCTAACAGAAAACAGCTCCGAAGCTCCAGCATGAACTGTGCCGGCAGAGGGTTAACTTGCGGTGAACGGCAATCCGCTGCCGCTTCCGGCATGGCTGCGGGCAATGACGCTCAAAAGGGTCGGAATTGCGGCTGACCGGCGCGGTTCTGCTATGGCGCTCGGCTGGCAATTGGGGTATGAGGCGCCATTGCGCAAGTCGCCTTTCCGGAGATAGACAATCATGTTCCAGGGTTCTCTCACCGCCCTTGTCACGCCGTTCACCGCGGATGGCGGGCTGGACGAGAAAGCCTTTCGCGAGTTGGTCGACTGGCAGATCGAGGAGGGCACGACCGGGCTCGTTCCCGTGGGCACGACGGGCGAATCGCCGACGCTCAGCCATGAGGAACACAAGCTTGTGATCGAGCTGTGTGTGGAAGCGGCGGCGGGCCGCGTGCCGGTCCTGGCTGGCGCCGGGTCCAATTCGACGGAAGAGGCGGTGGATTTCTGCCGGCACGCCGAGAGCGTCGGCGCGGCGGGCGTGCTGGTCGTCACGCCTTATTACAATAAGCCCACCCAGGACGGGCTTTATCGGCATTTCGCGGCAGTGGCGCGTTCGATGAAGCTGCCGGTGATCATCTACAACATTCCGGGCCGCTCGGTGGTTGACATGCTCCCGGAAACCATGGGCCGCCTTGTGCGCGATTTCTCCAATATTCGCGGCGTCAAGGACGCGACCGGTCGGGTCGAGCGGGTAAGCGAGCAGCGGATGTGCTGCGGCAAGGAGTTCATCCAGCTTTCGGGTGAGGATGCGTCGGCGCTCGGCTTCAACGCCCAGGGCGGGGTCGGCTGCATTTCGGTGACTGCGAATGTGGCGCCGCGCCTGTGTGCCGAGTTCCAGCGCGCATCCCTGTCGGGCAATCACGCCCGCGCGCTCGAACTGCATGATCTCTTGATGCCGCTGCACAAGGCGATCTTCATCGAACCGGGCGTTGCCGGCGCGAAATACGGCCTGTCCCGCCTTGGCCGCGTGCAGAATGCGCTGCGTCTGCCGATGACGCCGGTGGATGCGGCAACGGCTGCCAGGATCGATGCGGCGATGGTGCATGCCGGGCTTGTAAACTGAGGCACGACACCCGATTTTCGCGCCATGGCCAGGAAACCGAACCCTATCAACGTCGCCGCCGTCAATCGCAAGGCGCGTTTCTCCTACGAGATTCTCGACACGTTCGAGGCCGGGCTTCTCCTGACCGGCACCGAAGTCAAGGCGCTGCGCGAGGGCCAGGCCAATATCCAGGAGAGCTACGCCGCGGTAGAAGGGGGCGAGATCTGGTTGATCAACTCCTATATTCCGGAATATCTTCAGGCCAATCGCTTCAATCACGAGCCGCGTCGGCGGCGCAAGCTCCTGCTCAACAAGCGGGAAATGGCCCGGCTCGCCCAGGCTGTCGAGCGCGAGGGCATGACCATGGTGCCGCTCAAGATCTATTTCAACGATCGCGGCCGCGCCAAGCTCGAACTTGCGGTGGCGCGCGGCAAGAAGCTGCATGACAAGCGCGAGACGGAGAAGAAGCGCGACTGGGGCCGGGAAAAGCAGAGATTGCTCAAAGAAAGAAGATAGGCGGCACGCTGGCCAGATTACTGCTTGCACTCCATGCTGCCCCGAAAGCGGGAACCACTTTCCGGGATCATGGACTTCTTGCTGGCGCATGATCTGGTCCGGAACCACTTTCCAGGATCACGCGCTAGCCCCTCCCGGGATCCTGAACCTGCCTGCGCAACTGGCGGAACACTTCCACGAACATTTCCTCGGTCAATCGGCCCGTATTGGTGTTGTAGCGCGAGCAATGATAGCTCGGGAAGAGGGTCAGCTCGCCCGCCTGCAGTTGCGCGCCATGGGCAAAAGGCAGGTCCGCCGGCCGAAAGCCGAGTGCCCGCACGACGGACTGGTGCGCGATCGTTCCGAGCGTGACAATGGCCTTCAGATTTTCGAAGCGCTCGATCGTCGCGCTCAGGAAACGGCGACAGGTTGCAATTTCCGCGCCTGTCGGGCGATTTTCCGGAGGTACGCAGCGCACGGCATTGGTGATCGCGGTCCCGATCAGCTCGAGTCCGTCATCCGGGCGCGCATCGAACCGGCCGCGCGACATGCCGAAGCGCGCGAGGGTCTGATAGAGCAGGGTCCCGGCATAATCGCCGGTGAACGGCCTGCCGGTCCGGTTGGCGCCGCGCACGCCCGGCGCGAGGCCGACGATCAGGATCCTGACCGTTTCGTCGCCGTCGCGCGGCGCGAAAGTGGCAACCGGGGCGTTGTGCCACGCCGGTTCGCGCTGGCGCCACTCCTGCAGGAATTCATAGAGCCGGGGGCAAAGGGCGCAATCATGGGGCGCATCCGCTTCGGGATGCCGGGCCGGGACTGGTTCCAGCAATGGCTCAATCCTCGTCCTCGAAATCCTCCTGGACCTCGCGCCGTTGCGGCCTTTCATATCCCTCGCGGCCGATCTCGGCCTTGAGCGAATTCAGGTCGATGAAATGATCGGCCTGCCGGCGCAACTCGTCTGAAATCATCGGAGGCTGCGAATGCATGGTGGAAACCACGGAAACCTTGCGGCCGGTACGCTGCAGGGCCTCGACCAGCGAACGAAAGTCGCCATCGCCGGAAAACAGCACGTAATGATCGATGACGGAGGTGAGTTCCATGGCGTCGATGGTCAGCTCGATATCCATGTTGCCCTTGATCTTGCGCCGCCCGGTTGAATCGGTGAACTCCTTGGCCGGCTTTGTGACGACCTTGTAGCCATTGTAATCCAGCCAGTCGATCAGTGGCCGGATCGAGGAATATTCCTGGTCCTCCACCAGCGCCGTGTAATAATAGGCGCGCAGCAGATAGCCCTTCTTCTGGAAGGCTGCGAGGAGCTTCCGGTAATCTATATCGAAACCCAGCGTACGCGATGCGGCATAGAGATTGGCGCCATCTATGAACAATGCAATTTTTTCCCTGGGGTCGAACATCGGTTCATCCTTGTAAAATAACTGGATATAATGGCACCCGGACGGTGCGGAGGGTTGGCGGAGCCTGCCAGCGCCGGAGTGCTGCGGCTTCATCCCCTTCCAGTGGCGCCCGGGATAGCTGTTGCAATACCGCCAGCTTGGCCCCATTCCAAGCCGGTTTAGTTAACATTGTTCACGATCCTGGTGGGCCTGGCGCCGGGTCGGGTGCGGCGGCGCGGCAAGCGGCTTGAATTTGCCGGCGGAAGTCGCTATCTACGCCGCATCTCCGAATTCAGCGAAAGGGGCGCCTCATGGCCCGCGTAACTGTCGAAGATTGCATCGACAAGGTTGAGAATCGATTTGAACTGGTGCTCCTCGCAGGACATCGCGCGCGGCAGATCTCGCAAGGCGCGCCGATCCTCGTCGACCGGGACAATGACAAGAATCCGGTGGTTGCCCTGCGCGAGATTGCCGACCGGGCACTCTCCCCCGGAGATCTGAAGGAAGACCTGATCCATTCTCTGCAGCGGCATGTCGAGGTGGACGAGCCGGAGGCCGAGCCGGAAGCGCTCCTGCCGGCGCCCAGCGCCGAGGCAGCCCCCGAGGAAAGCTCGGACGCCGAGCAGATTTCCTTCGATCGCATGTCCGAGGAAGATCTGCTGGCCGCCATCCAGGATCTGGTGCCGCCGGAGAAGAGCGACGAATTCTAGGCAGCTTGCGACCGTTCCTTCGCAGATCGCCACGCAGCAGGAAATCCGGAAGGTATACCCTTCTCCCGGCAACTGGCATCCATCGATGCCCGTGCTTTCGGGAGCCGCTGGGGCAGCCTGCTTCGCCGCGCATCATTTTTTCCAGCAACCGCTATGATCGACAGGGCAAGCCATGGCATATTCCTCTTGCGACAGGTCGGTGGAGCCGGTCGCGATCGGAGTGTGGGCCGTTGCGTGCGCCGGCCAGGACCTGCAGGCCGAATGATCAGGCCAGACCCGTCCAGTTGCCGTGCGGGGTGCCGCCATGATGCGTCAGTATGAGCTTGTCGAGCGCGTCCAGCGCTACAAGCCCGATGTAGATGAAGCGCTGCTGAACAAGGCCTATGTCTATGCCATGCAGAAGCATGGCCACCAGCGGCGCGCCTCCGGCGATCCCTATTTCTCGCATCCGCTGGAAGTTGCCGCCATTCTCACCGAGATGCATCTCGACGAGGCAACGATTGCGGTGGCGCTGCTCCACGACACGATCGAGGATACGGACGCGACCCGAGCCGAGATCGATGCGCTCTTCGGCAGCGATATCGGGCAGCTCGTCGACGGGCTGACCAAGCTGAAGAAGCTGGATCTGGTCTCGAAGAAGGCGGAGCAGGCCGAAAACCTGCGCAAGCTGCTGCTGGCCATCGCCGATGATGTCCGCGTCCTGCTCGTCAAGCTGGCGGACCGCCTGCACAACATGCGTACCCTCGATCACATGCGGCCGGACAAGCGGCTCCGCATTGCCGAAGAGACGATGGAGATCTACGCGCCGCTTGCGGGCCGCATGGGCATGCAGGACATGCGCGAGGAGCTGGAGCGCCTGGCGTTCAGCTATCTGAACCCGGAAGCCTATCATGCCGTGACCGAGCGGCTTGCCGACATGCTGGAGCGCAACCGCGAAGCCATTGCCGGCATCGAGAAGCTGCTCGCCGAACTGTTCGAGCGTTACGGCATCGAGGCCGAGGTGACCGGCCGGCAGAAGAA
>CAYLGY010000062.1:0-15173 GCA_964383325.1 uncultured Rhizobiaceae bacterium
GCCTTCATCAGCCCTATATTGCCTTCCTGGATCAGATCCAGGAATTGCAGGCCGCGGTTGGTGTATTTCTTCGCGATCGAGATCACGAGGCGCAGATTGGCCTCGACCATTTCCTTCTTGGCAATCGCCGCCTCGCGTTCGCCCTTCTGCACCTGGTTCACGATGCGGCGGAACTCAGCGATGGAAATGCCCGTCTCGCTGGCAAGGTTCTGGATCTCGGACCGAATTGAATCGATTGTCTGCCTTTCCTCTGCGGCGAATTTCGCCCAGCCCTTCTGGGGCAGCTGCGCAATCCGCTCCGTCCAGTTGGGATCGAGCTCCGAGCCTTGATAGGCAGCCAGGAAACTGGTGCGATCGACGCCATAGCTGTCGGCCAGGCGCAACAGCCGGCCTTCACTGCGCACTAGCCGCTTGTTGATATCGTACAGCTGCTCGACAAGCGCCTCGATGCGAGCATTGTTCAGGGACAGCGACTTCACCGCGGCGATCAGCTCGCTCTTCAGCTGCTTGCAGCGACGTTCCTGCGAATCAGAAAGCTCACCCTCATTTGCAAGGCGCTGCTCGACCTGCTGGTCCTGCAGCTTGCGAAGCTTCTTGTAGGTATCGGCAATGAGATCGAATGTCTCCATGACCTGCGGCCGGAGTTCGGCTTCCATGGCCGCCAGCGACAGGTTGGCCTCATCCTCCTCTTCGTCCTCCTCTTCGGCCGGGCCTTCTCCGCCGACATTGGTGATGTCGTCCTCGCGCGGCCGGCGCAGCGCACGCTGCTTTTCTTCCTTTGCCTTCCGCTCCGCCTCGATTTCCTCGGGAGTAGGTACTTTCGGCGCCTGCTTCGCTTCGGGACCTGCGTAGGTAGTCTCCAGGTCGATGATCTCGCGCAGCAGGATCTTGCCGTCGTTCAACTCGTCGCGCCAGATGATGATCGCCTGGAAGGTAAGGGGGCTTTCGCAAAGCCCCGCAATCATTGTCTCCCGGCCGGCCTCGATGCGCTTGGCGATGGCAATTTCGCCTTCGCGGGAAAGCAATTCAACGGAACCCATCTCGCGCAGATACATCCGCACGGGATCGTCCGTCCGATCGGTCGGTTCCTTCTTCGTGGCAGTTGCCACGGCCTTGCCGGCGGTTTCGGCGATCGCCTTCGACTCTTCCGGGTCTTCGGCATCGTCTCCCTCGGCATCTTCGCCGGCCTCGTCGTCCTCGATGACATTGATTCCCATGTCCGAGAGCATGGACATCGTGTCCTCTATCTGCTCGGACGTCACTTCTTCCGAAGGGAGGACCGCATTCAGATCGTCCATCGTGACATAGCCGCGCTTCTTGGCGGCCTTGATCATCTTCTTGACAGCGTCATCGCTAAGGTCGAGAAGCGGGCCGTCCGGCGTCGCTTCGCGTTCGGTCTCGACCTCGTCCTTTTCCTTCGTTTTCGTTGTCATGCGCTCAATTTCTCCAACCGGCGGCCCCGCGATCCAGCATTGCCTGCCACTGCAGCCCTTTCCCCGCAAGGCAAGAGGACGCTGCATTCCATACTTCCGCACCAGCCGGACCAGGACAGGGCCTTTCCGAGGCCACCTTCATGATCCTGCCCGCGAAGCACAGCACCGCTGAAAAGGCGCCCGCTTCGCTGCCATGCGAGGCACGATCTGCTCCGGGTTCAGGTCCGTGCCTCTCACAAGCCATATCCCGGCGCCTTTCGGGACGCCGGGTGCCTATTGACCTGATTCCGTCTAAATCCTTCCACGTCAAGCCGTTACCCGGCACAGCAGAAAAAAACTCACGTCACCATCCGCGCCCATTGCGCCCGGAAGAGGCTCCAAATCCGTCAATCATGGCTTCCGTCTCGTAGGCCGCGCGCCACTGGGCCTGTATGTCGAGCAGCCTGCGGTAGTTTTCTTCCGTCGGATTCTCCGCCAGCGCAGTTTCAGCTTCCTTCAGCTCTCTATGTAGCGCGCCGGCGGCCCGGTGCAAGTGCAGGGCCTGGGCAAATGCATCGCGAGCGTCCTCCAGCGCCGCGCTTTCAAGCGCTGGCCAGCTGCGGGTACGGTGCACGATGTCCAGTACGCGCTGTAGCGTCGGGGACAGGCCCATCTTCTCGATCACATTGCGGATGGACGCCGGACTCTCCGCTTCTCCCGACGCGACCGCCTCCAGAATAGCACGTAGCAGGTCCTGCAAGGGTTGTGAGCCCGGATCGAGTCGCTCCACTTCCTCGAAATATTCATCGATCAGGGGCGGGTGATGAATCAGCGCCGCGATCAGCATGCATTCCCGAACGGGCAATGTCGCCGCGCCGCTGCCAAGCACAAGGCCGGAGCGAATCAGGCTTTCGGAGGCCGTCAGCCGCCGCGACCCCTGTCGGGTGCCTCCCTTCGCGTCCTTTCGGAACATGGTGCCCCGGCGGATCCCGAAATAGTCGTCAAGCCTGCTGCGCATGGCCTGCTGGTAGTGGCGGCGTACCTCCTCGTCGCGAATGGTCCGCACCAGCTCCTGAAGCGAGCGCTCCAGCGCCGCTCTTCTTTCCGGCGTATCGAACGAACCGGATGCGATCTGCCTTGACCAGAGCAGATCGTCCAGCGACCGGGCGCTGGCCAACACTGCGTGCATTGCCTCGACCCCATCCTGACGAATGAGATCGTCCGGGTCCCGGTTCTCCGGCAACAATGCAAAGCGCAGAGATTTTCCCGGCCTGACCAGCGGCAAGGCGATTTCGGCGGCGCGTCCGGCCGCCCGCGCGCCTGCCGCATCGCCATCGAAACAGAGAACGGGTTCGTCGCAAACCCGCCAGAGCAATGCGATCTGTTCCGATGTGAGGGCGGTTCCGAGCGGAGCCACCACATGTGCCAGACCTGCCTGGGTGAGGGCGATGACATCCATGTAGCCCTCGACGACGATCAGGGCGTTCTCCTTGCCGGCTGCCTTGCGGGCAGCGGAGAAGTTGTAGAGAATCTCACCCTTGTGGAAGAGGGCCGTTTCCGGCGAGTTCAGATATTTTGCCATGGCCCCGGCTCCGAGCGCGCGACCGCCAAAGGCGATCACCCGTTCGCGCAGGTCCAGGATCGGAAACATGATCCGGTCACGGAATCGGTCGAAGGAAACCGGAATATCGGGACCGGAAATCACGAGGCCGCAGGCCTCCATCGTTTCCGCGGTAACCTGCCTGCCGGCCAGATATTCCTTCAGCTGGTTGCGTCCGCCGGGGGCATATCCCAGCCGGAACCGTTGCTGGATTGCCGAACTGATGCCCCTTTCGCGCAGATAGCCGCGCGCCTGCGCCCCTTCGGCGGCCTGGAGCCGCTCGGCGAAATATTTCGCCGCAAGTTCCATGACCTCGTGCAGGCCTGCGCGCTTCTCCGCCCGTTCCGCGGCCTGCGCATCGCGTCGCGGCATCGGCAGGCCTGCCATTTCTGCCAGCCTTTCCACGGCCTCGGGAAAGGCCAGGCCGTCAATTTCACCCAGAAAGGTGAAGTGATCTCCGGAAACGCCGCAGCCGAAGCAATGATAACGACCCTTCTGATCCTCGCAATGGAAGGACGGAGAGTTCTCGCCATGAAACGGGCAACACGCCCACCAATCGCCGCGGGCGGAGTTCGTCTTGCGCCGATCCCAGGTAACGCGCGGCCCGATCACGGCCGATATCGGGACGCGTGCTCGAATCTCGTCGAGAAATTGCTCGGAAAAGCGCATCTGCACCGTACTTGATCAGTGAACCGACAATGGGTGGATCAGGATAGCGGGCCGACGAGTGGAAGGCGATAGCAACGGGCAGCTTCCACGTCGGCACTGCCCGTCCTCATGCCGGCTTCATGATTCGGCTGCCTGAACCAGCATGTTCCGGATGATCCCCGATGCCTTGCCGAAATCCATCTGACCCGCATGGTCCTCCTTCAGTACCGCCATGCACTTGCCCATGTCCCGCAAGCCCGACGCTCCGGCCTTCTCAATGGCATCGGCGCAGGCCCTCCGGATCTCGTCCTCGCCAAGTTGGCGCGGCAGGAATTCCTCGATGACGGCAATCTCCTCGCGTTCGCGCGCGGCGAGCTCGGGGCGGCCGCCCTCGTCGTACATCCTCGCCGATTCCTGCCGCTGTTTGACCATCCGGCCGAGAATCTCGGTGATCTCCGCCGAGGAGACCGGATCCTTGCCCGCGGCGCGATGCGAGATGTCGCGGTCCTTGATTGCCGCCTGCACGAGGCGCAATGTCGATAGACGCAGCTTGTCCTGTGTCCGAAGGGCCGATTTCATGGCTTCTGCAATCCGCTGACGCATGGCGGAAATCTCCCGGTTCACGGCATTGGCTACGAACGATGCGCTCCATATCGCAGGGGCAACGCTTGCGAGGGACGCCCAGCCCCGTTATAGAACGCGCGCGTCCCTATATGGAGCCAGTCACCGGCAGGATCAAGCCGGCACGGCACAGGAGCCCTCGGAAATGACCATCATCGATGCCCAGAACCGGACATCCCCAGCACCCTGGGAGGAAGTCCGCGCCACCGCCGTCCTCGTGCTGGCAGATGGCACCGTGATCGAAGGGCGCGGACTGGGCGCAACCGGCGCAATCGAGGCCGAGGTCTGTTTCAATACCGCCCTGACGGGCTACCAGGAGATCCTGACCGATCCCTCCTATGCCGGCCAGATCGTCACATTCACCTTCCCGCATATCGGAAACACGGGCGTGAATACCGAAGACATGGAGGCCCTCAACCCCGCCGCGCGCACGGGGGCGGTAGGGGCAATCTTCCGGACCAGTATCAGCAATCCATCGAATTACCGCGCGGCCGAACATCTTGGCGACTGGTTGCAGCGCCGCGGGATCATCGCGATGCACGGTCTGGACACCCGGGCGCTGACCGCGTTGATCCGCGAGAAGGGGGTGGCGAATGCCGTCATTGCCCATGCGCCGGATGGACGCTTCGACCTCGATGGCCTGAAAAGGCGCGCCGCCGAGTGGTCGGGCCTTACCAATGCCGATCTCGCGGCCGAAGTCACCTCGGGCCAGACATCGCGCTGGAACGAGGGCGCATGGGTATGGAACGAAGGCTATTCGGAGCATAGCGGCGGGCAGATGCATATCGTCGCGGTCGATTACGGCATCAAGCGCAACATGCTGCGCGAGATGGTGGAAATGGGTGCAAGGATCACGGTCGTTCCTGCCAGCATGCCGGCGGCGGAAATTCTCGCATTGCAGCCGGACGGAGTCTTCCTTTCCAATGGCCCGGGCGACCCGGCCGCCACGGGCAGATATGCTGTACCGATCGTGCAGGAACTGCTCGAGAGCGGCTTGCCGATCTTCGGCGTGTGCCTCGGACACCAGATCCTGGCGCTGGCCCTCGGCGCGCGAACGGTGAAGATGCATCAGGGTCATCACGGCGCCAATCACCCGGTGAAGGACCATGACACGGGAAAGGTCGAGATCGCTTCCATGAACCATGGCTTCACGGTCGATCGGGACAGTCTGCCGGACGGCGTCAGGGAAACGCATGTATCGCTGTTCGACGGTACCAATTGCGGGATCTCCGTGGCCGGCAAGCCGGTCTTCTCGGTGCAGCACCATCCGGAGGCTTCGCCAGGCCCCCGCGATTCGCATTACCTGTTCCAGCGCTTCGGCCAGATGATCAAGGACCGGCGCGCGGCGTGAACCGCGCTCTTTCTTCATCAATTCTTTACCCTGCCGGTGTCTTCTGCTCGTGGATTGTGAGTGGAGTACCCCATGCGTCGGCAGATCGTCACCAATGATACCGAGCTGCGCCGTATCGTTCTGCAAGTGATGTCGCGGGTGCAGACCCTTGACGAATTCTACCGGCTCATCGTCCGGATCGCGATCGTCGACCTGGATGATCTGCATCGACTCCTGACCAGCAAACGCTGACGATCGGGAGCAGGCGATACGGCTTCATCCGAACTGGTTGCGCGGGCAAATCCTTTCACCTGTACTAAAAGTTACGCCCCGGCGGGCAAGAACGCGGTAGGCGATTTGCAGACAGAGACTCGCTGTCTGAAAGGGCTGGGGCATGATTTCCTTTCGTTTCCGGCTCCCGTTCGGGACCCTGAAAATCAAGACCTATGGCGCCATGCGACAGATTGAGCGCGATGGGGCCGTTCCTGCCATCCGGTGCGGGCGCTATTATGTGCTATGGTGGAGCAAGAGGATGGAGCAAACGCGTCGCTTCCGGCGCTATGCCGCGTATCAGCGCGCGTCCGGCGGCGGACCCTCCTGCGAGAGCTGACCTCGCGGGAGACCCTGCCGGTTCCCTGATGGAACAGGATGGCGGTCATCATGCTGAGACTGGACGAAATGGCCAGGGACCGCAACGGATAATCGACGACGGAATGGACCAGCAGGAAGCAGATCGAAAGCGCGCAGGCAAAATGCAGCGGCCAGCGTACGGTTTCGAGGGTGCGGAGGACGAAGAGACAGATTGCCGCGATGATGACGACGCCAGCGACAATGCCTCCTTCGAAAAGCAGTTCGAGGAAGTCGTTATGGGCGTGGTTCACATAAGTCCGGAAGATGTGCGCCTTCTGCTCGTAGGCGGGATAGACGTTGACGAATCCGCCATAGCCCACGCCGAAAGGGAGATTGTCGAGAAATCCCTGCCAGCTCGTTGAGGCGAATGTGCTGCGGCTTGAACTGCCAAGACCTTCATCGGAAATCCGCACCCACACGCCGAGGGCGAATATGCCGGCAATCGCCGTCCCGCACAGCAGGGCCAGCGTCCCGATGGCACCCCGGCGAAACACGATCAGGCTGCTGAGCATCGTGACGGCAAGTCCGATGACTACCCCGGCTCGCGACCCGGCTGCAAGCAGGGTCAACAGGGTAATGGCGAGATAGACAAAGAAATAGGCGAGCTTTCGCCGATCGAAGAAATAGGCAAAGGCGAGCGGAATGGAGATGAACGCCAGGGCGGAGAAGTGATTGCTGTTGGCGAAAAGGCCCGCGCTCAAGCGGAATCCGAGAACGCTCTGCGAATAATTGATGCCGGCAGCGGAATATTGCATCAGTCCGGCCACCAGGTGGAACAGTACGCCGATGAGGAAGATCGGCACCAGACCGTAGGCTTGTCCAAAGTCGATCCGGGTAACCGAGATTGCAAACAACCCGCATGCCAGCATCCAGCCAAGCGCCTCAAGCGTTCGTCCGATACCGAGCGTGACCGGCCGGAATTGCGGCCAGGGTGCCAGGTCGGGGTCAATCCGCTGCACCACATTCTGTAGCGGATCGATCAGTCCCCTCGGCAAGGGAACGAGCTGCAAGGCAATCGCCACAAGAATTGCGCCGATCAGCAACAGCAGCCGGGGATCGGTAGCCCGTTCGGGATTTCTCCAGATCACGATCGAGGCGGCGCAGATCATGACAAGCTGGATTGCCTGATCGATCCAGAAGCCGGGCGCCGAATTCCCGCCAAACAGGATTGCCAGCAGCAGCGCCCCGCCGAGAAGATATTTGTCGAGTCCGGCCGGCAGGTCGGTCCTCATGTTTCGATCCGTTCGATGCGGATGCTGTGCAAGGTCAGTGTACCGCGATAGGCGTAGCGAAAGCTCTCGGCGATCAGGTTGGTGTCCAGCCCGATCCGATGCATCTCGCAATCGTCCGGTCCGACCTCGAACTGGACCGTCAGGATACGATGCTCCGCCCGTTCATCCGGGAAGCCGATCTCTGCCGAGTTGCGGCGAGGTCGCAAGCATCTGACCCGCAGGAACAGGCCTCGCGGCATGTCGAGCCCGGCGGCACTGTATTCCAGCTCAAGGGAATATTTCCCGCGCGGCAGATAGGCCAATTGCGAGATGCCGACGGTCTTGACCGGCTTGCCCAGGAAGCGGATGCGCACCTGCCCGCCTTCTTCCGTCCCGTCGCCGGTCCAGTAGGTTTCGGCCGATGCATTGTTCCGGATTTGCCAGTCGAATGGCCTGCGACCCGGCTCGGCCAGGAAGTTCCCGTTGAACACATAGGCTCCGAGGGCCCGGTCCGCTTCAGTCTGGGTGAACAGGAAGAGCCTGTGTGCAAGGGCGTATTGTCGCGCACGAATGAGCGCGTGCATCGTGTTCTCGGCTTCGAGCGGCAAGGACTGCCCATCCTGCCGGCTCAGGTCGATCTGCAACCGGTACGCGAAGGCAAGGCCTTGCTCGTCGGCACTCAGCGCGCGAAAGAAACGTGCAGCCCAAGGCGGGGACCCGCGCAACAATTCAAGCGCCTTGTCATAGCCTTCCGGCACCTGCAGCATCGTGGCGATATGGGGCGCGATTGCCGGAAATCGCTCGGGCCATCGCCGGGACAGGATGTCAATCCGGTCCATCGCTTCGGAAAAACGGCCTTCCCGGGCCAGCATTTCAAAGCTGCGCTGCAATGCGTGGATCTCGGTCTGGGCATGGTGCAGCGCCTTTTCGAACAGCAGGAAAGCCCCAGGCGCGTCGCCAGACTGGAAATGGCTTTCGCCCAGCAGGCTGTAGCTGCGGGCATCGGCCGGTGCGAAGGCAACCTGCCAGCGCAACAATTCAGGCAGCTTGCCCCGTTTTGGATGCGCACGTTCCGGGGTGCATCCCGGCTCCGGGCTCTCGCGGTCGCACACACCATCCGCCGCCGAACCCGGTTCCCGATTCGAAGTCAGCCCTCGCTGGTCGGCATCACGATCCGCTTCCATCCTCGCCAGTCCGGCAATGATCGTGTTGAGGCGCGCCTCGTCGTTGAACGGATTGATGGCCAGCGCCAGAGCGGGGCTACGTTCTGTCAGGAGATTACTGGTTCCGATAGAGATTACGAGCAGTGCGCTGAGAGAAATCACGCATACGAGCCCCAATCCCCTCAAGAACCGATTTTGGACCATCATTCTCGGATCGTTCCCGCTTCCCGCCCGTGATCTGTGGCGTATCTGCTCCATAGGCGTAGTACTGGTCGTTCATGTACTGATAGGCATAATTGTATTCGAACTTGTTGACCGCGAACTTGGTAAGGGCAGCGCCCGCGATCACGCCGCCGGCAGACTGCAGCCGCTTCAATGCATTGCCTGCCGCCTTCCGGGTAACCTGCCCCGCCGAAACCACCAGCAGGGTGGTCTCGATCAGCCGGGCAAGGATCGGCGCGTCGGCAAGGCCGACAATGGGCGGCCCGTCGAAGATGATCATGTCGAACCGCCCGGCGCAGGCATTCATGAGCAAGCCCATTTTCGGGGAGGACAGAAGATCGGCCGGGTTGGGCGGAATCGTACCTGCGCACATCAGGGTGAGGCCAGGATACTGGGTCTTGCGAAAGACCATGTGCTTGTCGTCCGGGCGCATTGTATTGGTCAGGATGTTCGACAGTCCCAGCGTATTCGAAACGCCAAACAGCCTGTGCAGGTTCGGCTTTCGCAAGTCGGCATCAATGATCAGCACATTGGCGCCGAGGGCGGCGAAGTCGATCCCGAGCTTGAAGGCGGTCGTCGACTTGCCTTCCCCCGGTTCGGCGCTTGTCACCAGCAGGGTGGAAGGCGCGCCCTCGGTCCCGGTGAACTGCAAGGCGGTCCGTAAGGATCGGTAGGCTTCCGAAAGCGAGGATTGCTGGTTCGTCAGCTCCTCCATCACTTCGCTCCCCTCATATCGGGGGAGAATGCCAAGCACGGGCAGCTTCAGATCCGTCTCGATCTGCTCCGGATTGGAGAAGGTATTGTTGAGCAGTTCAAGCAGATAGATGATGGCAGCGGCCAGGGCGAGAGACAGCGCGATGGCAATGCCGAGATTGATCACCAGCCGGGGCGAATAGGGATAGCGCGGCATCAATGCCTGGTCGACGATGGTCGCATTGGCGCTGCGCAGTTCGGAGCCGACGCCAACCTCGTTCAACTTGCCGATCAGACTGTCATACTGGGCGCGGTTGGAGTCCACCTCGCGCTTCAGAATGGTGTACTGGATGTTCTTGTCCTGATAGGCGGCGAATTCCGTCTCAAGTTCCCCGAGCTTGTTGCGGAGATCCGCTTCCTTGCTCTGCGCCTCGCTGTAGCGGGTCAGGATCGAGTCGGCCATCGCGGACACGGCCTGTCCGATCTGCCGCTCGGATTCGCGAATCCGCGCCGCAATGGTCTGCATCTCCGGAAATTCCGGCTTGAAGACCATGAGTTTCTGCTGATACTCGGCCTTCAGATCCGCCAGCTTCTCCTGCATCTTCTGAATGCCGTCGCTGTCGATCACCATCGGAAGGCTCGCGGACCTGCCTTCCTCGATGAGCTTTACCAGCCGGCCGAATTCCAGCCGCTCCTGCATGGCCTTGCTCAATGCATCGTTGATGGACTGGATATTGGCGGCAATCAGGGAGGTCTCCTCGCCAGTGGCGGTGATTCCCTCCTGCTTGGCGTAACTCACCAGTTCCTGCTCGGAGAGCTGCAGCTTCTCCTTGACCTGCGCGACCTGCTCCTGAATGAATTGCCGCGCCAGGTTCGACGTCTCGCTGGTCTGGTCGACGCGCTGATCGATGAAGGAGCGCGCGAACTGGTTCGCGACGGCCTGCGCGAATTCGGGGTTCGGATTGCTGAAGTGAATGGCAATCAGGCTGGTATTGCGGATCACCTCCACCTCAAGTCCGCGCCGGACGTGATTGATGGCGATCTCCTCGCGCTGCTCGGGCGTGTAGTCGCTCATCTCGGTCGTGAGGATCTTGCCGAAGGCCCGTTCAACGAGATTGGAAAGCCCGAAATCCGGGTTGGGAAACAGGAAGGCGGGTTCGTCGGCGAGGCCCAGCTCGTAGACGACGCGCTGCGCGAGCGCGTGACTCTTCAACTTCTCCGCCGCCGTCATGTGGCTGCGCAGATCGGTGGTTTCGGAAACGACCTGGAGGTCCTCGAACACTTTCGCCGAGGGGGTCATGATCTCCAGGCGGGATGTGGAACGGTAAAAGGGCGTCTGCATCCAGCTGACCACCAGCCCGGCGGCAAGGCCCGTGACGATCAGCACGGCGATGAGCCAGCGATAGCGCATGACATAGAAGAACAGCAGCAGCGGGTTGAAGCCGCGCGCATTGTCCTCGAACACCGCACTGCCATATGGCTGCGAATGATAGGAGGCCGGCAATGGATGGAATGCCGCCCCGGCAGGCAAATGGGGAGAAGGGTTTCTGTCAAGCATGCGTCAACTCCGGTGCCTGAGCGAGTAGGGGACGGGAAGTCTTCACGTTCACATCGGAGCGATGATCGCAGCGGACCGCGCGATCCCCAGCACCTCGCGAAGATTTCTCATGGCAACGCGCGAGCCCGAGGAAAACACAACCACCACATCGCCACCATAGATCCGCGGATCGGACCGCTTTCCGTTACGAATGGCCTTCGCATCGTAATTGGCTACCAGGCGCTCATTGCCCATGTCGCGGAAGACATACACCTTGGAAGCATCGGCAATGTCCGACAGGCCACCTGCCTGCGCCAGCACATCGATCAGCGAGGTCGTCGAACTTGTGGGATAGATGCCGGCCTTGCGGACCTCGCCATCGACGGTGACGCGCTGGCCGAAGGATTCCTTGACGAAAACGGAGACCTGCGGCGATTGCAGATAGCGCGCGCCGTAGCGGTCGCGGATTTCGCCTTCCAGCTCGCGAACCGTCTTGCCCGCGGCCTGAACCTCGCCGATCAGGGGCAGGGCGATCATGCCGCGCGAATCCACCTGGACCGTCCGGTCCAGATCGTCGACCTGGAACAGGTCGATCTCGACCACGTCATTCTCGGCAATGGGTTGTCCCCCGCCACTGGCAAGCTGCGGCGGCGGCGGCAATTCCGACACGACGCGGATATTGCCTTCGCTCGCGCCGGGTGCGACAGCCCCGCCTTGCGCTTCCAGGGCCGGGGCGGCCGCGCCGCTGCCATCGTGCTGGCTGCACGCAGCAAGAGCCACCACAGTCAGGCCGGCAAGGAAAAGCCCCGCGATCCGGCTCGGAAATCCCGATGTCCTCATCCCTCGATCACCTTCCGAACAGGCGCTGGAAAATTCCCTCCGGCGCAGCAGCCGCTCGCGCGACCGGAGTGGTGAAGGCGGATGTGTGGCGGCTCGCCTGCGGCACCACCACTTCATTGGCCAGGATCGCGGCCGGTCGCCAGAGCACCATGGCCCTGGCCTCGGCATCTCCGAGCCGCGCCGCCACCAGGTCCCGCGCACGCGACAGGACGGGTGGCCGCTTGCGCGGGTCATGGGCATCCGTGGCCAGAAGATCGATTCGTCCCTCATCCAGCATACGCTCCGCGAGATATCTGGCGGTCCGGCCGAAACCGCCGGTAAGCGCGCCGGCCGTGACCTGGACGAGGCACCCCGCATCATTGATCTGCTCGAAAGTCTCATAACGGGCAGATAACCACGTCAGTCGTTCAGGGTGTGTAACAATTGGCACGTATCCCTGACGAATCAGCTCCTGCACCAGTTCAACGATGCGCGGGACGAGCACATGATGGGGTGGCTCGAACAGGAAATAGCGGCTTCCCGCAATGCTGGGGATCTCGCCCGCCCGCAGGCGATGGCCGAGATTGGGAGCAATGTGGATATCGCCGCCGCTGAACAATTCGACCGGAATTCCCTGCGCCCGGATCTCCTCACGCAGCTTCCGGATCGCGGCCATGATCCCGGGCGTACGATGATTGTAGATGCCCGGCTTGACATGAGGTGTGCACACAATGCCGCGAATGCCATCCGCATGCGCGATACGCGCCATTTCGAGCGAGGCGGCGAGATCGGTCGCCCCGTCGTCCATTCCAGGCAGCAAATGGCAATGCAGATCGATCATGAACCTTCAGCATGCGGCGGGCCGGCACCTCGGAAGGCACTCCCGGCCTGTTGGATTTTCGGCAGGACCCCGCCCCGGTCACCCGGAGCAGGACCGGCATGGCGGCCCTCACGGGCTGGCGGGCGACTCCCCGGTGCCGAGCGTAGCCCCGACACCCGCGCCGAGGCCAACCGTTCCGGCGAAGATCGCCGCCGGCAGGCCAAAATGCGGCACGCCCGTATGCATGCTCCCCGCGGATTGCAGCGAACCCGTCTGGGCGCCCGTTCCGCAGGGCGTGACCGGTTCGCTGGCCCGCACGCAAACCCCGCCGCCATCCATGGCGACGACCGAAACCTGGGATCCGGGCTGCAGCGCCACGGTGCAATCGGCGCCCACCTGAATCGCGGCGGAAGCCTCGCAGCCGAGGATGAACTCGGTTCCCGGCCCGAATTGCTGACCGGCGGATGCCTGGCTGAAGCCGTCCCGGGAGGACATCACGACGTCGCCCTGCGCGGTGGTGACCTGGCCGATCGCAGCTGCGCCCATTGGCGCGGAGACGCAGCCGCATTGCGTGCTGTCCTGCGCATGCGCCACCGTCGAATACACGATTGTCAACGCCCCGATCGCCAACCACTTCCTGAATGTCATTCGGGCTTTCTCCACTTCATATCTCTCGACTTGCTGGCGAACCTGACGCCGAACCACGGATTTCCCGAGGCTCAAGCCTTTCCAGGATCATCTAACAACATAAGCATATTATAAATAACTGAAGATATGCGAATCACGAATTATTACCTTCCGGGAGTAAAGAAATAAATCTTAATTTTCTATTGATAATTAATGCAACTACGTTGCGTCAAGAAAATGAATCCTATTTTGCCCCGTGGCCAGTCAATATTGTCGTAACGGTACGCATCGTGATCAACATATCTAGCCAGATGGAAAAATTCTTGATGTAATAAAAGTCATAGTGGAGCTTGTCGAGCACGTCATCCACTTCCGACACATGCCCCTGATTGACCTGCGCCCACCCGGTGATCCCCGGCCGCACGATGTGGCGGTAGCGATAGAAGGGCAACCGGTTCTCGTAGAGGCGTGACAGCGGCACCGCTTCCGGCCGCGGCCCGATCCAGCTCATGTCACCCCGCAGCACGTTGAAGATCTGCGGCAGCTCATCGAGGCGCGTCTTGCGCAGGAACCGACCGAGCGGCGTGATTCGCGGATCGCCGTCGCGGGTCATGTTGGCCTCGATCGTGCCCTTGGCAGGTCCCGCATCGTTCCGCATCGTCCGGAACTTCCACAGGAGGAATGTACGGCCGCGATAGCCCATGCGCTCCTGCCGGAAGAAGACCGGTCGGCCATCCCGCAGCAGAATCAGGAGCGCCACGCCCGCCATCACGACGAGAAATACGGGCAGGACAAGCAGGGCGGCACCCAGGTCCGCCCACCGCTTGAAGCGCAGATAGACGATGTCGGGCAGGAGGGAGCCGAGATTGTTCTCCGACAGGTGCTCGATGTCGACCCGCCCCGTCAGGCGCTCCTTGATCTGCTTGTAGTGATAGACGGGAACGCCCTGGATCGCGGCTTCGGCAATCTCCGTCTCCCAGGACTCGTCATGGTTCTGGCGAAGATCTGCGACAATGCCGTGCGCCGCCCGGAAGCGGGGCCGATCCTCGCTGACGATGCGCCAGTCGACGCCGGGCACTTCGGTCACGCGCCGGGCACTGCCGAAGGGAAGCACGTCGAAGGACAGGCGCTGGACGCGCATGACGACGATATGGGCCACATGAAACCAGACCTGCGCGCCGACAAAGCTGGCGGCGAAGAACAGGCGGGAATACTCGATGCGCAGGAAGAAGAAGGCCGCGAGCACCAACCCATAGGAGAAGAGGAAGGTCGGGAGGATATAGGCAGTCGTGATGATGCCGGGATATTTGGTGAGCTGCCGGAACAAATAATAGCCGATGAGGACGGCGCAGAAGACACCGATCATCGAATTGAACTGGCTGGTCCGGGTCAGGTGCTCGAGCACGCTCAGATCATGGCGCGCAAGCCAGGGCAGAAGCACCGCGGCAAGGATGCCGCCCGATAGCTGGACGCGTTGCCGTTGCAACAAACTGACGGGATCCGAAAGCAGATCAAACCGATCCTGTCGGATGGCGGGGATGCGATGCATTGATGTACTCGTAACTCTATTAGCTACAACTAGTCAGCTCAATTACCGCCCCACGTATTCGTTGACCCATATATGAGATCATATCAATACACTTATCGTAACGGCACGTAACCATAGCCGCCTTCACTCCGCCCTGCTGTGCCGTACGTGACTTTGCCGCCTGCCTTTTACGGAAAATCGCAGATAAACTTTTTCGCAGAGAGGTCGCACGTCGGTCCGACCGGGGCCTGCGGCGCGGTTTCGGATTTCCCGTGGCTCAGCGGATTGGCTCTGGAAAGGTTCAGACCTGGG
>CAYLGY010000063.1:0-6091 GCA_964383325.1 uncultured Rhizobiaceae bacterium
CCGGAAAGCGGGAACCACTTTCCGGGATCATGCTCTACCGTTGCCGCTGCCACTGCATGTAGTCTTCCGCGCGCATCTCGGGCTTGTCGGACGCGGCAGGTTCCTCCTGCTCCGGCGTGCGCTCTGCGCGGATCGAGGCAGTGGAGCCCATATCGACCAGGGTAAGATAGCTCTTGTACACATAGCCGCGCTTGTCCTGATAGACGGTCTCGCACCAATGCTGGCAATCCTGCGTGACACGCACCGCGGCCCCGCCAGGCACTACCGTAATCACGGAGGCACCCTTCTTGCCGGCGCTGCGCATGTTGACGGCGCTCTTGGTGCGCGCATCCACGAGATCTTCCGCCGAAAATTCCACGGCAGGTTCGGCTGCAGCCTCGCGGATCGGCCTGCGCTCCGGCGCCGCATAGGCCAGTTCCGATGGTTCCCCGGAACGGCGAATCAACGGGTTCGTGCCGGTCCTCCGGTTGTTCAGCGTGACGATGTCGTCACCATCGGCGGAAAGGGCCAGGCGCCCCTGCCATTCAAAGCCATCCTCAACCGGCTCGACATCCTGCGCCCAGCGGGGATCCCCGGCGTCGATGGGTGCGACGGAATTGGCGGTCTGCAGCCGCGGCAGCACATCGGGCGATTTCCGGCCCAGTGCGGCCGCCGTCTCGCGCGGCGCATTTCCGTGTGCTTCGCCGGCATTGGTCTCGTCTGCCTCGGCGGCATTGGCAGAGCCGATCGACAGGGCGGCCCCGGCATCCTCGACCAGGCCGGCGCTCTCGACAGGCTGAATATCCATATCTGTCCCGGACGATACGGAAAGGGCGTACGCAAATGCGCCGCTGCAAAGCAGGATCGAACACAGTATCGCCTGCGGAGAAACGCCCCGTTTCTTGTTCAGCAACTTCCTGCGCCCAGTTGTCGGTACCGATTTCGGCTCCGCGGACGCTGCACTGTTGCCAGCGCTAGATCCATTCATTTCCGGTCTCCCCGAGGAGCACTGTCTGTCGTGCTGCCTCCATTCAACAAGCCCCCAGCCCAAATTCTCGTCCCTTCAACGGGATCTTTCGTGATCTCGGCACGACCTCTATTATCGCCGATGTGAAAGAAACTACGCATGAATGTGGCGGTGATTGGTCCTAAACAGCACAGTCTGGATCAATTTAACTGGCTGTAAACCACATTTCATTCATAATTTGTGATGAGTAGCGCGAGCGAACCTGCTGCCCATACGCCATGGGAGACCCCGGCAAAAGCGCGGTCAAGCCGCATCGCGTGCGAGGATCTCCACGCCGGGCAACGGCCTGCCCTCCATCCATTCCAGGAAGGCGCCTCCGGCAGTGGAAACATAGCTCAGCGAATCAGTGACCCCGGCAAGATTGAGCGCCGCAACCGTGTCGCCGCCGCCCGCGACGGAGACGAGCTTGCCAGCCGCGGTTCTTGCGGCAACATGCCGCGCAACCGCGAGCGTCGCGGCATCGAAGGGCGGCAGTTCGAACGCCCCCAGCGGACCATTCCACACCAGGGTCCCTGCCTTGTCGATCGCCGCGCAGATGCGCTGCACGCTTTGCGGACCCGCATCGAGAATCATGGCGTCTTCCGGCACATCATTCACGGCGACTGTCCGGTTTTCCGCCTGCGCCCTGAACTCCCGCGCGACGACCACATCGTCCGGAAGGACAATCTCGCACCCTTGCGCGGCAGCCTTGTCCTGGATCCGGCGCGCGGTCCCGGCAAGATCCGGCTCGCACAGGGACTTGCCGATCTGCACGCCCCGGGCGAGCAGGAAAGTGTTGGCCATACCGCCGCCAATGATCAGGCAATCGACCCGGTCTACGAGATTCTGCAGCAGGTCGATCTTGGTGGAAACCTTTGCGCCGCCAACGATCGCCGCCAGCGGGCGCTGCGGATTGCCGAGTCCAGCTTCCAGCGCGCGCAGTTCGGCTTCCATCGCCCGTCCGGCATAGGCCGGCAGATGGCGCGCCACGCCCTCGGTCGAGCCATGCGCCCGGTGCGAAACGGAAAAGCCGTCATTCACATAGAGGTCGCCCAGCCGGGCAAGGGCCGCGGCAAAATCCGGATCATTGGCCTCTTCGCCGGGATGGAACCTTGTATTCTCCAGGACGAGCACATCACCCGGCTGCATGGCCGCAATCGCGCTTTCGGCAGGCTCACCCACGCAATCAGGTGCGAAGCCGACCGGCATTCCAAGGACCGGCTCCATCGCCGCGACCACGGGCTGCAAGGACATTTCCGGGACCCGCCGGCCCTTCGGTCGCCCGAAATGCGACAGAAGGATGACCCTGGCGCCTGCCGCCGACAATTCGGCGATCGTGGGACGGGCACGCGCGATGCGCGTGGCGTCGGTTACCTTGTCGCCGTCCATGGGTACATTCAGGTCGACGCGGACCAGCACGCGCTTGCCCGCGACATCCCCCATGTCGTTGAGTGTTCCGAAGCGCATGCGTGATCTCCGCAGCGGTCAGATCGTCTTGCCGAACGCTACCGCCGTGTCGGCCATCCGGTTCGAAAAGCCCCATTCATTGTCATACCAGGACATGACGCGGCAGAAGGTGCCTTCCATGACCTTGGTCTGATCCATATGGAAGATGGACGAATGCGGGTCATGATTGAGGTCGATGGAGACCAGCTTGTCATTAGTATAGGCCAGCACGCCCTTGAGCGGCCCATCGGCGGCCGCGCGGATGACTTCGTTGATCTCCTCGACCGAGGTCTCGCGCCGGGCCACGAATTTGAGGTCGACCGCCGAGACATTGGGCGTGGGGACGCGGATCGAAACGCCGTCGAGCTTTCCGGCAAGTTCCGGAAGCACCAGCCCGACGGCCTTGGCGGCGCCGGTCGAGGTCGGGATCATGGATACTGCCGCGGCCCGGGCGCGATAGAGATCCTTGTGCATCGTGTCGAGGGTCGGCTGGTCGCCCGTATAGGCATGGATCGTCGTCATGAAGCCCTTGTCGATGCCGATCGCATCATGAAGCACCTTCGCCACCGGCGCCAGGCAATTGGTCGTGCAGGAGGCATTGGAGACGACGATGTGCTCCTTGCCGATCCGGTCGTGATTGACGCCATAGACCACGGTCAGATCCGCGCCATCGGCGGGAGCCGAGACGAGGACCCGGCGCGCGCCGGCCTTCAGATGTGCGGAGGCCTTGTCCTTGCTGGTGAAGATCCCGGTGCATTCCAGCGCAATGTCAACGCCGAGCTCGCCCCAGGGCAACTCTTCCGGATTGCGGATCGCCGTAACCTTGAAACGCTTGCCGTTCGCGACGATCGCGTCGCCATCGACCTTCACCTCGCCCGGAAAGCGGCCATGTACCGAATCGTAGCGGAAGAGATGCGCATTGGTTTCGACCGGTCCAAGATCGTTGACGGCGATGACCTCGATATCCTCGCGTCCCGATTCCAGGATTGCCCGGACGATATTGCGGCCGATCCGGCCAAATCCATTGACAGCTACCCTCACAGTCATCGGTCTTAACTCCAGCTAGGCTACGGCGGCGTGATGCGTCACGACCCCTTCTTCAACTTGTTGAGCGCCATTTCGACAGTCCGTTCCGCGGTGATGCCGAAATGCCGGTAGAGTTCCTTGTAGGGCGCGCTGGCGCCGAAGGAATCCATTCCGATAAAGATCCCGTCGCTGCCGATGATCCAGTCCCAGCCCTGACGGATGCCGGCCTCGATCGCGATGCGGACCGGCGAATTGCCGAGAATTGCCGCCTTGTAGGCGCCGCTCTGCGCGGCGAACAATTCCATGCACGGGACCGAGACGATGCGCGTGGCAATTCCCTGGGCAACCAGCAATTGGCGTGCCTCCAGCGCAACCGCAACCTCCGAACCGCTGGCAAAGATGGTCACATCCGTATCCGCCCCGGCCCCCGCAAGCTCATAGGCGCCGTAGGCACAGCGGTTGTGCGGATCATGCTCGGTGCGTACCGGCGCGAGATTCTGCCGCGTCAGCGCGAGGGTAGAGGGCGTCTTCCGCGACTCGAGCGCCAGCTGCCAGCATTCCGCGGTCTCGATCGCATCGGCAGGCCGGAAGACCAGATGGTTGGGAATGGCGCGCAGCGCCGCCAGATGCTCCACCGGCTGGTGCGTCGGACCATCTTCTCCGAGGCCGATGGAATCATGCGTCATCACGTAGATCACGCGGATTCCCATCAGCGAGGACAGGCGCATCGCCGGCCGGCAATAATCCGAGAATACGAGAAAGGTCCCGGAATAGGGAATGATTCCGCCATGAAGCGCCATGCCGTTCATGGCCGCCGCCATCGCATGCTCGCGAATTCCGTAATGGAGGAACCGTCCGCCATAATTCTCCGCCGACAGCGGCGCCGTCTGGCTCGTGCGGGTGTTGTTGGAACCGGTCAGGTCGGCAGAGCCGCCCAGCGTATCCGGCACGACGCCGTTGATGACTTCGAGCGCCATTTCCGACGCCTTGCGCGTCGCGACATTCGGCCCCTTCGCGGCAAGTTCCGCCTTGTAGGCCTCGATCGCAGCATCGAAACCGCCCGGCAGTTCCCCCCGCATGCGGCGTTCGAACGCAGCGCGTTGCTCGGGATCGGCCGCAGCCAGCCGCTTCTCCCACTCCTCGCGCTCGCGCGCGCCGCGAAGGCCGGCGAGCCGCCAGTCGTCGAGAATTTCCGATGGCACCTCGAACGGCGCCCATTTCCAGCCCAGCGCCTCTCGGGTCGCGGCAATCTCCTCGGCGCCGAGCGGGGCCCCATGGACGCCGGAGGAGCCGGATTTCGCCGGCGAACCGTATCCGATCACCGTGCGGCAGGAAATCAGGGTCGGCCGGTCGGAGCTGCGCGCCGCCTCGATCGCCTGCGCAATCGCATCCGGATCATGGCCATCGACCTGCAGCGTATTCCAGCCGGATGCGGCAAAGCGCGCCGACTGGTCAGTGGAATCCGAAAGCGAAACCGGTCCGTCAATGGAGATGCCATTATCATCGAACAGGACGATCAACCGGTTCAGCTTCAGATGGCCCGCCAGCGAAATGGCTTCCTGGCTGATGCCTTCCATCAGGCAGCCATCCCCGACCAGAGCGTAGGTATAATGGTTGACGAGCGCGTCGCCGAATTCGGCATTGAGATGCCGCTCGGCAATGGCCATTCCGACCGCATTGGCGAGGCCCTGGCCGAGAGGCCCGGTCGTCGTCTCGATCCCCGCCGCATGGCCATATTCGGGATGACCGGCTGTCTTCGAGCCGAACTGGCGGAAATTGCGGATCTCGTCGAGCGTGATGTCCTCATAGCCCAGCAGATGGAGGAGAGAATACAGCAGCATCGATCCATGCCCGGCCGACAGCACGAACCGGTCACGGTCGGGCCAGTCGGGGTGGCGGGGATCATGTGCCATGAACCGCGTGAACAGCACGGTGGCGATGTCGGCTGCGCCCATTGGCAGACCCGGATGACCGGACTTGGCCTGCTCGACCGCATCCATGGACAGAAATCGGATTGCATTTGCCATCCGGTCGTGTTTTTCGCGTGAAGACATCGCTGCTCGCTGGTGAATCCCGAGAAATCAGCCTGACATTCGGCCAATGTTGAGTTTGCCGGACACATAGCAGGTGGCGGCGGCGAGTCAACAAAGTCCGGCGCGGAAATGTCGGTCCCGGGGCGGTGTCGAGGCCATCCCGTCGAGGACGATCGGTCACCAAGGTTGACGAGCCGTTCATACGGGGCCTAATCTTCTGCGGCTAAAGCATTATGAACATGCTTGATTCGCAATGCGGGCCACCTGGAGCGGATCATGGGCAGCGACATCACACTCAAACAGGCCATCGGCAGGCTCGTGGCGGCGCTGGATGCGCTGGAAGCCGCGGTGGCCCAGCATGGCGAACGGAAACGCGAGCTGCTCGATTCGGAGGAGGAGATCCAGCGGCTCGGCAATGATCGCGCCCGCCTGGCGGACGAGCTTGACAAGTCCGAGGCGCGCGCAGAACGGTTGAAGGACGCCAATGCTGAAGTCTCGCGGCGCCTCGTGGCGGCGATGGAGACCATTCGCGCGGTGCTGGATCGCTAGGGCATGATCCCGGAAAGTGGCCTCCGCTTTCCGGACAAGATCATGCTCAGGC
>CAYLGY010000063.1:6191-14900 GCA_964383325.1 uncultured Rhizobiaceae bacterium
CTTTCCGGACAAGATCATGCTCAGGCGGCGGATTGGCGGAAGGAAGACGCAGAGCTTGCGTGGAAGGAACTGGAAGCGACATGGCGCAGGTCACTGTTCAGATCGATGGCAAGTCATACCGGATGGCATGCGATGAAGGTCAGGAGGAGCGCCTGGAAGGACTGGCGCTGCAACTCGACCAGTATGTGCGCCATCTGAAGGAGTCGTTTGGCGAGATCGGCGATCTGCGGCTCACCGTGATGGCCGGCATCATGATCCTTGACGAGCATGCGGAGCTGAAGAAGAAGGTGCTCGGCATGGAAAGCGAAATGGAGACGCTGCGCAAGACCCGTGACGACGCGCTTGCCAAGGCCGACAAGAACGATGCTGCCATTACCGGCGTCCTCTCGAACCTGGCGGGCCGGATCGAACAGGTGGCCCGTCAACTCGCGGAGGGGGAGCAGCGACCGGCAAGCCCGGGCCCGTGACCCTGTCACCCGCGCGGTGTCGCCTCGTCCAGTTCCCGCAGATGGTCCCGATAGGAGATGCAACGCACTTCGGCGCGTCCGCAGACCTCGACCGCGAACCGTTCGAGCGCATCCCAGTAGGCGCCGCCATTCATGAGCGTGAAATGCATGCCGATCTGGAAGGGCCGTCTCTTGCCTGACATTTCGCGGTCAAAGGCGCGCAGGAATGCCGCGACAGCGCGATCGCGGAAGGCCTCGGCCTTCTCTGGCTGTTCGACGCCGCCGGAATGGCGAACATAGAGATTGTAATCCATGGCGATTACCGGCCGCGCCCGGGGGCCTTCCGGGATCATCGGGAGCGAATACCGCATCGTGCGGCCGCGCTCGCGCGGTTCGGCGGGCCCGTCGGAAACCCCGCTCGCATCATAGCGCAGCCCCTCGGCCGCCAGCGCTGCGTACATTGCCGGACTGGTGGACAGATAGGGTGCGCGGAAACCGATGACGGCCTCTTCAGCCAGATGGTGCCAACCTGCGGGTTCTCCCGGGATTTCGTTCAGGGTCCAGGCATCGCGGAGGAAACGGGAGAAGTCGCGCAGCTCAGCCCGCCATTCCTCCTCGGTCCATTCCTTGCCGTCGAAATGTCCGCAGCCATGGCTGGCGATTTCATGACCTTCCTGCACGGCCGCCCAAATCTGGCGCAACCGTTCCGCAACCTCCTCGCGCGATGCGGCAAAGCCGACATTCGACCGGCCCGGGGCCATTCCCGGACCACGGTAGAACGCGGCCGTCTCGGGCGACAGGAGGAAGGTGCAGGAAAGGAAATAGGTGAAGCGGGCGCCTGTCCGGCGGGCGAGCGCGCGACTGCGTTCCCATTGCTGCAGTTCGTGTGCGCCATCAAAGGAGATGATCACATCCTGCGGCGGCAAGGGCACGGCGCCTGCCTGGAAGGGAAAGGCGACAGACAGGATCGCGGCCATGGCAAGCGGCAGTATAGGCTTCACTGGGAGTTCCTGACCTGAACGATTCGCGGGAGCGGCGGTTCATGCGGCACAAATGCGGAGATGCTGTGGCGGCGTCTCTCTTGCCAATCTGCCCGCAGCCTTTACGATTGCCGGGGCTGCAGGGAGCGGGAAATGCTGATTCTGATCATCGGATTGCTGTTGTTCGTCGGGGGACACTCCGTTTCCATCCTGTCGAGGCCATGGCGCGACCGGAAGGCGGCAAGCCTGGGGGAGGGGCCATGGAAGGGGATCTACTCGCTCGTCGCCCTCGCCGGTCTCGTCCTGACCGTATGGGGATTCGGCGAGGCCCGGCCAGCGGCGCCGGTTCTTTATGAACCGCCGATCTGGCTCCGGCATGCAGCGGCCCTGTTGATGCTGGTCGCGATGATCTGCCTCGCGGTCGCCATTCTGCCTGGCGGGATGCTCAAGCACCGGATGAAGCATCCGCTGCTCGCCGCGGTCAAGATCTGGGCGTTCTCCCACCTTCTGGTCAATGGCGACCTGGCCTCGATCCTGCTGTTCGGCACGTTCCTTGCCTGGGCGGTGCTGGCGCGGATTTCCCTCAAGCGCCGTGGTGCGCCAATTGCGCCAGCTGGTCCGCTCGCCTGGGATGGCGGGGCGGTCGCGCTCGGAATCCTCCTCTATCTCCTGTTTGTCTGGCGCCTGCATTTGTGGCTCTTCGGCGTTGTGCCATTCGGCTGACACATTTATATCGGCTATGCCCCATCGGGCGGGGTGAGGTTCCAACGGGCTGGTGATGGATGTCAGACGACAGTTTCATTCGTGAGGTAGATGAAGAGCTGCGGCAGGATCGCGCCAAGGCCTTGTGGCAGCGCTATGGCGCCTGGATCATTTCGGGCGCGATCGGCGTGGTCCTGATCACGGGCGCTGTCGTCTTCTATCAGAATTGGACGCAGGGCAGGGCGGACGCCTCGGGTGATGCGTTCCTGCAGGCGCTGGCGCTGGTCGAGGAGGGCGAGGACGAGGCGGCGTTGGCCGCGCTGGCGGAGCTGGAGTCGAATGGTCATGGCGCCTATCCGATCCTGGCGCGGCTGCGGACGGCGACCTTGCAGGCCGGGCGCGGCGATATCGAGGCCGCTCTTGCCGGGTTCGATGCGGTCGCGGCGGACAGTTCGACGCCGGCGGTCATCCGCGAGCTGGCGCGCCTGCGGGCGGCCTATCTGCTGGTCGACCATGGCAGCCGCGAGGATGTGGCCAGCCGTGTCGAAAGCCTGACCGGGGACGCACATCCCCTGCGGCACTCGGCGCGCGAGGCGCTCGGGCTCGCCGCCTGGAAGGCAGGGGATTACGACAATGCCGGAAGCCTTTTCCAGCAGATCGTCGCCGATGCATCCGCACCGCTCAACCTGCGCCAGCGCGCCGGCATGATGGTCGAGCTGGTCCGTGGCCTCGAAACATCCGGGTAAGCGGGTGCAGGAAAGATTCACCGTAGCCATTGTCGGCCGTCCGAATGTCGGCAAGTCGACGCTGTTCAACCGCCTGGTCGGACGCAAGCTGGCCCTGGTTGACGACACGCCGGGTGTCACCCGCGATCGCCGGGTCCATGCGGCCCGCCTGCTGGATCTTGCCTTCGACGTGATCGATACGGCGGGCTACGAGGATGCGGAGGCCGATACGCTCGAGGGGCGAATGCGGTTGCAGACCGAGCAGGCGATCGCCGATGCGGGCCTGATCCTGCTGGTCGTCGATGCGCGTGCGGGGTTGACTCCCCTGGACCGCTTCTTTGCCCAATGGCTGCGGCGTTCCGGCAAGCCGACCGTGCTGGTCGCAAACAAGTCCGAATCCCGCAGCGCGGAGGCCGGCGTCCTCGAGGCATATGAACTTGGCTTCGACGAGCCGGTGGCAATTTCCGCGGAGCATGGGATTGGCATGGAAGAGCTGCGCCATGCGATGGTGGAAGCCCTTGGCGGCACATTTCCCGCGCCGCCGCAGCGCAAGGCCGTATCGGCGCCTGCCGACCTTCCCGGCGAGACGATCGAGGATCCCGACAGCGAGGAATTCCCTGCCTACGACCCGACGCGGCCCCTGCGGGTCGCCGTGGTCGGCAGGCCGAATGCCGGCAAGTCGACCCTCATCAACCGGCTGGTTGGCGAGGAACGCCTGCTCACGGGGCCGGAGGCCGGGATCACCCGCGACTCGATTTCCGTCGACTGGATGTGGAAAGGACGCCGGATCAGGCTGTTCGATACGGCAGGACTGCGCCGCCGGGCGAAGGTCCAGGAGAAGCTGGAGAAACTCTCCGTCGGCGATGCGTTGCGTGCCATCCGCTTCGCCGAAGTCGTGATCATCGTGCTGGATGCGACGATTCCCTTCGAAAAGCAGGACCTGCAGATTGCCGATCTCGTGATTCGCGAAGGCCGCGCCCCGGTCATCGCCTTCAACAAATGGGATCTGGTCGAGGACGCGCAGCCAAGGCTCGCCGAACTGCATGAGAGGATGGAGCGTCTCCTGCCGCAGGTGCGCGGTCTGCAAGGCGTTCCGGTATCGGGTCAGACGGGCTATGGACTGGAAAGGCTTATGCAGTCCGTCAACCGGGTCCATGAAATCTGGAACCGGAGGATTTCGACGGGCCGCCTCAATCGCTGGCTGGCGACCGCCATCGAGCGACATCCGCCGCCCGCCGTCTCGGGCCGGCGGCTCAAGATCAAGTATCTGACCCAGATCAAGACGAGGCCTCCCGGCTTCATTGCCTCCTGCACACGGCCGGAAGCCGTGCCGGCGGCCTATGAGCGCTATCTCATCCATGGCCTGCGGGAGGCCTTCGACATGCCGGGCGTACCAATCCGGCTGACATTTCGCGCGGGGGACAATCCCTATGCCGGACGTGCACGCGGCAGTTAGCCGATGCAGTTTTTGCGGCGCGTTAACTCCCGGTCAAGGTTAACCGCTCATTCTGCTGTCAGGTCCGACATTCAATCCACGGAGTAGAGTTACGTGAGTCGGTTTGCGTACAGAGCCATTCCAGCGAATGCCCATGGCGATTCCTATCCGGATATCGTGCCGGAAATCGTCCGGTCACATTCGGCTGGATATCCAGCACGCCAGCACGCAGCATGGCGATTGCGCCGGCGTCGCGCCAGGGGCGCGCCCGCGCGCTCGCGCCTCGGTCCCCTTGCCCTCGGCCTTGCAATCTGGATCGCCTTTCCCAGCATGGCCGCCTACCAGGACATGGCCAGCCTCCTGGCGCCGGCCAGGGCTTCAGCGGATCGCTGGAGCGGCTTTGTGGAGCAGGCAGGCATCGGCTCGGTCCAGGATGCCAATCTGCCCTTCGTCGATTCGACCCTTGCCACCGGTTCCATCGCCGGCGGCGGCATCCATGTGCCGGGGATCGGCCAGGTGGGCGTCGCAGCGGCCCGCGCGATCCTGTCGGACATTCCGGACGAGCAGCGGGTGAATCGCGACGACAAGGCCGGCCGGCTGCTGAAGGTCGCACCGGTCGCGCCGCCGGCGAAGTTCAATGCCGGTTCCGTTGTCGAGCGCACCAGCTCGCTGCTCCGGCCGAAGAATGCCGCAGACATCACCATGGCTTTCGCGCCTCCCGCAATTCACGGCGAAGAGATCCAGATCGCCACCGCATTCCACATGCCGCGCGATGAAAGGCAGATTCCGGGCATCAGCGCCATCGTCGCGAGCCTGGTGAACAATACCGAGCCGGACATCCTCGCTTCCGCCTATGCGCCCGCAGAGCCGGATTTCGCCCGGGCATCGCCCTTCGACAGCGTGTTGCGCGACAGGGAATCGCGTGCGGGCAGGTTCGTCCCGCCGGTTGGCAAGGGCGATCACGCATGGCTCAACCGGCCGCTGCCCGCCTCCGCCTTCAGCGACAGCGAGCAGCAATGCCTGACCGCCGGTGTCTATTTCGAGGCGCGGGGCGAGCCGGTACGAGGCCAGGCGGCGGTTGCGCAGGTGATTCTGAACCGCGTGCGGAACCCGACCTATCCGAACACGATCTGCGGCGTCGTCTACCAGAACAAGAACTGGCGCAACCGTTGCCAGTTCTCCTTCGCCTGCGATGGAACGCGCCCGCGCGTTGCCAGCCAGCGGCACTGGGAAATTGCCAGGGAGGTTGCGGGCGCGGTCACCGCCGGTCTCATCTGGCTGCCCGAGGTCGGCTCCTCGACGCATTATCATGCCGACTATGTCAAGCCGCGCTGGGCGCGCAGCATGAATCGGGTGAAGACCATCGGCCGGCACATCTTCTATCGCACGCGCGGCGGCGGCTGGAGTTGAGCGCCAGGGAGCGCAGGATTCGGGGTGCCATTTCCGCCGCGAATGGAAGGCGCATTGTCGCACCCGGTTAAGCTATTGAAATTTCATATATATCCGCGACTGTTAAGATTGCGGTCCGTGGCTTGACTGGCGCGAGGGCGGAAACTATTGTGCGCCCGACTTTGAAGCGGCAACCGACTGATCGACTGTCCGGAGCGGGTGACGGTGAACGGGGGCAAGAATGCCTGACCAACCCGAAGGAACCGACCGGAGCGGGCCACGGCTCTCCGATGACGAACTTGCCCGGCGCAGGCAGGTTCTGGAGCAGGCGCTGGCCGGCAAGGCGAAGGCGGATGCGGAAGCAGCCAGGCCGGAACGCATGGGAAGCGGTGCCGGCATGGCGGCGGCTTTGCGGCTGTCGAGCGAGTTCGTGGCCGCCATACTGGTTGGGGCGGCGATCGGCTGGTTGATCGACGGTCTGGCCGGCACATCGCCCTGGGGGATGATCGTACTTCTTCTCCTCGGGTTCTGTGCGGGAATCATGAATGTGCTGCGTTCTGCCGGGCTGATGGCGGAGCAGGCAGCGCGAAAGGATGGGGCCAAGGCTCCGGACGACGAGTAACATCCGCCTTGCGCGGTATCCTAGACGGGGTTTGAAGTTGGCTTCTCCTGACAAGGTCGATCCGATCCACCAATTCGAAGTGTACGAGCTCATTCCGATCAAGATCGGCGGGCTCGACCTTTCCTTCACCAACGCCTCGCTGTTCATGGTCGTGACCGTGGTGCTGACCTCGGCCTATCTCTACTTCACGACTGCAAGCCGCGGACTGGTGCCGGGCAGGGCGCAGTCGATCAGCGAGGTAACCTACGAGTTCATCGCCAACATGCTGCGCGATGCCGCCGGCGCTGGCGCGATGCGCTACTTCCCGTTCGTGTTCACGCTGTTCTCCTTCATTCTCGTGGCGAACATGCTGGGCATGTTCCCGTATTTCTTTACCGTCACCAGCCATATCGTCGTCACGGCAGCGCTGGCCGTGGTCGTCATCCTGCTGGTCATTGTTGTCGGCCTGCGCCGCAACGGCCTGCGGTTCCTGAAACTGTTCGTGCCGTCGGGCGTGCCGCCGGTCCTTCTGCTGCTGGTCGTGCCGATCGAGGTGATCTCGTTCATCGCGCGGCCCGTGAGCCTGTCGGTTCGTCTCTTCGCGAACATGCTGGCGGGCCACATCACGCTGAAGGTGTTTGCCGGCTTCATTGTCTCCATGAGCGCCTTGGGTGTGACCGGAATCATCGGAGCCATCCTGCCATTGCTGATGACCGTCGGGATTACGGCGCTGGAATTCCTGGTGTCGTTCCTGCAGGCCTACGTGTTCACCATGTTGACCTGCATGTACATCAATGATGCCCTGCATCCCGACGGACATTGACAAATTCTGTTGGCCGGAATTCGTCCGGCCTCGCACAAACTGGACAACTATCTCAAAGGAGCATGAAAATGGAAGCGGAAGCTGCAAAGATGATCGGCGCTGGTATCGCCGCAGTTGGTACGGGTCTCGCCGCGGTCGGCGTTGGAAATCTCTTCGCGCAGTATCTCCAGGGCGCCCTGCGCAACCCGTCTGCAGCGGATGGCCAGTTCGGCCGTCTCATCCTCGGCTTTGCCGTGACGGAAGCGCTGGGCATCTTCGCGCTGCTGGTCGCGCTGCTGCTGCTGTTTGCGGTCTGATTGAAGCGGGGTCGGCCAGCGTCTGATGCGCATGGCCGACCTATCTCTACAGGAGCGTTAGATGTTCGTCGCAACTGCCTATGCGCAAACGGACGATGATTTGGTGGAGCCGGCAGCGCCCGCAGATGGTGCCGGGACCCTTCCCGCCGAGGAGGGGGCACCCCAGACCGGGACTATCGTGCCGGCGGATGCGGCGCATGAGGGGACGTTCCCGCCTTTTGATTCCTCCACCTTTGCATCGCAGCTTGTCTGGCTGGCGCTGACATTCGGTCTCTTCTACCTCTTTCTGAAGAAGGTCGTTCTTCCGAGAATGGCCGGCATATTGGAGACGAGGCGGGACCGGATTGCGCAGGACCTTGACCAGGCGGCTCGTCTGAAGGAGCAGGCAGACGAGGCGATTGCCGCGTTTGAACAGGAAGTGGCCGAAGGCCGCCTGAACGCGGCACGGATCGGGCAGGAGGCCCGGGACGCAGCGAAGGCGCAGGCGGACAGCGATCGGCGTGCGGTCGAGGCGGAGCTTGAACAGAAGCTGGCCGAAGCCGAACAGCGGATCGGCGCCATCAAGGCGAGCGCCATGGCAGAGGTTGGAACCATTGCCGAGGAGACGAGCATTTCCATCGTGGAATCTCTCCTGGGCGTGAAGATCAGCAAGGCGGATGCGGCGCGAGCCGTCCAGGCCGCGCGCGGTTGAGACGGGGATAATACCAGTCATGGATGCAACTTCACTCGCCTCGGTCTGGGCCCTTATCGGCCTCGTATTGTTTATCGCCCTGGTCGTGTATTTCCGGGCGCCGGCCATGATCGGCAAGGCGCTGGATGATCGCGCCGACCGGATCCGCAAGGAGCTGGACGAGGCGCGCAATCTGCGTGAGGAAGCGCAGCAATTGCTTGCCGAGTATCAGCGCAAGCGGAAGGAAGCCGAGCAGGAAGCGGCGGAACTCGTCGAGGCGGCGCGTCGCGAGGCGGATGCAATCCTGGCCGAAGCCAAGGAGAAGTCCGAGGAATATGTAGCCCGCCGCAGCGAACTGGCCGAAGCGAAGATCGCGCAGGCAGAGCGGGAGGCCATCAACGAGGTGCGCTCGAACGCGGTTTCCATTGCGGTCGCTGCCGCAGGAAAATTGCTGCAGGAGCGGATCGACGAGAAAACCACCGCGGAACTGTTCCGGAATTCGCTCGATACGGTCAAGTCGAGAATGCACTGAGCGGGCGGGTCAGCTCGCGTGGATGCAGTCCTGATACCGGTTCCAGATTCTTCGGGATTGGCGGTTTCCTGCTGAAGAGCAATCTCACCCGAAATGCTTGCGTTGCGTTC
>CAYLGY010000064.1:0-14882 GCA_964383325.1 uncultured Rhizobiaceae bacterium
AGCTTCAAAGCGATTGTCAGTTGAGCAGGCAGCCGCGAACGCCTCCAGATCCCATAGTTCTCCGAGGCATAACCCGAGCAGTGCGATCATGGATGGGTGCATCATACCGCCAAGCGCGTTGAAATATCGCTTGCCGCCTGCTTCGGCTATCGACGAGAACGGAGAAGACGTCACGGCGGGAAGAGCTTCAACCGCTACATTGTCGGCGGCGAGAACTGCGATTCGGTGGTCCCAGATCCACTGGAGTGTACGATGCGATTGCTCCAGCCCTGGCGACCTTAACCGATCAGGTATGGCGTGGCGTTCCTCGGGACCGATGCGATTGAAATACCAGTCGAGGAACCCTGTTCTTATCATGACGATGTCACCCGGCTCGATTTTCGTCCCTTGGCGGTTCAGCGCCGCGTCCAGCGCGTCCACGGAGAAAGCCTCCCCTGCCGCATGGTCGAGCGCCTTACCATCCGCTTCGAGATGAGCGCACAAATCGATGAGAACTCCGCGTCCGATGATCGGCTGTTCGGCATAGAGGTGAACTCCGAGATCAGGTCCTCCACTTACGATGAGGTTGTCATCTACCCCATTGTAAAAGCCGTAGCGCGGATGCCGGAAATGCCGGAGCCCGTCGACCTGAGATGTCGCCTGCAAGAAGAGCCCGTCCAGCCAGTCGTCGCGATGTTCTGGCGACTGACGGTAGATAGTGTGCTTCGGCGCATGCCGATGCGGAGCGAGCGGAGGGTTAAAAGCTGCGAGATGGTGGTCGAGGTTAAACGACTTGCCCTCCTTGACCAGTGAAGCGGCTTTTCGCACCTGATCAGGACCTATGAAGTTAAGCGTACCGCGTTGGTCCTCTTCGCCGAAGATTCCCCAGGATGAGCCGGGCGGCGCGTCAGCACGATCCAACAACTGGCAATATGTGGGAAAATCGCTCACTCTACCGTCCTCCTCCTTCTAATATGTTACATGTATAATGCTCGCAGTCAATCCTGACGGTTCGTTCTCATCCCGGAAACTGCAATGAACGGGCGGGAACGGCGGGACCAGCGAGTGGCGCGCGCGACTCGCCCCAGCGAACGTCGGGGGGTTTCTCCGCGGTGCTGCGGTCGCAGCATTACCGAATGACGGGGACCTTTTCAGGAAACCTGTTGGTTTCCCATTGGCGCAGTTTCCGGTCCGGAACGCGCAAACCGCTTTGCGGGACGCAGAGCCTGCGCTATCTCTCGGTGAGCTTCAGCTCGATCCTGCGGTTGCGTGCACGCGCTTCCTCCGAATCGCCGGGATCGATCGGCTGGAACTCGCCGAAGCCGGCAGCAACGAGACGATTTGCCGGCACGCCTTGTTCAATCAGGAACTTGACCACCGATGTCGCGCGTGCCGAGGACAGTTCCCAATTGTCGCGCAAGCGTCCGCTTCCGGAGAGCGGGACATTGTCGGTGTGGCCGTCGACGCGCAGCACCCAGCTTATTTCCGGTGGAATTTCCTCCTGCAGCTCAAGCAGCGCCCCGGCAAGCTTCGCCATCTCGGCGCGACCAGCTTCATTGATGATCTCGGAGCCGGAAGGAAACAGGACTTCGGACTGGAACACGAACCGGTCGCCGACAATGCGGATATTCTCCCGATCCGACAGGATTTCGCGCAACCTGCCGAAAAAGTCGGACCGATACCGGTTGAGTTCCTGTACGCGCTGCGCAAGCGCCACGTTGAGCCGGCGGCCGAGATCGGCGATCTTGACATTGGCCTCGCGGTCGCGCCGCTCCGACACTTCCAGCGCGTCCTCCAGGGCGGCGATCTGCTGGCGCAGCGCCGAGATCTGCTGGTTGAGCAATTCGATCTGGTTGAGCGCCCGCTGGCTGACCTGGCGTTCGTTCTGCAATTCCGTCGCAAGCCCGTCGATCTGCGCTTGCGCAGCGGCACTTGTGCCGGCATCGCGCGACAACAGCATTTCGAGGCGGGAGCGTTCCGCTTCGGCGCTTGTCAGCGACGCCTGCAATGCGGCAAGCGAATCCTCAAGGTCCTGATTGCTCGCCCGTTCCAGCGACAGAAGTTGCGTCAATTCGTTGATCTGGGAATTCAGCCGGTTCAGCACTTCATCCTTGCCGGAAATCTCGCGGCTGAGCAGGAATTGCGCCAGCACGAAGACCGACAGCAGGAACATGATCGCCAGCAGCAATGTCGACAGCGCATCGACGAATCCCGGCCAGTAGTCGATATGGCGATGGCGGCGGCTTCCCCGGGCCAGGCTCATCTATTTCCGGCCCTCCTTCAGCGCCTGCGCGATCTCCTCCAGGGTGGCGCGGGTTGCCCGCTGCTCCTCGGCCTGGCTCTCGACCCAGTCGCGCATCATCTGCTGTTCGGAGCGCATGCTCTTCACGAGGCCGGTAATGCCCTCGGCCAGATTGGCCATCGCCGCCGTCACGCGCTGGTTCGATCCGCCACTTTCCTGCAAGGCCCGCAGCCGCTCGGAGAGCAGCCGCATTTCCTCGGACGTCTCATCGGGCCTGCCGCGAGCCGGCGCCGGCAGTTCGGGCGATACGTCCGTGACCGACGACAGCCAGTTCTCCAGCTCGGTGTAGAATCGCGTCTGGGCCCGTCCGGCCTGCAGATCGAGAAAGCCCAGCACCAGCGAACCGGCGAGGCCGAACAGCGAGGACGAGAAGGCCGTGCCCATGCCGTCGAGCGGCGCCGCCAGTCCCGATTTCAGCGATTGCAGCACGTCGGATGCATCGCCCGAGCCCGGATCGAGCGTTGCAATGGTCTCGCCGATCGAGCCGATGGTCTGCAGCAATCCCCAGAACGTGCCCAGCAGGCCGAGGAAGATCAGCAGACCGATCAGGTAGCGCGAGATATCGCGGCTTTCGTCGAGCCGGGTTGCGATCGAATCGAGGATCGAGCGCATGGAGGTGGTCGACAGGGCCATGCCCTGCGAGCGGCCGAGCAGGGCGCGCATCGGCGCCAGCAGGACCGGATTGCGGCTCTCGGTGCCGGCGCGGAAGGAATTGACCCAACGAACTTCGCGAAAGAGGCGAAGCACCTGGCCGAAGGCAAGCAGGATGCCGACGATGAGGACTCCGAGTATGAGACCGTTGAGACCGGGATTGGCAATAAAGGCCGTCGAGATCTGCCGGTACAGGATCGCGCAGACAAAGCCGGCAATCACCAGGAAGATCACCATCGAAAGCAGGAAGACCTGCGGCGATGACAGCCGGTGCGGATCGAAGCCCCCGTCCTCGCCATGCCCGCCCGCCGAGCCAAACCATGAAGCCATCTGCCCTGCCTCTCGCGCCCCCGGAACCCGCCGCTTGCCCGGCATCACGATCCTTCCGATTGCCTGCGCATGATCTGTTTCCGATGCGGTGACCTCAACATGCATCTGCGTCCATTTCAAGTTGAACGGCGCCCGCCCCGATGCGGAGGCGAATCTAACCGGAAACGGGACGAAAATGAAAGCTCCGGGACCGGCTCCTCAAGGTTCGCGCTGCAAGGTGGTCAGCAACGCCTGGTGAATCGCTTCATTGCCGGCGACAATGGTGCGGCTGGAATGGATGTCATGGGCTCCGCCGAGATCCGTCACGAAGCCGCCCGCCTCGCGGACCATCAGGGCACCCGCCGCAATGTCCCAACTGGCGAGTCCCGATTCCCAGAAGCCGTCATAACGGCCGGACGCCACCCATGCGAGATCGAGCGCCGCAGAGCCGAACCTGCGCACTCCGGCGGCCTCGATCATGACATGGCGCAGCTGGCGCAGCGCCACCGGATGATTTCCCCGACCCTGATGCGGGATCCCGGTTGCGATCACGCAGTCGGCGAGATCGCGGCGCGCGGCGACCCGCATGCGCCGGTCGTTGAAGAAGGCGCCGCCGCCGCGTTCAGCGGTGTAGAGTTCGTCCATCACCGGATTGAAGATCACGCCGGCGACCAGCACCCCCTGACGCTCCAGGGCGATGGAGATCGCGAAGACCGGAATGCCGTGCAGGAAATTGGTGGTTCCATCCAGGGGGTCGACGATCCAGCAATGCTGGCTGTCCTCGCCTTCGACCCGGCCGCGCTCCTCCATGAGAAAGCTGTAGCCCGGTCGCGCCCGCCGCAATTCGTTGAAGATGATCTGTTCGGCCTTCAGGTCAGCCTGCGTCACGAAATCGCCGGGCCCCTTTCGCGAGACCTGGAGATTCTGAACCTCGCCGAAATCCCGCGCAAGCGAACGCCCCGCCTTGATGGCGGCCTGCACCATGACATTGAGGATCGCCGAGCGCGCCATGCGTTACTATTCCGCCCGGCGGATATAGGTGATTTCGTTGGTGTCGACGATCACCCGCTCGCCGCTTTCCACGAAGGGCGGCACCATCAGCCGGATGCCGTTCTCGAGCCGCGCCGGCTTGTAGGAGGACGCTGCCGTCTGGCCCTTGACGACGGGGTCGGCTTCCACGACCTGCAGCACCACCTGGTCGGGCAGGGATATGCCGATCGGCTTCTCCTCGTGCAGTTCCACGGTCACCGTCATCCCGTCCTGGAGGAAGGCGGCGCGGTCGCCGACGAAATCCTTCTGCAATTCGAGCTGCTCGTAGGTTTCGCTGTCCATGAAGACCAGCGCATCGCCCTGCTCATAGAGAAAGGTGAAATCCTTCTGCTCCAGCCGGACCCGCTCGACCGTCTCGGCGGCGCGGAAGCGCTCGTTCAGCTTGGTGCCGTCGATCAGGTTCTTCAGCTCGACCTGATTATATGCGCCACCCTTTCCCGGCTTGACTGCATTGGTCTTCACCGCCACCCACAGCCCGCCATTGTGCTGGATCACGTTGCCTGGGCGGATTTCATTGCCATTGATCTTCATGCCCGTCTTTCCAATCTTCTGCGTCGCATCTTCCGGAGCGCGATGATCCTGCGCCGGTCCTGCCGCTGCGGCTGGTCGCCCGTCCGCCGCGCAAGTGATTCCAGCAGGAACCGGCTCCGCCGGTGCGCGGCGTTTCCAGACCACAAAAATCCCGCGCTGGCAAGGTCAGCGCAGGCGGTTGGCCAGCTCGATGGCTGCTTTCTGCTGTTCCGACGTCAGCCCGTCAAGAAAAAGTGTCAATTCGGGATCGGAGAGCCCGGCGCGCCGTGCCACGATGTACCAGGCCGCGGCGGCAATCGGATCGCTTCGCGTGCCGAGCCCGCGCCAGTAGAGCTTGGCGAGCCGGTTCTGCGCGACGACATTGCCGGCCTGCGCCGCTGCGCGCATCCAGCGGAAGCCCGCTTCGGGGTCGCGCTCGCCTCCATGACCCTCGATCAGCCAGATGGCGAGGTCGAGCTGGGCGGTATCGAAGTTCTGGGCGGCCGCCTTCTGCAGCCATTGGCGCGCAATGCGCGAATCGCGCGCCCGGCCGCCAAGACCGTTCTCGTAAACCTGCGCCAGGGCATATTCGGCATCGGGAAGCCCTGCAAGGGCCGCCTTCTCGTAATAATCGACAGCCTCGGCGATCCCGGCCGGGCCGGGGCGGATCTTCAGGACAAGCTGCGCAAAATTGAACTGCGCCAGCACATGGCCGGCATCGGCGGCGCGGCGCAGATATTCATGAGCCTCCTCCTCGTTGCGCTCGACATGAGTGCCGTCGATCAGCGCCATGCCATACTGGAACAGCGCCTCGCGGTCTCCCTGGCGTGCCGCGCGCGCATACCACTGGAATGCCTTTTCCGGATCGCGCCGGACGCCCAGCCCGCGCGAATAGATTTCACCCGCCAGAGTCTGGGCGGCCGCATCGCCGGCTTCGGCCCGTTCGAGCGCGAGTTTCAGGGCGGTCAGATAGAGGCCGCGCTGATAGGCGCCGAATGCCGCATCGGGCTGCTTGCCGCCAAAGCGGTCGCGGTCGATGAACACGCTGCGCGGTCCCTTGCCGGATTCGTCGGGGGCCGCCATGGCGCCGGCAGCGCATGCGGCCAGCATGAGGGCAAGCAAGGGCCGCAGTGCCTGCCTCATGACGCCTCGCCCCTTTCCATGCTTGCCTCTTCGAGCAGGCGATTGGCCTCGCGCACCGCCTGCGCCGGGTCCGTGCCGGCGCCGAAGATCATTTCGGAGGCAGCGATGAACTCCGCACCCGTCGCAGCCGTCGCCCGGATCGAGGCGAGCTCCGACCCGGCGAGGAGGATGCAGGGAATCTCGACCATCGCGCTCCACCATTCGCCGAGCTTGAGGTTACGTGGATGCGGCTCGGGGCGCGTGTCATAGCCCGGCCGACCGAACAGGAGGTAGTCCGGGCGCAACTCGCCGAGTTCGAGCGCATCGTGCCGGGTCCGCGCGCCGCCGGCTCCGAGGATCAGGTCGTCCGCCTGGCTGGAATATCTTGCGAGTTCCTCACGTGCCTCGACATGAATGCCGTCAGCCCGGACGCGGCGGGCCATGCGCAATTCTCCTGCGACGATCATGGCGATGCCGGCGGATTGCCCTCGCGGCACCGCGGCTTCGCACAGGCGCTGGAAATCGTCCTCCGCCAGCCCATGGGGCCACAGGAGAATGGAGGCAATGTCGCCGCCATCCATTGCCGCGACCAGCCGGGCAGAGATGTCCCGCCAATCCCTGCCGGGCGGGCTGATCAAAACAAGCCGGCATTGTTCGGCAGGTTCTGTTCGGTTCACATCGCCCTCCGTCCCGCTCGATTCCCTCAAGGCGTCCTCCGCTACGATTCGATCCTGGCACCAATACGGCAGCATTTCGTGGATGGCAGCAATGAAAATTGCTGGGCGGAGCCTTCGTGAAGATGGCAAGCACACGCGTTTTGCCCTAAATACAGGGACAAGATTCCCAGCCCGCTCCGGAGCCGCCATGACCAGCCCCTACGACCTCGATCTGGACCGGAATCCTGCCAATTTCCAGCCGCTGACGCCATTGGTCTTTCTGGAGCGGGCGGCGCAGGTCCATCCGGACCATGTGGCGGTGATCCACGGCGCGACGCGGATCACCTATGCCGGGTTTCACGCCCGCGCGCGGCGGCTTGCCTCGGTGCTCGTCTCGCACGGCATTGGCCGAGGCGACACCGTTTCCGTGATGCTCTCCAACACGCCGGCCATGCTGGAATGTCATTTCGGCGTACCGATGGCCAGGGCCGTGCTGCATTCGTTGAATACCCGCCTCGATGCGGCGGCGCTGGCTTTCCAGCTCGACCATGCGGAGACCCGTGTGCTGATCGTCGACCGGGAATTCTCGGCGGTCGTCGCCGAGGCGCTCGCCTTGGCGAAAACGCGCCCGCTGGTCGTCGATTATGACGATCCGGAATATCCACAGGACGCGGCCTATCCGAAAGGCGAGCCGATCGGCTCGATCGATTATGAGGACTGGCTTGCGACGGGTGACGAGGATTTCGCCTGGCTGCGTCCGCAGGACGAATGGGATGCGATTTCACTCAACTACACCTCCGGAACGACCGGCGATCCCAAGGGGGTGGTCTATCACCACCGCGGCGCGGCACTGATGGCCTATGCCAATACGATTCATGCCGAGCTGGGCCGGCATTGTGTCTATCTGTGGACCCTGCCGATGTTTCATTGCAATGGCTGGTGTTTCACCTGGACCCTCCCCATGCAGGCCGGGACGCATGTCTGCCTGCGCTGGGTGCGGGCTGGACCGATCTATGAAGCCATTGCCGAGCATGGCGTCACCCATCTGTGCGGCGCGCCGATCGTCATGTCGACCCTGCTCAACGCGCCCGCGGAGGAGCGTCGCGCCTTCTCGCATCACGTCAGTTTCAATACCGCGGCCGCCCCGCCGCCCGGCGCGGTACTCGCCGCCATGACCGAAGCCGGCTTCTCGGTCAATCATCTCTACGGGCTGACCGAAACCTACGGTCCGGCCGTGGTGAATGAGTGGAAGGGGGCGTGGGACGAGCTCGATCCGCAGGAACGTACCGCCATGAAGGGGCGCCAGGGTGTGCGCTATTCCGCGCTGGAGGAGCTGGCGGTTCTCGATCCCGGGACGATGCAGCCGACGCCGGCGGACGGCCAGACGATCGGCGAGGTGATGTTCCGCGGCAACATCGTGATGAAGGGCTACCTGAAGAATCCGGCTGCGAGCGCCAGGGCCTTTGCCGGTGGCTGGTTTCACTCCGGGGATCTCGGCGTGATGCATCCCGATGGCTATCTGCAGATCAAGGACCGCTCGAAGGACATCATCATCTCGGGCGGGGAGAACATTTCCTCCATCGAGGTGGAGGATGCGATCTACCGGCACGCCGCAGTTGCGGCCTGCGCGGTCGTGGCGATGGCGGATGAGAAATGGGGCGAATCGCCCCTCGCCTTTGTGGAGTTGAAGCCGGGTGCGCAAGCGACAGAGGAGGAGATCATCGCCCATTGCCGGGAAAGGCTCGCGCGCTTCAAATGCCCGAAAAAGGTCACCTTCACCCGTCTGCCGCGCACATCGACCGGCAAGATCCAGAAATTCCTGTTGCGGGAAATGGCCAGGACGGAATAGGCCTTATTGCGGCGCGCCCTCGGGTGCCGCGTGGAGCGGCTCCAGCCGCTCGTTCATCAGGATGCCATCCTTGCGCAGCCGGGCGATGACGCGCATCGGGGTCTGGCGCATCTGGCGCTCGAGATCCAAAGCGCGCGTTTCGGCGACATAGATGCGGCTGATGAAATCCGGAGAGATCTGGCTGGCTTGCGGATCAACGCGCGCGGGGCAATCCGGATCTTCCGCCCGCGGCACGATCCGGGCCGTCACGCTGCCGTTCTCGCCGGGCGTGAGGCAGATCAGGCATTGCCCCGCGCGGCAGAGATCGCTGTCGCCTTCGACGTCCCACAGATAGCGGAAGACGATGTAATGTCCGCGCAGGGGATCGCGCGGGTCGAAGCCTGTGACGGGAATGGCCCATTCCTCTGCATTCGCGAGCGCCAGCTCATTGTGCAAGGTCGTCGTGGCGAGTCCTGCCAGCGGCAAAACCAGGACGAGGGCGGCCATCCACCAGCGCTTCATGACACGTTTCCTTCGCGTCGTGGCCAGCGGTGCGCCGTCCGTCGCCAGATGACGAGCGCCAACAGCACGATGAGGCCGCCGGCAATGAAGCCCGTTCCGGTCCAGGCCAGGGATCCGAACAGTTCGAAATAGACGATGCCGAGCCGGATCGCGATGGCGGCGAATCCGGTCCGGTACAGCCAGGGCTCGCGGTTTGCCGCCGCCGCCAGGATGATGGCACCCCACATGGCGCAGAACAGCACCAGTCCAATCGGCACCCAGTACCATTGCTGGCCATGCGGCGTCAGCAAGGCTGTCATGGCGGCCGCGAGGCCTGCGATCAGGGCAGTGCGGGTGAGGCGGCGCTGCCCTTGCGACAGTTGTCCGGCGGCGGCGAGGGCGAGAAGGCATGCGAGCACCGGCAGGACGAGCGCCTCCATCGCCGCCCGCGCCTCCTCAGGTGAAACGGAGTGCGACCAGGAAAAATGGGCAAGGCTGGCGAGCAACAGGATGTAGGCCATCCCGAAGCCGTCCAGAGCCTGGGTGAAGCCGTCTTCCCGCCGGATGGAAGCCGCGCCCGCCACGAGCAGGAAGGGAATTGCCCCGGCGATGCCGACAAGGCCGGACTGGAGAGGACGGGGCTGATCGGTGCCATGCATCGCGAGGCTCAGCATCAGCGCGCCCAGCATCAGCGCGAGCAGCGAGCCGGTGAGCCATGTCCGGCCCAGCGTCAGCAGCGCCGGCGCGCAGAGCAGTGTCCAGAACGCGAGCGGCTGCCACAGCGGTGCTGTCTGTTGATAGATCTGCCCCTGCAGGGCAATGCCTCCGAGCGTAAGCGCGCACAATGCGAACAGCGAGGCTTCCGCCAGCCAGAGACGGTCGTTTCGCCATCCATGGGCCGCAACCGCCGCCGCGGCAGCAATGGCAGTAAACATTACGCCAAGCTTCAGATAGGCGTCGATCCGGTCCCAGTTTGCCCCGATGACCAGCAGGATGCCGAGCGCTAGCGCGAACAGCGCCAGCGACGCCACGCTCCAGACGAGGATCGGCCTTTCCGTCTGGCGTTCATGGGCAAGTATGGCCTGTGCGGCCGCCTCGTCGATCAGGCCGGCCTCCCTCCAGCGCAAGAGTCTCCGCTCAATTCCCCTCATGGCTTGCCGCTCCGGAATGCCCGCTCACATGCCGATTTCCGTCAGCCGGTTCCAGGCCCGGGACGCCATGCCTCCGATTGCGACCCCGACTGCGCCCGCCGCGAAATCGCCGATACTCGCGGTCCGCCCGTCAATCGCAAGCTGGCCCAATTCGATGAGTCCCGCAAGCAGGATCAGGAAAACCGGCCATCGAAAGGTAGACGCGCGGGGAGCGGGCGCGGCGAAGGCGCAGGCCGCAAAGGCCAGGAAATGCAGGAGCAGGTCTGGCCGGTCGAGCGTTCCGAGGAGGCGCGGCAACGGCGGCGGGAGCAGGATGCCGAAACAGAACGTTGCGGTCAGTGCGAGAAGGAAAGGCATCTTTCTCGATGCTCGCCGGATCCGCCGTGCAGGCGTCTCGGCAGGGCTCGGGTCAGCAGGCAAGGGTCGGGCAGTGCTGACGTGGATAGGTCATGTGAATGCGCTGCCTCCCTTGGCTTTCGGCCTGCAATGCCGCAGTGACCCCTAGCGAGGCGACTGGGCCAAATCAAGGCAAGGGATTGTACGAAAGCAGTGAATTCGGCGGGCGCCGCCGTTGCCTGACTTGCATTTTTCGGGTGAACGACTATGTTACCGGCATTCTGGTCTGCATTCTTCAGGGATGAGCAGCCGTGCAAATGCGCCAACGCATTACGACCTTCAGCGGGAGCCGCGTCCGGTTCTTGAACCACGCGGGAAGCCTGATAACGGGCAAATAGCCCTGGCGCGGCCGAAAGGCCGTCGACTGGGGGCCGGAAAATCCACACCACTTCATACGAAACCTGTTTCCAGACCCCGGTCTGGCGGAGTTCCTGAAATGATCCTCGGATTTACCGGCTGCTGGATGACAGCCAGGGACCATCACCTCTGCTATCGCCTCCTGCAAGAACTCGAGCGCTCCGGTTCCGCGCTCGCCGTGGCACTGCGCGACAGGCTCGAACGCGCGGTCCTGGTCGATTCCGGCAAACTTCCCGCTACCGTCGTCACCCTCGACAGTTGCGTCGAGTATCTCCTTGATGATTCGGTGACCGAACGGCGGATCCTCGTGCATCGCGACGAGCTGCAGACGGTCGGCCTTCATCTGCCGCTGGCGACGCCGCGCGGCATTGCGCTGATCGGCTTGCGCGAAGGCCAGGAGACCCGCTTTCAGGAAAATGGCCGCTGGCGCCGGCTACGTGTCATGCGTGTCGGCTTCCGGCCGGACCGACCGGGTACAGTTCCCGTTCCGCCTGCCGGGGACGTAGGTGCGGTCCTCGTCGATCTGGAAGTCGCCCGAATGGCGCGTCGCGCTGCCTGTGAACCCAACTTGAATGTATCGAGAAAGAAGGAAACCCGATGAAAGTAGCGATTCTGGGCGGGGGCGTCATCGGCGTGACTTCCGCCTTCTATCTTGCGCGGGCCGGCCATGAGGTCACGGTCATCGACCGGCAGAACGGCGCGGCCCTTGAAACGAGCTATGCGAATGCCGGCGAGATCTCTCCCGGCTATGCATCTCCCTGGGCGGGACCCGGCGTGCCTGTGAAGGCCGTGAAATGGCTGCTGATGCGTCACGGTCCGCTGGCCGTCCGTCCCCGCCTCGATCCGGAAATGTGGCGCTGGATGCTGCAGATGCTCGGCAATTGCACGCGGTCGGCATATGCGCGCAACAAGTCACGCATGGTTCCGATCGCGGAGTACAGCCGTGATTGCCTGCGCGAGCTGCGCGACGAGACCGGCATTGCCTATGACCATCGCAGTCAGGGAACGCTCCAGCTATTCCGCACCCAGAAACAGTTCGACGGCATCGGCAATGATGTCGAGGTCCTCAGCCAGTTTTCCGTGCCCTTCGAGGTGCTGGACCGCGCCGGATGCGCGGCGGCCGAGCCGGCGCTCGGGCTTGTGCAGGAGAAATTCGTCGGTGGCCTCCGGCTCCCCGGGGACGAGACCGGCGACTGCTACATGTTCACGCGCAAGTTGGCGGAACTTACCGCCGAAACGGTCCGCTACCGCTTTGGCGAGACCATCCTCGAGATCCTCAGCGACGGCAGGAAGGTGACGGGCGTGCGGACCAGCAGCGGCCGCATCGAGGCGGATGCGGTGGTCGTGGCGCTCGGCAGCTATTCGCCCGCCATGGTGAAGCCGTTCGGCTTGCATCTGCCCGTATTCCCCGTCAAGGGCTATTCCCTTACGATACCCATCGAGAATGCGGATGGAGCCCCGGTTTCCACTGTCATGGACGAGACCTACAAGATCGCCATTACCCGGCTGGGCGACCGCGTTCGCGTCGGAGGCACGGCGGAAGTCGCCGGGTTCGATCTCTCCCTGCGCCAGTCGCGCCGCGCGCCGCTGGAGCATTCGGTAAGTGATCTGTTCGGAACGGCGGGACGCGTCGAAAACGCGGACTTCTGGTGCGGGCTTCGCCCGATGACGCCGGATGGCCCGCCCGTGATCGGCGCCGCCGGCCCGTCCGGCCTCTATCTCAATACAGGGCACGGGACGCTGGGCTGGACCATGGCATGCGGTTCCGGACGTGTGATCGCCGACCTGGTCTCCGGCAGGAGCCCGGAGATCGATGCGCGGGAACTGAGTCTCGACAGGTATGCCAGATGAGGGTTCCCGCTCACCAGGCCGGCGCGGTGCTGACGGTCGATCTCGATGCCATCGTCCACAATTATCGCCTGCTCCGCGCCCGGCTGCGGAATGGCGCCTGCGCGGCGGTGGTCAAGGCCGATGCATACGGGCTGGGTGCAGGGGAAGTCGCGCAGGCACTGTGGCGGGCGGGTTGTCGCGATTTCTTCGTCGCGCATCTGTTCGAGGGAATCTCGCTGCGCGAGTCGCTCGGCGCAGATGCGACGATCATGGTGCTGAATGGCACCCCGCCCGGCACCGAGGCCGATTTTCTGGAGGCGGGGCTGGTTCCGGTCGTGAATTCACGTGTGGAATTGGCCGGTTGGCGCGCCTTTCGCCGGAAAAGGAGCTGCGAGGACCTGCCCGTCGCCCTTCAGCTTGACAGTGGCATGTCGCGCCTTGGCCTTTCGCCGGCCGATGTCGAGGCGATCGCGGCCGATCCCGGCTTGCTGGACGGATTGCGTGTCACGCTGGTGATGAGTCATCTCGCCTGCGCAGACGAGTCCGAACACTCGGCCAACCGCGCGCAGCTGCAGCAATTCAACCGATTGCGGGCGATGTTGCCGCCGGCGCGCGCCTCGCTGGCGAATTCGTCGGGGATCTTCCTTGGTCCGGACTGGCATTTCGACCTGGCCCGACCGGGCGCGGCACTATACGGCATCAACCCCACGCCGGGCCGGCCCAATCCGATGCGCCAGGTCGTGACCCTTTCGGCGCGCATAATCCAGCTTCGCGAGGTTCCCGAAGAATGTGGGGTCGGCTATGGGCACGCCGCCCGCTGCCTGGCGCCTGGGAAGCTTGCCACCATCTCCTATGGCTATGCTGATGGCTGGCCGCGCAATGCCGCGGCTTCTGCCTTTGCGGGAGATTCGCGCCTGCCCTTTCTGGGCCGTGTCTCCATGGATAGCATCATTCTTGATGCGGGAAGTTGCAGCGTCCCGCTGAAAGAGGGCATGATGGTCGAGCTGATCTCGGATCGGCAGACGGTCGATGACATTGCCGCGGTCGCCGGCACGATCGGGTATGAGATCCTGACAAGGCTTGGACATCGGGCGCACCGGCGCTATGAAGGCGGTTTCAGCCCCGAGGCCGATCCGGTTCCGGATCGGTAACATTCACGGATATGCGGTCGGAGCCTCGGCGTCCGGCCCCGAAACTGAAGGAGATCGAGCCCATGAAGACACGTGCTGCGGTTGCGGTCGGCGCAGGCAAGCCCCTCGAGATCATGGAAGTGGATCTTGAAGGACCGCGTGCCGGCGAGGTGCTGGTCGAGATCAAGGCCACCGGCATCTGCCACACGGATGAGTTCACCCTGTCCGGCGCCGATCCGGAGGGGATCTTCCCCTCGATCCTCGGTCATGAAGGCGCGGGTGTCGTCGTCGACGTCGGCCCCGGGGTCACCTCCGTGAAGAAGGGCGATCACGTTATTCCGCTCTATACGCCCGAATGCCGCGAATGCCCGTCCTGCCTGTCGCAGAAAACCAATCTGTGCACCGCCATTCGCTCGACGCAGGGACAGGGGCTGATGCCGGATGGCACCTCGCGCTTTTCCGTCAATGGCGAGAAGCTGTTCCATTACATGGGCTGTTCGACTTTCTCCAATCATACCGTCCTGCCGGAAATCGCGGTTGCCAAGGTCAATCCCGACGCGCCGTTCGACAAGATCTGCTATATCGGCTGTGGCGTCACCACCGGCATCGGCGCCGTGATCAATACCGCGAAGGTCACGCCGGGCGCGACGGCAATCGTCTTCGGTCTGGGCGACATCGGGCTCAATGTCATTCAAGGCCTGCGCCTTGTCGGCGCGGACATGATCATCGGCGTCGATCTGAATGAGGACAAGAAGGCATGGGGCGAGCGCTTCGGGATGACGCATTTCGTCAATCCGAAGGATGTCGGAGACGATCTCGTCCCCTATCTCGTCAACATGACCAAGCGCGGTGCCGACCAGATTGGCGGCGCCGACTACACGTTCGACTGCACGGGCAATGTAAATGTCATGCGCCAGGCGCTGGAATCGGCGCATCGCGGGTGGGGCGAATCGATCATCATCGGTGTAGCCGGGGCCGGCCAGGAAATCTCGACGCGGCCGTTCCAGCTCGTAACCGGCAGGGTCTGGAAAGGCACTGCCTTTGGCGGCGCGCGTGGCCGCACCGACGTGCCGAAAATCGTTGACTGGTACATGGACGGCAAGATCGAGA
>CAYLGY010000065.1:0-14705 GCA_964383325.1 uncultured Rhizobiaceae bacterium
CGATCTTGATTACGTCAGCGCCGAACTCGGCAAGGATCGTCGCGCAATACGGCCCGGCAATGAACGTAGCGATATCGAGAACCTTGATACCATCTAAAGGCAATGAACTCCCCCACTTATGGCCGTCCCTGCACGGAAGGCTCACTCCCCTGCTATTTCATATATATAAGTTACATTCCCTATATGTCAAGGCGACGTCGGATCAAGATCCGGGAAAAATCGATTTATGCTTGTCATTTCGAGGATTCAGCTTGATCGCGCCCGCCGAGTGCGGCAATGTGCATATCAGGAGTGACGCATGGATTCGTACCGTTCGCTTACATCGCTCGCGATCCGGCAAATCCGCGAGATGGTACTTTCCGGGGCCCTGCCGCCGGGATCGCGCATCCATATCGACACGTTGCGAAAAAAACTCGACATGGGCGCAAGCCCGATCCGGGAAGCGCTCAGCATTCTTTCCTCCGAACAGCTCGTGGTCCGGAATGAGCAGCGGGGCTTCTGGGCGCCGGCGATCAGCGCCGACGATTTCAGCATCCTGCTGGAAACCCGTTGCCGCGTCGAAGCCATGGCGTTTGCGGATTCCATTGCCATGGGCGGACCCGCCTGGGAAGAGCGGATCGTGTTGCTGCAATATCGGCTGAATGCGCTGGACCGCACCGGCAACGCCGCAGCCTGGGAAGAGATCCACCGGCAGTTTCATGCCGCGCTGGTTGCGGCATGCCCTTCCCCCTACTTGCTGAATTTCTGCGGGCAGCTTTACGACCTTGCGGTTCGCTACCGGAACCTGGCGAGCAGCTCGGCCTATCCGAAGCGGAAGATTTCCGAAGAACATGCGGCCATCTCTGCCGCGGCCCTGTCGCGCGAGAGCGACAAGGCCGTTGCCCTCCTGATGGATCACTACCGGAAGACCGGCGAGTTTCTTCGGCGGGCCCTGGCGGAGCAGGAAAGCGCCAGGGCGGCTCGAAACTGAGGGTGGGCCCCGCGCTAGGGCGTTTCGCGCGGCAGGACAAAATCGAAATCGACCTTGCTGAAATCGCTGCGCAGCCAATTGCGGGCGACGATGTCACCAGCAAGATCGGCAGCCTTGCCGGGCCGGTACTCCATGACCAGATCGCTGCGCACGCCGAAGACCGCATCCTCGTCCAGATAGGGGTCGTCGCTGGGAAAGACTTCCGTCACGAGCGTGCGATAGCCTTGCGCCTGCACGATGAAATGCAGGTGAGAGGGACGCCAGGCATGGCGGCCGGTAGCGTTGAGGAGATCGCCGACCGGCCCGTCCGTGGGCACCTTGTAGGGAGCGGGCCGTATGGTCGAGACCGCGTAGCGCCCGTCCGCTCCGGTCGTCATGGCCATGCGCAGATTATATTCAGGCTGATCCGGGTCCTGGCCGGAATAAAGACCATTATCGGCAGTCTGCCACATTTCGATCCGGGCGCCGCTGATCGGCGCGCCGGAAGGATCGAGAACGCGCCCTTCGACCACCACCTGCCGGCCTTCATTGTCGCCGATCAGGTCTCCGCCAACCGGCAGTTCCGGCGCTCCGAGAACATGGAACGGACCCAGCACCGAGGAACTGGTGCAGCCTGCGGGCGAATTGATCATGTCGACAAGCGAGCTGAGGCCAAGCACGTCGGAAAACAGCACGAATTCATTGCGCTTGTCGTCGGTGATCTCGCCGGCGCGGGTCAGGAGCTCAAGCCCCTTGCGCCATTCGGCATGGGTAAGATTGACCTCTTTCGCGAAGGCGTGGAGATGGCGCACCAGCGCCGCAAGGATTTCCTGCAGCCGCGGATCGGTTGCAGGACCGGAAAGCGCGAGCAGCGTTTCGGTCAGGGTGGCGGGATTGACATCGCGCATGGATTGCCTCCTGCGAACTGGCTTTACGGTAGCAGCACCGTAGTGAGCATTGGAAACTCGATGAGGATGAAGAGCACGATCAGCATCACGAAGGCGAAGGGAAAGGCGCCGATGAAGATGTCTTTCAGCGTGATGTCCGGATTGTCGATCGTGCTCTTGATCACGAAGCATGAAATGCCGAGCGGCGGGGTCAGGAGTCCGATCTCGGCGCCGATGACGACAATGATGCCGAACCAGACAAGGCTGACGCCGAGCGGCTCGATGATCGGCAGGAACAGTGGCACGACGATCAGGATGATCGATGTCGTGTCGAGGATGGTGCCGAGAAACAGCATGAGCACGACAAGCAGCACCATGACGGCGGTGAAGCTGAACTGGTGCGTCGCGAGGAAATCGCCCAATGCATTGGGAATACCGGCAATGCCCAGCATGCGGCTGTAGATCGACGCAGCCGTGATCAGGAACAGGATTGCGGCGGTGACATGGCCCGTCTCCAGAAGCGCGTGCCAGAAGCCCTCCAGGGTGATCCGGCGCCGGGCAAAGGCAAGAGCGAGACCCAGGGCCGCTCCCGCCGCGCCGGCTTCGACGGCGGTCAGCCAGCCGGTATAGATGCCGCCGAGAACGGTCAGGACCAGGCCCGCCAGCGGCAGGCACAGGAACAGCATCTCCCCAGGCGACAGAAGCTCGGCGGACTCCCGCTGGCCTGCGCCTTCATTCACGACAGAGGCCGAGCGCACCCGGGCCATCACCCAGATGGCCGCGACGAAGGCGCATGCCAGCATGACGCCCGGAATGACGCCCGCGAGAAACATGTGGCCGACGGATTGTTCCGCCACAATGGCATAGATGATCAGCATTGCCGATGGCGGAATGATCATCCCGAGAACCGAAGACCCCGCGACGACGCCGACAGCAAAGCGCTTGTTGTAGTTGAGCTTCAGCATTTCCGGCACGGCGACCTTGGTGAAGACGGAGGCCGAGGCGATGGATGAGCCCGTGACGGCCGCAAAGAGCGCATTTGCGCCGACAGTCGCCATGCCCACGCCACCCACGATGTGGTGGAAGACGGTATTCATCACCCGATAGACATCTTCGCCCAGACCCGCCCGCGAGACGATCAACCCCATGAAGGTGAAGAGCGGAATGGTGGCGAAGGAATACTCCATGACGCTGCCGGAGATAGCAATCTTCAGCAGGGCGAGCGCCAGATCGAAGCTGTCGCGCAGGATCCAGATCGTGACAAATGAAATCAGGCCAAGTGCGATGGGAATGTAGACGCCGAGATAGATCAGCGTGACCATCGCGATGACGGAAATGAGGCCGATTTCGAAGGGACTCATGCATCTGACTCCATCAGATGCACCAATTCCGGGCGGCGGCGGCCCGTGACAACCTTGGTCAGGAAGATCGCCGCGGACAGGAGGCTCGAAAGGACGATCACGAGATGGATCGGCCAATAGGGTGCAGTGAAGATGCCGGGCGTGCCGAAAAAGGAGGCCGAACCCCATGAGCGCTGGAATTCGGGCCAGATCGCCCAGGCGACGAACACCATGAAGACGGCGGAAGCGGCGTCGATGGTCCGGGCAAACAGCCGGGCCATGCCCGGCCTCCGGCTGGCCAGAACCGCGAGGAAGCCGTCGGACCTCGTGAGGTGGTTGCTGCGGATGACGTCCGGCAGCTGAAGAAAGACGATCATCACCATCAGGAACTGCACGATCTCGTAGCTGCCGCGCAGCGGCGCGTGGAACAGGTTGCGCGAAATGACATCCGTATTGACGAGCAGGACGAGCGCCAGCACGATCAGCGTCCCGGTCGCGTTCATCGCCTGCGCGCCGGCGGAAAGCACCCGCGCCACCCCGGTGGCGGCGCGGAAGGAATTTCCTGCTTGCAAGGGAACCCCCAACCGATCAGGTCTCGGTGGCCCAGTTGCGTGCAGGCACCTCGCCCGCCGCAATGAGCTTGTCGATATAGGCTTTCAGCATTGCGGTGCCGTTCTTGCCGGCGGCATCGAGGCCAGCCGCCCATTCCTGCGCAATATTGGGCATCGCGGCCGCCCATGTTGCACGATCCTCGTCGGAAAGATCGTGGATCGTGCCGCCTGCGGCCATATAGGCCGCTTCCGCTTCCGACGCTGCGGACATGGCCACTTCCGCCATCCGGTCACGATAGGCGATGGCTACCTCCTGGAGGATCGCCTGAACCTCGGTCGACAGCGTGTTCCAGAAATCCGCATTGACGGTCAGCGTCTTGGTGTTGACGGATCCCAGATTGGCGCGGAGCATGTAGGGTGCGACCTCGGCAATGGCGAATGTATTGGCGGATTCCGGCCACAACATCGCGGCCTCTGTCACGCCGGTCTGGATCATGTTGTAGAAATCGGTCAGGCCGCCACGCACGCCGACCGCGCCGTCCAGTCCCTCCAGGTAGCGAAGATTGTATCCCGCGCCAGCGACCTTCAGGCTCGACATGTCGGAAAGGGTCCTGATCGGCCGGTTGCTGAAGAGCTGGTAGGAATCGAGCACGACGCCGGTCGCAAGATAGACCTGGTTCTCGTTCTCGAACTCCGCCTTCATGTCCGGGAATTCGTTCGCGATCTCGTCGATCGCCCGTGCAACGGTGACCGCATTGGACGAGATGAACGGGGTGACCGCCGCAATTGCCTGCGAGGGCAATTCCGAGGCATGGAAGATCGTGGTGACGACGCCGATATCGCCGAGCCCCAGCCGGAGCCCTTCGAGGACGCCGGTGGGATTGACGATCGAACCGCCATAGCTCTCCTGGAAATCGAACTCCTCCAGCCCGGCTTCCTTCAGCCGGCGATTAACCTCCGGCAGGTAGAAATTGCTCATTTCCACCAGCCACATCGAACGCGCCGGATAGCCATCGATGACGGTTACGGTACGGCCACTTGCGGCAGCGGGCAGTGAAAGGCCGGCAAGGCCCGCCGCAGCAGCGGTGCTTGCCAGAAAGTTCCGGCGGTTGAGCTTCATGGTCATGATCTGATCCTCCCCTTCCAGTCGGTCGAAATCTGCTGGTCCTTGCGTCCTGTGCTGCCGGCTCCCGCGTCGCGTGAGTCCCTCCCCTCACATGATCCTGCAAGCCTCCTCGAACGGCAGCCGCGGCAATCTCGGGAAGATCGCCGTTTCGTCGGCGTAACCGAGATTCAGCAGGAAATTGGAGCGCAGCGAGGTCCCCGCGAACATGATCTCGTCGACCATGACATTGTCGAAGCCCGACATCGGGCCGCAATCCAGCCCCATGCCCCGGGCGGCGATCATCATGTACGCACCCTGCAGCGTCGCATTGCGGAACGCCGTCTCGCGGATATGGGCTTCCTTGCCGCGGAAATGCGGCTTCCGGTCCTCATGTGGAAACAGATAATCGAGCCGCTCCCAGAAGCGCAGGTCCTGTGCGATGATCACGGTCACCGGGGCCTGCATCATCTTGTCGACATTCTTCGGCTTCAGCGCCGGAATGAGCGGGCGCCTGGACTCCCGCGAAACCAGAAAGAAGAATCGCGCCGGCGAGCTGTTCATGCTGGTCGATCCCATCCGGGTAATGTCGTAGAGGCGACGCAGCTGCGCCTCGGTCACCGGGCGGTCCTGCCAGGAATAATGCGTGCGCGCCCGCGTCAGGATCAGGCCGAGCGCGTCTTCATCCAGTTCCGTGATCCGCGCTCGCAATGCGCGGACATCCGCCTGCGCGGCCGCGCGAGGATCGGCCGCCACGGTACTGCGGCAAGCTGCGCCGCCCCTCATGCGGCCGCCTCCCGCCCTGCTCTCCCGAGCTCGGCCACGATCGGATTTCGGCATGTACCGATGCCATCGATCTCGACTTCTACCACATCGCCCGCCTTCATCCAGAGCTGGGGCTCACGCGCATGGCCGACGCCGGGCGGCGTGCCAAAGGCGACCAGGTCGCCCGGTTCCAGCGTCATGATCTCCGACACGATCGCAAGGGTTCGCGCGACCGGAAAGATCATGTTCGATGTGTTGCTTTCCTGCAAGACTTTACCGTTAAGCCGGGTCCGGATTCCGAGTCCGGCTGCGCCCGGCGGCACCTCGTCCGGTGTGACGACAATCGGCCCGAGAGCGCCAGTCGCATCGAAATTCTTGCCCGCAGTCCACTGATGGGTCTTGCGCTGATATTCGCGGATGGAGCCGTCATTGAAGGTCGTATAGCCGCAGACATGGTTCAGGGCCTCGGCCTCCGGAATATGTCGCCCGCCCTTGCCGATGATCGCTACCAGTTCCGTTTCATAGTCGAACGTATGCGATGCGGCTGGAAGAACCATCGGCGCCTCGGCAGGAACCAGCGAAGTCGCCACGCGCAGGAACAATGCCGGATAATCCGGCACTTCATAGCCGCCTTCACGCGCATGTTCGGCGAAGTTCAGGCCGAGGCACACGATCTTTCCCGGCCGCCTGACGGGCAGTGCGGGCGTGATTTCCGACAGGGGCACGATTTCCGCGTCTGGCGCAGCTTGCGGAAGATCCGACCCTGCCGCCATCGCTTCAATGAGACCCATGAGGTCGCCGGCATCCTTCACCAGCAGGGTGGCCTTGTCCCCCTCGACGAGGAAGACGGACGCGATTGCCTCTCCTGCTCGCGTCCCGGTCAACAGCTTCATTGCGCATGCCCCCAAATTTATCAGAATCTTCTTGTTGAGTTATGCGTGAGAAAAACGAGTTGTCAATAGAAAATCGATTTCCTAATCTGTCGCCCATAATAAGGACCAGCATCGATGCCGAAAGACAGTTCCCTTGCCAGTCTCCTTCGCCGCCTCGTCGGCCCGAACGTGGTGTCGCGACTATGGGGCAGTACGCTCAGCATCTCGCCGAACGACCCGGTTGAACTCAGCCGCAGCCTGTTGACTGCCAGAGGACAGGCGTCCGGCGTTGCGATCGCGGACCGGGTGCTGGCGCTGGTGGAAGAGGCGGACGAGGCGGGCTTTACCCGCTATCTCGTGGCGCTCAGGGATACGTTCGAAGTCGATCTCGATGCCGTGTTGGCGGCAGCGGAACGCGTGCGGACCGAGCGCCACGGCGCGCTCAAGAACCTGCAATCGGCCGTCGAGCCGCCTCGGCAGGAACTCTTCCGCCGCCTCAATGCGGCACCGCGCGGCACGGCGCGGCTGGTGGAGCTGCGGCGCAGATTGCTGAAAGCCATGCGCGAGGACGAAAGTCTTGCTCGCGTCGATTCCGATCTTCGTCACCTGCTGCGAAGCTGGTTCAACAGGGGGTTTCTGGTCTGCGACCGCATCGACTGGCACAGCCCGGCAGATCTGCTTGAAAAGATCATCGCCTATGAAGCGGTGCACGCGATCGATAGCTGGGATGCCTTGCGCCAGCGCTTGGTGCCGGCTGACCGGCGCTGCTTCGCCTTCTTCCATCCGGCAATGCCCAACGACCCGCTGATCTTCGTGGAGGTGGCGCTGACGAAGGGACTGGCCGGATCAATCGGGGACATTCTCGCTGCCGCGCGCGACGAGTTGCCCGCCGAAAAGGCCGATACGGCCATCTTCTATTCGATCTCGAACTGCCACGAAGGCCTTGCCGGCATTTCCTTCGGCGCGTTTCTCATCAAGCAGGTGGCTTCGGACCTGAAGTCCGAATTGCCGAACCTGAAGACCTTCGCCACGCTGTCGCCGGTCCCCGGACTTGCGGCGTGGATGAAGGAGCGGAGTATTCCAGCCACCCTCCCCGCAGAGGACCAGGATGTCCTTGTCGCCGCGGCGGCGGCCTATCTGGCCGAGGCCAAGGACGGGGCAGGCCGTCCGCTTGATCCTGTAGCGCGCTTCCATCTCAGCAATGGCGCCGAGCTGCATCGCATCCATGCCGGCGCAGATTTGTCGGAACGGGGGCTGGCGCAGAGCCATGGCGTCATGGTCAATTATCTCTACGAGCTCGACCGGGTCGAGGCCCGGCATGAGGCCTTTGCCGCGACGGCCGAAATCGCGCTGTCGCGCGCGGTAAACAGCCTGCTGAACCGCCCGCGTCCCTGGGACGCGGAAGACGAGCCCGAGCGAGGAGGAGCAAGCTCATGAACTGGGAAGAATACGGCCGAATCTGCCGCGAACGCGGCGCGCTGGCGATGGAGGTCTTCGCCTGTTTCACGACACCGGCGCGCGACGGTCCGCCCGCTCCGGAACTGCTTGCCGAGCACCTGGCCTACCAGAAGGCGCTGGAAGCGCAGGGCAAATTGTTCCTGGCCGGGCCGCTTTCGGATGAAGCGGGCGCGGCAATGAGCGGCGCCGGGCTCATCATCTACCGTGCGGCCAATCTGGCCGAGGCAAGGGAACTGGCTGGCGCGGACCCGATGCACCGGGCGGGACAACGCTCCTTCAGGCTGCAGGCATGGCGCATCAATGAAGGCGCGCCCGTTCCTGGCCTGCGCCTGTCCGTGCGTGGCTTCGAGATGGAATGACAGGCGCCGCGGCGACTCAGACGGCGATGGAGTGCCGGGCGCGACCGGTGCCAAGATAGGCATCGAAGCGGCTGGCGACGATGCGGGCGATTTCCGGCGCGTGCCGGACGAGCTCGATCCGCCGTCCGTCGATGCGCAGCCAGCCGGCATCGGCGAGATCGCCGAGCGAGGCGATTTCCTCGTCCAGCACGCTCGCTGCACGGCCGTGACCGGCCGCGATGGCTGCAATGTCGACCTCGAAATGACAGAGGATCTGCTCGATCACCGCAGCGCGCAGCCGGTCCTCGCCCTGATAGGCAATCCCGCGCGAAACGGGCAGCTTGCCCGTCTCGATGGCGCGGCGCCAACCGGCATTGTCCGATGCATTCTGCACCAGCCCGAACGGCGTGTTGCCGATGGAAGACGCGCCCAGGCCGATCAACGTGCGAGACGGGTCGGTCGTATAGCCCTGGAAATTGCGGCGCAGCGTGCGCCCCAGACGGGCCTCGTTCAGCGGATCGTTCGGAAGTGCGAAATGGTCGATGCCGATTTCCGCATAGCCGGCTTCGACGAAGATCTGCCGGGCGGCGCGCGAAAGCGCGATGCGTTGGCCGACGCCAGGCAGCTCGGCTTCATCGATCAGTCGCTGATGCGTCTTCATCCAGGGAACATGTGCATAGCCGAAGAGCGAGATTCGTTGCGGACGAAGGCGCACCACCTTTTCCGCAGTATCGCGCACGGTCTCCAGCGTCTGTCGCGGCAGTCCATACATCACGTCGAAATTCAGCGCCGAGATGCCTGCCTCGCGAAGCCGGTCGACGGCGCGCGCAACCGTCGCATGGGATTGCACGCGGCCGATGGCGATCTGCACCGCGGGATCGAGGTCCTGCACGCCGAGGCTCGCCCGGGTGATCCCCGCATCTACCAGCATCCGCACGGTCTCCTCGGACACATAGCGCGGATCAAGCTCGATCGCATGTTCCATTTGCGGGAGAAAATCGAACTGCGCCGACAACGCGTCCAGCACGGCCGCCATGCAGTCAGCGGGCAGGAGGCTTGGCGTGCCGCCCCCCCAATGCATGTGAGTGACCGTTTGCCGGCCCAGAATGCCGGACACCAACGCAATCTCCTGCAGCAGGGTCGCCGCATAGGCACGGATCGGCTCGTCGCGCATCGCCGCCTTGGTATTGCAGCCGCAATAATTGCAGATCGTCCGGCAGAAGGGGATGTGCAGATAGAGGGAGACGGGTTCCGGCGCCGCGGACAAGGCGCGCAGCCATTCCTCATAGATGGCGCCATCCACCTGCGGAGTGAAATGCGGCGCGGTCGGATAGGAAGTATAGCGGGGCACGCTTTGCGCCACAAAAGCCTGAAGGGCGGAAATCTCGGAATGCAGGTTCATTCGATGCTTCCCTTTTGCACCGGGGCGATCCCGTGCGGAACCGAACGACGCCAGGATGCTGTCCCTGCGCCATCCTTTCCTGCATTGAAGCATCTCCTTCACCTTCGCGTCTTTGCGCCAGCGCAAAGACAAGGGTTGCGCAATCGACCTGGAAGGGAGAGAAAGGCGAGTGAAGGGGCAGGCCGAACGACCTGCCCCCTCGCCGGATCAGTTGGTCCGCCGAACCACATTCACCGATGAATTGCCAGTTGCCGAGGCGCGGATCGAGTTGCCGGTGACCGCCAGGGTCGCCGTATCTGCACTCGAAGTGAAGATTCCGACTGTTGCGGCCGATACGCGGGCCGAGATCGCGCCGCCATTGACTTGCGTGTTGCTCACGCCGCCACTCACGCCGAACGACGAGGCCGCCGCAAGGGTCAGCCGGTTGTCGGAAGAATTGCCCGACGCCAATGCAGACATCCCGTTATTGAGCACACTTGCAATGCCGCCGGAAAGCGCTTGCCGGTCCGTGTAATGGCCGATGCCGATCTGGCCCTCGCTGACGGTGGCGCTGACGGTGCCACCATTCATCTGCCCGTTGAGCACCTGATAGCCGGCACCGGAAACCGCGCTGCCGTCGCTGCGCATGTTGAGGGCGGTGACGTTCATGGCGTTCTCCGCCACATTGCCCGCGCCAAGCGCCTGCAGCGACAGATCCTGCGCGGCCTGGGTCGATCCATCCGTCGTGGTAACATCAATGAGGCCCTGACCGCCCGTGACCATGGCATTGACCGTCGCCAGCGAAGCCTGGCTGCTGGACAGCAGCGCGCCCGACTGCATCTCGGCAAGGCCGCCGAAGCCGACCTGGTTCAACGCCACATTGCTGCGGGCCTGCGCGACCTGGCGATTGCCCGATACGGAAAGGGTAGATCCCGAAGCCGCATCGCCCGTGAGATTGGCCTGCACCCCGTTCAACGCGGCAGTGATCGAGCCGCCCGATGCGGTCTGCAGGTTCTGCAGCAGATAGGCGTAGCCTTCCCCGGTTAGCGCTTCGCCCGATTCCGGGCCAGCCGCGGCAAGATTCACTGCATCGACGCCGAGCGTGTTGGCGATCAGGTTGCCGGTCGCCGAGGCCAGCATCAGATTGTCGGAAACCGCCGCAATGCCGGACCGCATTTCCGCCAATTCGACGCTGATGAAGGCGCCGCCGCCGACCGAGGCCGCGATGTCTGCGTCCGACATCTGGTTGCTGACAATGGCAAGCGCCGCAGATCCGGCACCGGTATCGGCCGAGCTTGCGTAAGCAGAATTGACCTTGCCGAGGCCCAGCACCGAGAAGCCGGAGGCGGACACGCTGTTGCTGCCGCTATTGCCAAGGGCTACGGCGCTCATCTCGTTCCCGGACAGGGAAACGACCGCCTCATCGAGATTGCCCACCGGAAAGACCGTGATCCCGGTTGCCTGCGCGGCAGCGATGACGGCAACTTCATTGACCTGCAGATTGCCGATGCCCGCCGAACCGCTCCCGACGAGGCCATCAAGTTGAAGGCGATTTGCAGCCAGATTGCCGGAGGCTCCGGCATGGACCGAATTGTCGCTGACGCCGAGCGTGCCATTCCCTACATCCGAAAGCCGGAACAGACCGATCAGCGCGTCCGACACCGTGGCGCTGACCGCGCCGGAATCCCCTTGGCCCGATTGCAGGTTGAGAATGGCAGCGCCGGCGCCGGCGATGCTGGCCGAGCTGGGAGAACTCGCCGATGCCGTCGTGACCTCGCTGCCGAGGTCGAGGCTCTCGCCGCTGACCACAAGCTGGGTGACCGCGCTGCTCCCGGCAGCTTCCGCGCCGATGGCATTGTCGGATGTGGTAATTGTCGAATTGAGAAGATTCGAACTTTCGGTAGTTACACCCACGGCCATCCGCGTGACGCTGGCCGAAACCACGGTCTCCTCATTGATCTGGAGATTGCTGGCCACGAAGCTGGCCTCGATCCCGGACCCTTCCGCAGCCAAAAGGCTGGACGCCGCATTGCCCGTCGAGCGGGCGACGACTTCATTTTCCCGGACCGCGACCGTGGCGCCGGAGAATGTCGCCTCGATGCCGGCGCCGATGCCGCCATAGAGACCCGGCTCATGGCTCACATCCGCCCGTAGTTCCGCACCGGCATTGACCTGCACGGAGGCAAGGCCGAAATCCGCCGCCAGCGCCGTGCCGAAGGTCGCCGAGGCCTGGCCAAGGCTCGCGGAACCGGGCGTCCCGGACCCGGAAAGGCGGATCGTTTCGCTGGTCACGAGCTGGTTGGCCGCGGAATTGCCGGCAACATCCGCCTGAATAGCATTGTCATGGACCGAAGCCGTGCCGGAAAAGATTTCCGCCGATACGTCGACGGACACGCTGGCTGCGGACACGCCGGCGGCAATCGCGCCGCCATGCGCGCCACTCTGGAAATTCGCCTGGAGATTGACAAGGCTTGCACTGCCGGCATGGTCCGTGCCGTCCGGATCCGAAATTGCATTGCTGGCGCGATTGCCCGCATATGTGGCGGCGATCTCGTTGTCGCCGACCGACAGGGCAGCCTCGACCGACGCGGCAGGCGCCGCATCGCGGACATAGACCGAGACGTCCTCGATCTGCGCCCCCGAACCCGAGTCGGGTCCGGCATCGGAGACGATCTGCACGCTGGACAGGCTGGAATGCGCGTCCTCCACCGAGAAGGCGACGACGCCATTCGCGAGGCCGCCGGTCACGGTTCCGGCGGGCGAGGCAGCCGTGGCTGACGGAATGCCCTGCACCAGGCTGGTCGCATCGTTCACGGTGGCCGCGGCGCGGATGGCATTGCCGTCAATCGCGACATTGCCGACCTCGAACAGGTCGAGCTCTGCGCCGATGCCCGCCGAGCCGGCTTCCGCGCGCACCGTCGCGCCATCCGATGCAAGCTGCGACGACAGGGTGCGCAGGCCCCAGCCTTCCTGCTGCTGGAGATCGTCGGCCGCTGCCGTGACACCGCTATTGCCATTTGCGATCGAATCGATCTCATTCGCGGACACCGTCAGGGTGACGTCGTCCACAAGGCCATCAACCCCGATGGTGAGGGAAGTGGTCACGGCGCTAGCCGACGCGCCATGCTGCTGGTTGTTGAAGCCAGACAGCACGTAGGTTCCAGCCGTCAGCGCCGCGGCGGACGGCGTCGTATCTCCAACCGTATAGGCGTAATCCGTGACGGTCTGGCCCGCGGCTCCGGCAATGCCGAAGGCAAGCATGCTGGTTCCCGCCAGCGCGGCAATCTTCAATCTGCAGAATCTGTTCATTCAAAGCCTCATTGCGCCGGCACGCGGCCGGACGATCCCTGACACACCGCTCGCGAAAGCGGCCATGGCTACGCATTGCACTCAGCAGCTCAGGGAAATCGCGCCTGAAAGAACGTGTATGTGACGCATGACGCGCCGCGTCATCGTCGAGCCCGGCAGGCGGGCAACAAGTACGCTCAACCGATTCCTGTTACCGGCCTGCCTTGATCGCGAAGAACCCCTTCCCCCTGGCAAACTGCCAATGGGGCTCCTGATGCGCCTGTTATAGGGGAGGGAATCTTTTCTTCTGTACTCTACAGCACAGGAACAAATTGTTTAAAAATGCAGATTTTATAGAATAAAATTACTAGATATTATTGATTTAAATGATTCCATTTCCGGTCGCCTATTGGCCCTCGGTCGGCAATTCGATCAGGATGCGCACCACCGTCGCCGCGTCGGCGACCCCTGTCTCCGGCAATTGCTGCGCCGCCTGGAATGCGCGCAGGGCCGAGGAGGTCTGCGGTCCGAACACGCCATCGGCCGTGCCGGAAAGATGACCGAGCTGGATGAGCTGCGCCTGGATGCGTTGCAGGGTCTCGCGGCGCACCGTTGCCTTCTGGTCGCCCGAAACGGTCTCGACCATGGGCGCGCTCTCGACCACGCGGGCGCGGGCAAGCGCCTTCAGCACCTCGAATGCGACCGTTTCCACCAGCGAATCCGGCGCCTTCTCGCAGGTGCCGACAATCATTTTCAACATGGCGGTGCCGTCGACGAGCGGCGAAACGTCGAATGTCTCGCTCTGGACCCGGTTGAGCGCGGTCGTGTAACCGAGCGTCCAGGCAAGCGCGGCGTTGGCCGCCTGAGGATCCTCGCGCATGGGCTGCAGGATCGCGCTGCACTTCTGCGCCCCGAAGCCGCGAATGGAAAAGGAGCCGTCCTGCGTGGCGGCCGTTGCCGGGCCGGCGAGAACGGCGGAAACAATCAATGCAGGCAATAATCTGTACAATGTCTTCATCATGAACCCCGATGAACAAGGACGGGCGCGATTGCGCCCGTCTGTGTTTCCCTCAGCCTGCAGACTATCAGTAATTGGTGCGACGCACCACATTGACGGTGGAATTTCCCGTCGCTGCCGCAGTGATGGAATTGCCGGTGACCGTGGAGCCGATCTGGGAGCCAACGCCTGTCCAGATCCCGACACTCACGCCGGTAACCCTGGAGGTAACCGCACCGCTGTTCACCTGCATGTTGCTGATGCCGCCAACGACATTCGACGACACGGAAGCAATGTTCAGGCGATTGTCCGACGAATTGCCGAAGGAACGTGCCGACACGCCATTGTTGAGCACGGCCCCGACTCCGCCGGTGACGGTCGCAGGCGTAGCCGAAGAACCCATGCCGATCTGGGCGCTCAGCACGGTCGCCAAAATGGGACCGGAATTGGTCTGTGAATTTTCCACATAGCCGGTGCCATTCGAGGTGACGGCAGCGAGGGTCAGGCTGTTGGTGGACGAATTGCCCGCCGCCTGGGCGCCGACAAGGTTGTTCAGCACGCTGGAAACGCTGTCGTTCGCTGTCAGGCTGTTGCCGGTGCCGAGGCCGATCTGCAGGCTGCTCTGCGGGCTGCCGACGCTCGCACTTACTGCTGCCTTATTGTCTTGCACGTTCGACACAAGTCCATTGGCCGTGGCCGTGACCGCCTCGATGGAGAGGCTGTTCCCCGCCGAGTTTCCGATGGCCAGGGCCTGCACGGAATTGTCGCTCACATTGC
>CAYLGY010000066.1:0-14607 GCA_964383325.1 uncultured Rhizobiaceae bacterium
CAGCGGGAAATGTGGTGGAATTCCGAATCGCGCCATTCAGGCTCAAGGAAGGAGCTGGGAAACGATGCTGACCCAGATTGGAGCAACGCTCCAGGGCTTCGATCAGGCCACCTGGCTTGCCTATCCGGTGATCATCTCGCGAATGCTGCTTGCGGCAGTGCTTGGGGCGGCGATCGGAATGGAACGGGAGTCGCGGCGACAGCAAGCCGGCCTCCGCACCCATATTCTCGTCTGCCTCGCCACCGCGACCATTGCCATCCTGACCATCGAGATCTCGCATAACTCGCTGTTCCACCGGGAAGGGATCCGCATGGATCCGCTGCGCCTGATCGAAGCCACGACCTCCGGGGTCGCGTTCCTCGCCGCGGGATTGATCGTCTTTGCACGGGGAAAGGTGCATGGACTGACGACAGGCGCCGGAATGTGGCTTACGGGCGCCATCGGCATCTGCGTCGGACTCGGCTATTGGCAGATCGGAGTATTCGCCACTGCATTGGCGGTAATCGTGCTGGGGCTGGTACGTTTGATGGATATGAAATCCGGACCCGCCGATGCAACTCGGCCGAAACCGGACCAGGAATGATAGCCAGACGGCCCCGAACTCCTTCTTTTCGAGGCGAAGTTGCATTGATGAGCGAATGCCTTCAACTGCTTTCGCCTGCGCGCGATTGCCTGTTGCAATCCAGGTTGCGGACCTGTTCCAACAAGCCGGAACGGCTGTCTGTCGACATGGCTGGAGCCGTTCTTGTCAAAATGGAATCGTCTGGATGTCCGGATCCTGTGGCCTGGCAGGGAAAACACCGCAGCGCATACGACATGCCTTGCGGTCGTTCCGGCCAGCAAATGGGGCCGTTTCGCCTCGAATTGCTCGCCGTGCGAGATCCCGACGCAGCCGAGGCGGTGCCATTGCCTCAACTCGCTGGAACTGCAATCGTCCCGGCTGGATTGCTTGCACCGGACTGCTTCCATTCAAACAAGAAAGGCTCAGTCCTCCTCTTCATTGATGAGTGCTTCGAGCTGCCAGCGCTTGAGAATGACGATCCGGCGTTGCTCCAGCAGAACCCAGCCCTCACGCTCCCATTTCTTGAGCAGACGATTGACATTGCCGCGCGTTCCCCGCGCCATTGCGCCGAGATCACTCTGCGTGATCATGGATGGCAGATAGAGATAGGACTTTCCGTCGATCTCCGTCGAACGGCCGATTCCCTTGCACAGGAAAAGCAGGACCTGGGACAGCCGCGCCGACAGGCTGCTGAGGCTGAGATTTCGCGTGCTTTGCAGATACCAGCGGTAGCGGCGCGCCAATAATTGCGCGAGGAAACTCTGAACCTCATGTTGCTGCATCATGCGATCCCGGAATACGTCGGCCCGGATGCGTGCCACGCAGACATCTCCCATCGCCGCAGCGGTTTCCGTATGATTTTCGCCTTCATAAACACCGAGCTCGCCGAACCCCTCCCCCGGAGGAACGATCCCCAGCAACAGGCAGTTGCCGTCCTCGAGGATATAGGAAATCCGAACATAGCCGGAGATCACGATATACAGATACTCTGCCGGATCTTCCTGTATGTATATGGATTCATTACGAAAATGCACATAATCATAGATGTGGTTGTCGAAGATGTCGCGGCCGCTCTCCATCATCTTGTTGGCGCGGCCAAGGCCGAGTATGGGTATCCCCATCATCGAACTACTGCTGACGATACGCATATGCCCCCTCCTATGCAGTCTATCCATCAACCCAATGTTTACTCGGAACACGAAGTACCCAATAACATTGATTATTATTCTTTAATTAATTATTATATATTATAGAATGCCTACCCGATCCTTGAAGCTATAATCATTTTGCCTGCAAAGAACAACCGGGTTTGCAACATTTGCACTTGAAGTTCGCCAGTTTCCTTCCGCCTCGCCATGCGCGAAGGCCTGGCTGATTGCGGCGCGAACGAGGTCGCTGCTGCGAAAAGACCTCTTCAGTCGCTGTGAAACAGTCTGGAACGGCGCAAGCAATGAGCCCGCAAACGGGCTCGCGCGATGCGAATCACGCATTGGAATCCCCCCAAATCCGCAGCATGCTCAGCGTGCATCTGAATGGGCGAAACCTCTCCGCCCCATGCTGTTCGGTACCTCCCGATACCGATAAAAAGGAGAATACACGATTTTTTATCAAATGGAAAACTTTTTTGTGCCGTATGACACCTTTCCTTGCGTCATGGCAGAGTGTTGCTCATTCGCTACGTTTTGGGCGATGGTCGCCCCTTTCCATATCGATCAATCCCTCATTGAGCGGCCCCTGATACAGCAGCTCCTTATTATGCTGCACCCAGACGAGGATTTCGGCGATGGGTTTGAACAGGGTCTCGGGAATGTGGTCGTTCACCTCGGCGGTCGCAAACAGCGCCCGGGCAAGCGGCACATTCAGGAAAACCGGCACGCCGACCTTCTCCGCCTCGCTCCGGATCAGAGCGGCCATCAGGTTCCGGCCCTTCGCCGTCACCATGGGAAGCCGGAACTTTTCCGGTTCATAGCGAATCGCCACCGCGAAATGCGTCGGATTGACGACGATCGCGGTAGCCTTGCGCGCATTGCTGACGCTTTCGCTCATGATCAGCTCCTGCGCCAATTGCTTGCGCTGGCCCTTGATCATCGGGTCGCCTTCATTCTCCTTGTATTCCCGTTTCACTTCCTGCTTGGTCATCATCAGGCTCTTGGTATGGGCCCGCCGCTGGTAGGCGATATCGGCCAGGGCAATCGTGAAGAAGGCAAGCGCGGCACAAATGAACAAGGTTTTCAGCATGGAGACGGCGATATCGATCAGGCAGGGCATGCCGCATGGCAGTGCCGTCAGCGTGGCGCCGAGATAGGACTGGAACACGATCGTCAACAGCGTGGATAGAAAGACGATCTTGATGATGGATTTCAGCAGCTCCACCAGCTGCTTCATCGAGAAGATCTTCTTGATGCCTTTCTTGAGGCCGATATTCTCGATCTTCGGCTTGATGGCATCCAGCGCGAACAGGGATCCGAACTGGAAATAATTGGAGTAGATCGCAAAAGCGATGACGACAAGGAGCAGCGGCGCCAGGACCAGCGCCACCTCCCGGAAGATGTAGACGATTGCCTTGATGCCACTATTGCCGGGATCGGTGGCCGCCAGCCGCGCCACCATATCCATCATCTCCATCAGCGGCAGCATGATATTGCCCCAGTTCCACCAGAGATAGCCAATGGCGGCAAAAAGGGTGGAGGCCGAGACGATTTCCTGGCTGCGGGCGACCTGGCCTTTCTTGCGGGCGTCGCGCAGCTTCTTCGGAGTCGGTTGTTCCGTCTTCTCGCCGCCGGCACCCTGGCTCATGGCCGGCCACCTTGCGGGCCCGCGGGAATCGGCAAGGGATTGACGATCTCGATCAGCTTCGCGGCAAAGCCCTGCGCCTGGGTGTATCGGCTGGCAGATTCCGGAAAGAGGATGGCGATGTAGAAGATGATCAGCACCATCGCGAGCCCGCTCTTGATCGGCATTGCGAGGATGAACACCTGCACCTGGGGCGCGAAGCGACTGACCATGGCCAGCGCTGCCTCGGCGATGAACATGATCAGGACGATCGGCGCGGCGAAAACGAAGGCAAGCCGCATTCCGTGATCCAGCAATCCCAGCATGAAGCGCGGGAAATCGGTCGAGAACACGGGCAGGTAGGTCAGGACCGGCCAGATCCGGTAAGATTCGTACAGAATGCCGAGCAGAAGCAGGATTCCACCGGTCAGGAACAGATAGGTGGTGATTCCGATCGAGAAGAGATTGCCTAGCGGCGAGGATTGATGCCCTTGCAGCGGATCCATGCTCTCTGCAATCGATGCTCCGCGTTGATTATCGATCAGGGCGCCAGCCGCCTGAATTGCCCAGAACATCCAGCCGACCGTATAGCCGAGGCAGAAGCCGAGCACATATTCCTTGAACAGCAACAGGAAATATGAGGTAGCCTCCAGCTCCCGCTCGGAAAGCATGCCGTAATTTGCGGGAGCAATGATGATGCACAGGACAAGGATCAGCGCATTGCGACTGATACGGGTCATGGTGGACTGCGCGAAGAGCATTGCAGTGGAAAAGAAGGCCAGCATACGCGGGTAGGAGGCCACCAGCGCCAGCATGTACAATTCGATCTCGTGATATAGTTCCAGGATCACCGTGTCTGTCGCTCCGCCCTCGCCGTGCCTGCTTCTCCGTATGTGGCCGCACCCGTTTCGCGCTGTTCAGCTAGCCTCTTACGATCTTCGGGAAATCGCGGAAAATATTGGTCGTGAAGGCCAGGACCTCGCTCCCGAATGTCCCCGACATCGCCGCAAGCACGAGCCCGACCGCAAGCAGCTTGATGCCGAAGGACAAGGTCTGTTCCTGAACCTGTGTCAGCGCCTGAAGCAAGCTGACGAGGATGCCGACAACCGAAGCGACCACGATCGGAATGAAGGACAGGATCATCACCAGCATCATCGCTTCTGAAATGCGGTAGACGGCATCATCCGGAGACATGGCTGCGATCCAGTTCAGAGATAGGTTTCAACCAGGCCCAGGACGAGCCTCGACCATCCATCGACCATGACGAACAGAAACAGCTTGAAGGGCAGCGAAATGGTCAGCGGCGAGACCATCATCATGCCCAGGGCCAGCAGGATGTTCGAAATCACCAGGTCGATGGCAATGAAGGGCAGATAGAGTAGGAAGCCGATTTCGAACGCTTCGCGCAGCTGGCTGACCGTGAATGCCGGCAGCACCACCACGATGCTGTGAATGTCGATCTTCTCATAGAGTTCCGCCGGCCAGAGTCTGCGGGCAGCTTCCAGAAAGAAGACCTTTTCCTTGGTGGCGGCGTGGGAATCGAGAAAGCCGGTCAAAGGTCCCTTGGCCGCATCATAGGCGGCAGCGATCTCGGACTGGGTTCCGAAACCATGACCGCCTTCGACAAGGATCGTGTAGGTCTCGATGAAGATCGGCGCCATGATATAGGCGGACAGGATGATGGCCAGCGCGTTGAGCGCAATGTTCGGCGGGATCTGCTGGACGCCGAGCGCGTTGCGCACCAGCAGCAATACGACGGCGAACTTGACGAAGGACGTGGCAAGCACGGCAAGAAACGGCACCATGCCCGCAGCGAACAGAATGATGATCAGATTGAGCGGATCGACCATATTGGTCATGATTCGTCTCCGGCCTCCTGCCCGGCCGCCTCGCCGCGGGACCCGAGCCGGGCGATGCGAACCGCCAGGCGCTCTCCGACCCGCACCAGGTCCCCGCTGCCGATCCATTTGCCATTGGCGCGAATGACCACTTCAATGCCGTCGTCAATTCGAGGCGGCTCGATCTCGACCAGCGTGCCGGGCTGCCACCCTGCCAGTTCGCCGATCGGCAGCGTGAGGCGGCCGACCTCGAAATTGAGCAGGATCGGGATCGCCCCGACGTCGCCCGGGCCCCCCTCCTCGAACGGATCGTCAGTTTCCGCGCCTGTTTCCACTTCCTCCACCCCGTCTGTCCGTTCGCCCGCTTGCCCTGTCCGCTGCAATGGCAGGATCTCGTGGCAATACCATTGGCTGTCCTGGCTAGTGAAACCGTAGCGCGCATGAGGAGATGTCACATAAAACACAGTCCTGCTGGATTTCGACTCGAACAGGATCAGGTCGCCCTGAGCGAGTCCGGAAAATTCATCCAGGCCCAGCTCGACAGTTCCCAGCGAATACCGCAAGGGAATCGGAACCGCCGCCAGCGCCTCCGAGTGCGACATGAGGAGTTCGAGATTGTCCTTGCCGAGGATCGTGGCAAACTCTTCCGGACGCAGGCCGAGCAGGAATGCGACGGGAGCGGAATCCTCGATCGTCAAGCTGACCTCGAGCCAGGAGAGCGGCCTCGTCTTCGCTTCCCTTGTCAGACGCGCCGGATCGAGCGCCTGGATCTCGCCGATCCGCCCGGCCACCTCCTCGGGAAGCTGGCTGAGGAGGAGGTCGAGAATCCCGCGATCCATGGCCTTGCGCATGGTCGCTGGCAAGGCATGGACTTCATTATAGGTGAGTTCCGTTCCGGTCCATTCTTCAAAATCGAACCGTTCGATCGCAAGAAGGAGGACCGGCCCTTCCGGCAGCGCCACGGAGAAGCCGCCCTTTTTCGCGCCCGGCGCCGTGGCCGGACAGAACTGGAAACGGATCTCCGCATCGGAAAGCGAGATCTCCGTTCCGGCATGGGACATGGCCGCGTTCCAGAATTCGAGCTGCTGCCGGTCGAGCGGCAGCGAGGGAATCCGGCACGGGCCCGCTTTCATCTGCGATTACCTTGCGTGAATTCACGTTGCGCCAGTCCGAGGATCGGCGCCTCGACCTCGGACTGGATACTGGAAATCTCACCGGATTCGCGGTCATCTTCCCTGGCCAGGATGCGGATCGGGCGACTCGGGAAGTGCTTCTGCAACTCGCGGACCAATACCTGGCCGGCAGCTGCCAGCGCTTCCGAGCCGGGGTTCTGGACCCCCATCAGGACCACCGCGACCGAGCCCTCCGAAACCGACAGGCCGACGCCCGACAAGCCGAAAATTCCTCGGTCAAGCGAGAGGTGAACATTGGACATTTCCTTCATCGAGGGAAGCGGGCCGAGTTCCGCACGTTCCACCAGCTTGCGAACGATCTGCTCGGCCTGGGTGACTACAGGATGCTGGCCCTGCATTGGCTCCGTCCCGGCGACCGGCTGGAATTGCGTGAGCCCGACCGGGCCGGACTGCGCGATCACGGGGAGCATGGCAAGCTCGTCAAGCCAGGGTATATCGCTCTCCTTCTCCAGGCGAGCGCCCGTCTCGCCGCCTTCGGCTGTTTCCGGACGCGATTCTCCACCGCGCATCATGTGCTGCGGCGAGTCCCCCTCCAGTCCTGGAAAGCGCTCCATGCGCTCGCCGCGCATCCATTCGACCCGTTCACCAGGCAGGCGCACTTTCTGATCCGTTTCCGGAGAAATCCCGGAAACGAGCTGTTCGACAGGGTGATGCCTGCCACCGTCCTCCTGCACCGACATCACGCGGGGAGATTGCCCCTTGCCGCCTTCCATCGCTTTCTCCGTGCGGGGCAAGTCAACCTGCGGCGACATTGTGGGCGCGAGCCCGTCAATCCTCTCTCGACTTCCTCTCGGCAATGGCAAGTCCTGCGGCAGGGGCTGGGCCTTCCCCTCCCCCTGCATGACATGCCCATGGGTCCGCACCGCCTGCATGGGAGCCGGTTCAATCAGCGGCGGCTCACCCTGCATTCCGGTACGCTCGAGAGTCGGCATCCCCTCGAGTATCGGCAGCGGATCCTGCGTGCCGGTCGGCATCGGCTGCTTCACGCCCCATTCCTGCTGGAGCTTCTCGAATTCCTGGGCGAAGGCGAGATCCAGCCTTTGTTCGTTGCGCTGCGTTCCCGCAAGCTGGGGGAAGCTGCCCTTCAGCCCGGACGCAAAGCCCTCAAGTCCCGGCTTCAATCCGCCGTGACCGGCCTTGTCGGACAAGGAGTGTCCCGTTGATTCGCCGTGGCCGCCAAATCGGTTGATCTTCGTCATACTGTCGCCATGAACCGCGCTGCCGCGGCCTCCTCCTGTTCAGATTCCTCTTTCGTCTCGGACAGGAGTCTGGCCTCCTTTTCCAGTTCCTGCTTTGTCGTTTGATACTTGTCGCGTTCGATTTGCGCGCGCCGGTGCTGGGCACGCAATTCCTGCAATTCCTCCTCCAGCCGGGCGATTTCGCGTTCTTCCTGCTTCGCGCGGTCCACGAGCTGCTGCTGCTCGAGTTCCAGCTGCTGTACCCGGTGCTTGGCGATCTCGAAGCGTTGCGGCTTCTCGACACGACCGAGCAATTCGGCATAGATCGCCTTTTCGCGTTCCGGCAGGTGCAGCGCGTGTTCCCGGGCAAGCTGGACCGCCTCTTCATGTCGAAGCACGGCATCGCGTATTTCGCGCCGCTTGGCCTCGACTGCCGATTGCAGCTTCTCCTCCCGCAATTGCTTCATCCGGCAGAGGGCTGCGAATTGCCTGATCATCGCACAAGCGCCTCCAGCTGCTGCACGGTCTTGCGGAAATCGATCCGCTCATCCGTGCCTTGCTGCAAAAAGGCATTGATGGCGGAATGCTTGGCGATTGCGAGATCTGCCTCCGGGTCAGCCCCGGACTCATATTCGCCGATCTTCACCAGAAGCTCGATGTCATTATATTTGGCGAGCAGGGAATTGACCCTGCCTGCAGCCAGCCTGTGCTCGCGGGAGACAATCGCGTCCATGACGCGGCTCTTCGATTGCAGCACGTCGATTGCCGGATAATGATTGGCCGAAGCCAGCCGTCGCGACAGGATGATGTGACCGTCGAGAATGGAGCGCGTCTCGTCCGCGACCGGCTCGTTCATGTCGTCACCCTCGACGAGCACCGTATAGAGCGCGGTGATCGACCCGCTTTCGTTCATGCCGACGCGCTCCATCAGTTTAGGCAGTTCGGAGAATACGGAGGGTGGAAAGCCCCGGCGCGTCGGCGGCTCTCCTGCGGCCAGCCCGATCTCGCGCAAGGCACGGGCAAAGCGGGTGACGGAATCCATCAGGAACAGGACTTTCTTCCCCTGATCCCGGAAATATTCGGCGATGGCTGTGGCGACATAACCGGCCTTCACGCGTTCCATGGCGCTCCGGTCCGAGGTCGCAACCACGATGACGGTTCGCTCCATTCCCTCCGGGCCCAGATCGTGCTCGATGAATTCGCGCACCTCGCGGCCGCGTTCGCCGATCAGCGCAACGACCGTTACGTCGACATCTGCACCTTTCACGAACATGGAAAGCAGGGTGGACTTGCCTCCGCCCGCAGCCGCAAATATTCCCATGCGCTGGCCTTCGCCACAGGTGAGCAAGCCGTCGATCGAGCGGACGCCGAGCGAAATCGGCGTATCGATCACCTGGCGCTTCATCGGATCGGGCGGCGACTGATAGACCGGATAGAAACGTTGCGGCAATTTCGGCGGCGGCTTGCCATCTACCGGTTGCCCCATTCCGTCGAGCACTCGTCCGAGCAGGCCGCTGCCTACCTGCACCTGCTGCACGCGCCCAGTCGGCCGAACCTCCGTGTCGGGGGCAATGCCCTGAATGTTCCCGATCGGCGACAGAAGCGCCTCGTCCTGCAGGAACCCGACCACTTCGGCATAGATCTGCGTGCCGGTTTCGGGTGTCCTGAGTTCGACGATTCCGCCGATTTCCACCTTCGGCACGCTGGCATGGATGATGGTGCCGACGACCTTGCGCACGCGACCGACCAGGGGGAAAGGCTCGACCTTGTCCAGTTCGCCGCGCATCCGCCCCGTCAACCCGCCAATGCGCTCCCGGATGCTCCCGATCCGCGCCGCTGCAAGGCTCTCCTTGGAATTCAGATCGGTCACGAGCGCCCCTCCCGTCGTGCCGGTGAAACCGATCTGGGCCTGCGAATGACGCCTGTTTCGGAAATCGCCGTGAGCAGAAGCTCGTCCAGTTGCGAAAGGCTCGCCTCTACAGATCCCTCGATCCGTCCGGTTTCCGCCTCGAGCAGGAAGCGCTGGTCCTCGAAGGCCGGGTTTTCCTGCACGTCGATCAGTTCGATCTCGGGAAAATCCTCGGCCACGCGCTCGACATGGGCGCGCACTTCCTCATACTGCGCGGTGGAGACGCTGAGGCGGATCCGCTTCTGGCTTCTCATGTTGCGCATCGCATGGGTCACGAAGCTGCGCATCAGCTCCTTCTCCCCGACGACCCCGATCACCTTCCGGATGCTGTCGCTCGCCAGCCGGGCAAGCTCCTCGGTCAATTTGTCGAGACACTGATCCAGGACCGCCTGCTCCCGCACCAGCCGGGCGACCGCTTCGCGTGCCGCCCTCGCCTCGCCGGCCTCGAAACCGCGCCTCTCCTCTTCCTGGTAGCGTTCCTGCGCAGCGAGCAGGATCTCTGCCGCCTGCCGCTCCGCATCGGCAATGATGTTGCTGGCTTCGGCAAGAAGGCCGGCCTCCGAGGCCTTGATCACATGCCCCCGCTCAGGCAGGCGGACGTCCAGTTCCTTCAGCCGATACATACGTTCCACCCCGGAATCTTGCGCCGCAACAGCGCGAGAACCTGCCCCTGGAGCCGGTCGTCCAGCGCATCTTCGGCGAGGGACGGGTGGAAATCCTTCGGCACCCGATGGAGAAACAGCGGCTGAAGCCCCGGCTCCACCTTGCGGACAAAGGCATGCAGGCAATCATATCCCGGCTGTGTCAGCGGGGGCAGGCCAGCCTCGCCGGCAGCATGTCGAGGGCCGCCGGACGGCAGTTCCGCCGGAGCCAGCGCCGACAGTCCCGGATATAGCGCGAAAGCCTCGCGAATGGCGAGCTGGAAGGCAGCCTTGCCGAGCTGGCCTGCAACTTCGAGCCTTTCGGCTCGCGCAACCAGCGCCGATACGAGCTTGTACTGGATGGCACCCGCAAGCAGGCAGGCGGCAAGCTCGAACTCGTCGGGCAATGCTGCGGCAATCAGCGCTGCGGTCCGGCTTTCCGCACGGGCGGCGAGCCGGTCCGGCAGGCCTTCAGGCAATTCGAAACCATGCAGGCCAAGCGACTTTGCGGTCGCCTCCTCGAGCCAGGGTGAAAATTCGGGCCGGACAGCGAGGCTCCGGATGCGCTTGCCACCCAGCATTTCGAAATGGCTGGGATGAGTCCGCATCATGGGCCGCGCCAGCAACGCTGCAATCCGTGCGAGCAAATGCAGGATCACGGCGGGATCAGTGCCGGAAAGCGCGTTCATCACCGCCCCGTCAGGCAGGCTGGGCTTCGGCATCTTCTTCTCCCTCCGGCGCAGGCCGCTTGCGGCGCGAACGCAGGAAGAGGTAGACGCCGCCGGCGAGCAGCAGGCACAGAATGCCGATGGTCGCGAACAGGGCCGTCGAAAGAATGCTCACGAATTGCTGGCCGCTATAGGGCACGCGGAACCCGGCAAAGGTGATTTCCTCGGATGCTTCGGCATGGTGGACCGTATCGCCTCTTTCTGCCTCGATCAGGACCACGGACACCTTGTCATAGCTCATGCCCTCGATCGAATTGCTGACGAGCCGCTTGATCTGCGGCGTCAGGAAATCGAGATCCACGCCTGCCCGGTGCTTGATGAACACTGCGGCAGAAGAAGGCACGACATCCGCGCCGAGCTCCGGAGAGTCCGGCAGGACAATGTGCACCCGGGCGGTATGCACGCCGTCGATTTCGTCGAGCGTGGTGGAAAGCTCCTGGCTGAGCGCATAGATGAACCGGACCCGTTCCTCGAAGGGCGAGGACATGATGCCCGTCTTCTGGAAAACCGAGCCCAGCGAATCCCGCGACATCTTCGGGAAGCCGCCATGCTTCAGCAGGCTCACCGCGGCCAGCATGTCGCGCTCCTCGATCCGCACGGTCACCAGGGCGTCGCCCGTATAGACCTTGCTGGCGGAAATGCCGGATTCGAGCAGCAATGCGACGATCTGGTTCGCTTCCGCTTCGCTCAGATTGGTCAGAAGGTCGGTCTTGCATCCCGCAAGCGCGAGGAGGACAAGTCCGACCGTGCAGGCCCGGCCAAGGCCCAGCCCTTGCGAAATCCGCGCTCCCAGCATGGCAGCCACCCGATGCAGGAACGGCACGGCCCCGAACGGAACATGGCGAAACCGGCGCATCATGCTTCTCTCAGCCCTTCAGAAGTGTATCGCAGGATTGCGTGAATTTACCTGCGAGCTTGGAAGTCGTGTCGATCAGGACCGTGAGCTTCGCCACCTCGGCCTGCGCGAGGATCAGATCGACGGGGTTGCTGGCCGATTTGGTGCGGGCAAGAGCCGCGGCCCGGTCGATCTGCTCGTCAAACATGCCGCGAATGGATTTGAGCCCACCCAGGATGGCGTCCCCGGCCGATCTGGTTTCCCTGACGCCGATCCCGTGTTCCGACTGCAGCTTCGCGGCCTGACCGGTCGCCTCGACCGATCCGACCGGCGGCGCGCCGATCGTGGAGGGCGTCGCCACCTCGTTCCGGACGTTCTGAAGGGTCGCCTGGAACATTCGCTCTGCTCCCCCGCCAGGCCGGACCTTCTCCCAGGGCTGATCGCGCTCCGCGCCCTTGCGCATGACCGCTTCCATCGCCCGCATTGCCTCCTGCACTGCCATGTCGATACCCCCCGAGTCTCGACTTCATCAACCGGTACTGTCGGCTTCAGCTGTGAGAGGCTTCCACCTGAAGCTCCCTCAGAATGCGCGTGGAGAATTCGGATCCGGCATTGCCGGCCACCGTCTTCTCAAGAAGCTTCATCGCCTCTTCACCCTGCCTGGCGCTCATCAGCGACACGGCCAGCAGGGCGGTGATCCGGTCCGACGGCTCGGCCTTGCGAAGGATTTCAACCGCATTTTGGGCCTCGCCGATGGCAAGCTGGAAGCTCGCCTCTGCCACGAGGGATGCCTCGCTGCCAGGTCGCAGGATCAGCAGGCTGTTGAATAGCTGGCGGGCAGTCCTCTTGCTGCCTCTTGCCAGCGCCAGAAACCCGATATCGGCAAGCAGCCGCACATCGTCGGATGTGAATTCGTCGCTGAGGTCTGACTTCCTGACCGCTTCTGCTTCGTTCTTTTCCATTGCGAACCCCCGGTGCTCCCTTGTGATCGCGATGCAGGACCGTTGCGCCGGAATCGGCGAAAGTGCATCGAATGACACACATGCTAGCCATGGGTTCGGGCTGTAGCTGTACCGAAAAATACAGTTTGCGTTTGCGAAACTGCCAATAATGACTGCTTCAACGACGGCCGGCGGGCCGCGCCAGGAGAAGCGCCCATGCGCCCATTCAGCAGCAACCGGAACTCGCGCGCCCCGGGAGGCAGGTCCCGGTCCGCTGCAAACACGCGAGCGCGATGATCATGTCGAATTTCCTCGCCCGCATTTCCAATCGCAACGATGTGATCTTCGCATTCTTTCTGGTCTGCATCGTCTTCATGATGATCCTGCCGCTGCCGGTTTTCCTGGTAGACATGCTGATCGGCATCAATCTCTCTCTGTCAGCCATATTGCTGATGGTGGCGGTCTACCTGTCGGACGTCATCCATTTCGCGGCCTTTCCCTCGATCCTCCTCCTGTCGACCCTGTTCCGTCTGGCCCTGTCGATCACCACGACGCGCCTGATCCTGATCCAGGCCGATGCAGGCAAGATCGTCGAGACCTTCGGGAATTTCGTCGTTGCCGGCAATCTCATCGTCGGCATGGTGGTGTTCCTGATCCTGACCATCGTGAACTTCATCGTCATCACCAAGGGATCGGAACGCGTGGCCGAGGTGTCGGCGCGGTTCTCTCTGGACGCCATGCCAGGCAAGCAGATGTCAATCGATTCGGACCTTCGTGCCGGCGTGATCGAGCTGGACGAGGCCAAGGCAAGGCGGGCGAAGCTCGAAAAGGAAAGCCAGCTATACGGTGCCATGGACGGCGCCATGAAATTCGTCAAGGGCGATGCGATCGCGGGACTGATCATCATCGCCGTCAACCTGATCGGCGGCATCGCCATCGGTGTGATGCAGAAGGGAATGACCACCGGCGAAGCGCTCGGTATCTATTCGCTACTGACAATCGGCGACGGGCTGGTATCGCAGATCCCGGCATTGTTCGTCTCCATTACCGCCGGCTTCATTGTCACGCGCGTTTCCTCCGACGATAATGCCGACCTTGGCAGCGACATCGCCTCGCAGCTCATCAAGGAGCCGCGCGCCTTGCTGATCGCGTCTGGAATTCTCTTCGGCTTTGCGCTCGTTCCCGGATTCCCTGCCGCGGTGTTCGTCCCGCTGGCTCTGCTGACGGGTGTCGGCGGCACGGTCATGATCCGCCGCCGCAAGAAGGTCGGCACGGTCCAGCGCGCACGCGAGATGCCCTCCCTCGCATCCGTCACGGCGAGCCGCGCGCAGGTGCCTTCCTTTCCCGATTTTGACGATACCAGCACGCTGCCCAAGCAGGATCCGGTGACCTTCGCGCTGACCGTGCCGCTCATTGTCGATATCGCTTCCTCGGTATCCAGGGCGATGAGCGCGGAGAAGCTCGACGCGGAGGTGGCGCGGGTCCGGCGCGCGTTGTATTTCGACCTCGGCGTTCCCTTTCCCGGCATCAATCTCCGTCTCAATGACAATCTGAAGGAGAGCGAATACAAGATTCTCGTGAACGAGATCCCGGTGGCCAACGGCCAGGCGCGGCCAGGCCATTTCATCGTCCGCGAGAGCGAAGCCAATCTGAAGATGTTCAACATACCCTATGAGAAAGGGGATGACTTCCTGCCTGGCACGCCAAGCTTCTGGGTGCATCACCGGCACAAGGAGCTGGTCGAGCGCGCCGGCGTCCAGATCATGATGCTCTCCAACATGCTGACCTATCATCTCGCCCATGTGCTGAAGACCCATGCGGCAGAGTTCATCGGCATCCAGGAAACCATGTTCCTGCTCGACCAGATGGAAAAGGATTTCGGCGAGCTCGTGCGCGAGGCCAACCGTACCTTGCCGCTGATCACCATCACCGAAATCCTGCAAAGGCTGGTCGGGGAAGGCATCTCCGTGCGCGACATGCGCTCCATCCTCGAGGCGCTCGTCGAATGGG
>CAYLGY010000067.1:0-8356 GCA_964383325.1 uncultured Rhizobiaceae bacterium
GGGTGGGTGACCCGCGCTTTGGACACACGAACCTTGCAACGACCGCTATCCTCAAGATTCGGCCCAGTTCGAACAGCAAGTTTCGATTGCCACTGCAAGCCGCCGCCGCATACCCGGCATGCCCGCTTGTCCGGGGGCGGGTGACCCGCGCTTTGGACAAACCAAACCGGCAACGTCCGCTATCCTCAAGGTTCGGCCCGGTTCGAACAGCCAGTTACGACCGCCCTGGCAAACTGCCGGCATCCAGGCAGGACGCGAATGGGCGCCGCTTCGCGCCCTGCACCACAATCGCCGGATCAAGGGCTGTTTTCCACAGAAAAGCCCTTCAAAGGGCCGTTCTTCGCATGAACGTGGCATCCGCCCATTGGCGGACACCCTGCCCTACCTCCCAGCGATCGCCGAGCAGGGTTGACCAAGCCTGCACCGACCGTCGCCAGCCTGATGGCGCTTCAGTCTGAAGGATACAAGCTCAGAATATCCGCTTCTGGAAACAGACTCCGCGACAGAAACCTCGTCCGCCAGATATCCATCCTTGGTGCGACTGTCCAAGATCGCCAATCCTTCTGCCTCGATCCACTCTGTACGCGCTAACGCTAGTCCTCATGCGGATAGATGCCGATATCCATCTCATCCTGTTCTAGCGCCTCCTTCAACTCTGGAGTCAAAATAACACCATCTCGATAAAGGACTGTAATATTGTCACCCTACCAAGAGGAAGTTCCTTCCACTTCGGACTGGTCCCCCTCAGGAGTCAATCCCGGCCCTTTAATATCAGTATTTTCTGTTTCCTGACCTTCGTCCTCTCCAGACTCTATTTCACCATATTGTGTCTGGGTCTGGATCTTCTCCGGATCCAATTGCGGCTGCGGCGGGAGCGGCGGCAACGGCACATCCTCTTCATTGTCCGAAATCGGCAGGGGCGGAAGCGGGATATTCTCCTGTCCAGTCGGCAGGGGCGGAAGCGGGTAGAATTCGCTCTCAACAAAGTTCAATTTCTTCGGCAATTCCTGATTGACCGGAGCCTGCTCACGCCCTCCCGGCACGGCCTGCGTTTGATCGCCAGTCTTCGTGCCCGGCGGGAGGCTGGTTACACTTCCCCCCCGCGTTCCCTCCCCAGTTATTTCACGGGGCTTATAATGCCACTCTACCTGGAACTGGAGAAATGCCTGGCGCAATGCCCCATCGATGATCCCTTGAATCAGATGTCTTGCAGTATTTTGGTCAGCAACGCCGGCTTTCGGATTCTCGTTCACCCACTCCTGGTGGTACATCGACGCCAGTAGATCGCCGATAGTCTTGGAATCGTACTCTGTAGTCCTTACTGTCCTGAATGTCTTAAGCGCAGCATTTCGCACATCTTCATGTATAACACCCGCATACTCCTGCCGAGTCAGATCCGTCTTGATCTTACTGAAGCAATGTTTCAGATGGAAAATGATCTCCTTGATGAAGCCATGGCTTTTTCGGATATTATTGCTTGTCAATTGATGCGCATTTTGAACGAGATGGTGATATTTTTTTGGAACTTCCAACTCCTTTAGCAACCTCTCCTTCATCCTCGTATCCTCTGAGGAAGAAATCTGCGTGCTGCTAAAGCTTCTAACGACCAATGGCCCCGGCATTGTTCCTATTCCTGTTCCTGTTCCGATGAGATTCGACTGAATGCACTATGGCGCGATTCGATTGAGGGTGCTGTGCCGGGCGGTACAGGCATGGTCTGAAAGACCCGGAATTCGCCATAGCCGGGAATTCGACCGCGCATTCCGAATGAATCGCCGCACACGCCCATTCCCGACGGGCAAGAAATCCCCTGCCCCCATTTCATCAATTGAATTCCCGAACAAGCAGATCGAAGGCTTGAGCGGATCGACCTAGATCCTGCGAACCTCCCGACGCATTTGCATCAAACCGAACAGGATGCAGGATTCTTCGCCATACCTTCACAAGTGGGGCTGTCTCTGGCCGCCAAGGAGCCGTCGCGCGGAGACGCAATGGAATGCGCCATTGGAAATGGTCCCGGGCCCGGAATTCGGAAGACCAGGACAGGACGCGTTACGCCACGTGAAAGGATCGGAGCGGTTCGTGGCGATTGATGCAGCGTGTCGGCAGAAAGGTCGATATTCTCGAGGCACATCAGTGCTGGGGCCTGTACCAGACCACCATGTTCGACCCGAAAGACGATCGAATTGGCACGCATCGGCTATTCACGTAACGCACTAGCTGCCAACCAAAATGGTTCGCGCCGTCCAGCGACGCAGAGCGGATGCAAGGCATCTCACCTGCGTAGCAAGACATTTGCACGGGCGGACTCGCAGGCAGGATCTCCCACCGGCAACCAGGCCACTGCCGGCAGGAGCCGCCATTCACCGCCTTCTACCGCAATCCGCAGGTCCTCAGCTGGACCCTATCCGACCGACCTGCGATCCAGGACGCCGCCTGAACTTGCCAGAAAGAAGTCGAATACGGGCTCGGGCGGAGCGTGGGCTCCCCTCGCCTCCTGCCGGGCACCGCGATCTGAATGGCCTCATTTCTTCGGGGCGACCTACAATGCACCGGCAGCGAACCTGCGATAGACCGGCGTCTCCGCCTTCGTTGCCCGTCACTCTACAGGAGATCATCCGCCAATGGTCTGATCATTCTGGGCATTCTGATCCGGCACCTGCTCATCGAATTCGGGGTTACTCTGCTGCTCATCCACCTTCCCCTCATCCTCAAAGCTCAACCCCTCATCTCCACCCGGCGTAACGCTGGTTCGCGAATTGGTTGAAGACGAGACAATCTCGCCCCCATCCTCCCCCGACTCACCAAACTGACTTGTCTCTACTCTCTGCTCCTTGTCAGGCTGGACTTTCGTGGAATTTGGCGAACTGGTAGTAATTTCCACGACATCATTGTTGTCTTTTGCCACTAATTTAAGGAATTCAATGTACTCCTCAGTCGTCTTATGAACAACAAATTCGCTCATTCCGGGCTGCAATTGCTGATAGAGTACAATATCTTTACTTACTTCTTCATTTTCCTTGTATGACACCTCTATTACCAGACCTGTTTCCTTGATCCCATCGCGAATTCCTCTCTCGACGGATTCACAGAGGTCTAGAAATGCACCCGTGTTGTGACCATTGTTCAGGTTCTTGTGGAACGTCGTTTCTTTCCAGATTTCCGTCGCAATTGCTGTTGCAGCTTCCTTGAGATCAAAATCAACTTTGCGGACTTCCTGAAAATACGACTTGGTTGAATCAAGTACGGTCTTGTACACAAGATCGTGCGCATGTCCGCGGACATTATAGTTCGCATCAAACGAGAGCCGGGAAAACACGTCTGCGATAGTATCCTTTACATCTCGAACGACTTGCTTGACGAACGCCATCACACCTTTCGCGTCGCTCCTGGAGCGATCTACCTTACCCACATGCCGCTGGTCCACTTCTTCCCGTTGCCTTGATCGGTCTATGCCTCTCTTAAAGATTACCTCGTCCTTGAACTTGCCAGGATCAAAGTCTTGCTTGAACGCAGAGCTGAATTGATGCGCATTGTTTATCAAGTGAGACGGAATCTTGCTCATTGTCTTGCCCCTTTGCGATGCATGAGGCCAGAATGGCACAGGGGGCGCACGGACGATGTGCCATGCAGTACAGGGATATTGAAAAGACGGGGTGGAAGCCGGAGAATGGCGCCCAACGGCCCGTCCGGAAGGGCGCTACTTCGGCAAGGTCGCCATGGCCGTCTTGAGAGTAGCGCCGGGAGCGGAAAGACTGAACAGTCAACCGCTGCTCCTTCACCATTTCGATGCAAGGCCTGTGTACAGGCATGCTGCCTTGTCGCGAAGGCAGCAAAGGTCGGCCACGCCGCACCCCAACACCCGACATCACCAGCGCAAATGGCGCTGGAAGATTGCCGTGGCGCCAGGCAGTTCAGCGCGACTGCCCGCGCAAACATGGAGAGGCTGGCAACGCAATGCCAAACATATGCAGGCTCAGCGCCTGCACGGTTCAGCGCGACTGCCCGCCCGCTCTTGGCTCAGACGCGATGCAGAGCAAGAGGTCGCGGCAAAGGACGCCTGGGCCTCGCAATGGCAGGGGTCCGCGCCCTTGTCTTCGGCTCAGGAGAGATGGCCTCGCATGCGACCATCAAAACGGCTCCTGAGCCGAATTGGCGAACAAGAGATCTACACGTTCACTCCGGCGTAACCGGAACGCCCATCAATTCTCCTCTGTGCGTTCGACGACCCCGTCACTGCGATCACGACTATGAGAAGGCAAGCTATTCTCGAATTGTACCATATCTGAATTCATCTCCAGCAATACAGTATCCAGACTCCCTTGATTCATATTATTTATTTTATTAAAAAACTCTGTAGGATCGCCATGAATGAACTCTTCTTCCTTCTTTTTCAATTTATCGAGTACAAATTCATATTCACGCGGCTTACCACTTATACGGTCCTCCATACTTCTCGTAGACATCTCCAATGCAAGCTTGTATAAGTCCATGTCCTCCAGATCTTCATCGTCCAGGGTTAGATCGTCATCATTCGATTCTGTAATATTACGAGAGACCTGGGAAACTTCAGATTTACTCTGCTTCGAACTTGTATTCTCAGATACACTATCAATTTCACTGTAAACATCTTCAAATGCTTTATTTTCTTTTGCAATTAGTTTACCAAGATTGTCTCCAAATATATCATCGGCACGATCCAATCTCGCAAGTCCCCTTTGTTCCCGCAACTCTATTTCTCTCATGCTTTCCTTCACGTCCTTGATGACCTCAGACATCTCGTCATCAATTACGGATTCAGTGTCATTCACCAGGCTCTGAAGATGTTCGGGCAGCGGATTTTCTTCCCTCGGCGCCGTATTCTCCGAAGTCTCTTTCTGCGCAAGGATCTCGTTTTCGCTCCTGATTTCCTTCACCGCACCGAGCATCGCTCGAAAGACGGTATCGCGCAACGCAGCGTAATCCTTGCCATCCCTGTTCATCGATCGGGGAAGAGGCTTACCTGTACATTCCTTCCAGAGGCTATCGGCAACAAATTTTGCGTGGAGCTCCGCTTCCTCATTGAAATTGTCGAGATCCAGCTTTTCGTTCTTTATGACACTCTTTGCACTATCCTGGATTCTCGTTTTCATCTCCCCGAGAGTGTTTTCTGAAAATGATCTGAACTTTAAGGATGATGCAATATCACCAATAAGATTATTCCACATTTTCTGGAAGGCATTCAATTTGCTCTTGCTGATAAATTCCCTTACCTCAAGAGAATCCACCATTTTCGCTGAGTGCGACGCCGATACGTTAGACAAACCCATTTCTTTTCTCCGTTCTCCATCGACAGAATGATAGGGCTATCCATAGCGTGATTCCGCCGTCCGGATTGTGCCATCGGGTACAGGGCAGCATTTCTGCGCATTTGGCGGCTCGACGCCGCCAGCGCCAAGTTGCAGACCTTCGTCTGCCCTTGCGGAGGCGTGCGGGCCAAACGGTGGCGCCCCCCGACGGCAGGGCATCCAGCCCGGTTCATTCCTGGAATGGCGGCGATGCGCCGGCCGGGAGCCTCAGCCTGTAGGTTGAACGTTCTTCTGGAATGGGTCATACCCGACCCGGGAGTGGGGTCGGGCTGGCGATTCCTCGCCATGGATCAGGCCGGAGCTGCCAAGCTGCTGCCGCAGGCGGGAACTCACGCCTCCGCCCGGCTGCCCTCGATCTTCGCCGACAGCGCTGCCTGCATGAAGCCATCGAGATCGCCGTCGAGCACTTCCTGCGGCGTCGTATGTTCGAGTCCGGTGCGCAGATCCTTCACGAGCTGGTAGGGTTGCAGCACATAGGAACGGATCTGGTGGCCCCAACCGATATCGGTCTTGCCTGCCGCGGCGGCATTGGCCGCCTCCTCGCGCTTCTTCAGCTCTTCCTCATAGAGGCGAGAGCGCAGCATGTCCCAGGCGGTGGCGCGGTTCTTGTGCTGCGAACGCTCGCTCTGGCACTGCACGACGATGCCCGTCGGGATATGGGTAATGCGAACAGCCGAATCAGTCGTGTTGACGTGCTGGCCGCCGGCGCCGGAGGCCCGATATGTATCAATGCGCACGTCCGATTCCGATACGTCGATCTCGATCGTATCGTCGATCACCGGATAGACCCAGACGGAGGCGAAGGAAGTATGCCTGCGGGCATTGCTGTCAAAGGGCGAGATCCGCACCAGCCGGTGCACCCCCGATTCCGTCTTCAGATAGCCATAGGCATTGCGGCCGCGGATCAGCAATGAAGCCGATTTGATTCCGGCTTCCTCGCCATAATGGACCTCGAGCACCTCGACCTTCATGCCGCGCCGCTCGGCCCAGCGCATGTACATGCGCATCAGCATCTGCGCCCAGTCCTGGCTCTCCGTGCCGCCAGCCCCGGCATGCACCTCCAGATAGGTGTCATTGCCATCGGCCTCGCCCGAGAGGAGCGTGTCGATCTGGCGGGCTGCCACCTCCTCGACGAGGGCACGAATCGCCTCCTCGGCCTCCTCGATCACCCCGGCATCGCCCTCATCCTCGCCAAGCTCGATCAGGTCGATATTGTCGGCCAGCGATTGTTCGAGCCGCTTCAGAGCCGAAATCTGGTCGTCGAGCTGTTGACGCTCGCGCATCAGCTTCTGCGCCTCTTCCGGATTGTTCCACAATTCCGGATCCTCGGCGCGACTGTCGAGATATTGGAGTCGCTTTACAGCCTGATCCCAGTCAAAGATGCCTCCTCAGCAATCCGATGGATTGCCTGATTTCATCGACAAGGTTCTCGATCTCGGTACGCATCCGTCATTCCAGAATCGGGGTGGTTCGTGACAGGCGCGGAACATAGGCATCGCGGCATCGTCTGTAAAGACACCGCGATGGGCGTGGCGATGGCCCGCCCTCAGCTTTCGCTGCGCACCTGTTCGGCCGCCACCTCGAGCAATTCGGCCATTGTGCGGCGAATCTGGTGGTCGGACTGGTTGACGCCGGCAGCATCGAAATCGGCCCGGATCTTGCGGAACACGTCCTCGTCGCCGACCTCCTCGAAATCCGCCATCACGACTTCCTTGGCATAGGTCTGCGCGGCGTCGCCGCTCTTGCCCAGCTTCTCCGCCGCCCACAGTCCGAGCAGCTTGTTGCGGCGCGCCACCGCCTTGAACCGCAGCTCCTCGTCATGGGCGAACTTCTTCTCGAACGTGTCCTGCCGGTCCTTCATGCTGTTCATGCCGCGTCTCCTCGAAAACGGGAACAGGGAATCCTGTCGTGACAATCAATATGGTGCGGGCGGATCCAAACCGGAAGCCCCGAACCCTCAAGGAACTGCCAATGCCAATGAATGCCCTGCCGCGTCAAGGCGCAATTCGCCCGCGCCCGGCGGAAAGGCATTGAGGTGGCAGTCCAATTGGAGTAGAGAGCGGCCATCGCCCGGCCGGCTCGGGCCGCATGCGCGCGAATCGCTTCATTCGCTGGGTTTGTTGAGATTGCCATGAGTCGACGCCGCCGAATCTACGAGGGCAAGGCCAAGATCCTCTATGAGGGGCCGGAATCCGGGACGCTGGTCCAGTTCTTCAAGGATGACGCCACTGCGTTCAACCGCAAGAAGCACGAGATCATCGATGGCAAGGGCGTGCTCAACAACCGCATCTCCGAGCACATCTTCACGCATCTCAACCGCATCGGCATTCCGACGCATTTCATTCGCCGGCTGAACATGCGCGAGCAGCTCATCCGCGAGGTCGAGATCATTCCGCTGGAAATCGTCGTGCGCAACATTGCGGCCGGCTCGCTGACGAAGCGGCTCGACATCGCGGAAGGCACGCTCCTGCCGCGCTCGATCATCGAGTTCTACTACAAGGCGGATGCGCTCGACGACCCGATGGTGTCCGAGGAACACATCACCGCGTTTGGCTGGGCCTCGCCGCAGGAGATCGACGAGATCATGTCGCTCGCCTTGCGGCTCAACGATTTTCTCACCGGCCTGTTTGTCGCGGTCGGCATCACGCTGGTCGATTTCAAGTTCGAGTGCGGGCGCCATTATGAGGGCGACATGATGCGCATCCTGCTCGCCGACGAGATTTCGCCGGATTCGTGCCGGCTCTGGGACATGGCTTCGGGCGAGAAGCTGGACAAGGACCGCTTCCGCCATGATATGGGCGGCATGCTCGAAGCCTATCAGGAGGTTGCGCGCCGGCTGGGAATCATGAACGAGAACGATCTGGCGGAGCCGGGCCCGGGCCCGACCCTGGTGTCGGGGCGTCCTGGCAAGGGCAAGTTGCATTAGGGCATGATCCCGGAAAGTGGCTCCCGCTTTCCGGACAAGATCATGCGCAAACGATAACAGCATGATCCCGGAAAGTGGCTCC
>CAYLGY010000067.1:8456-13120 GCA_964383325.1 uncultured Rhizobiaceae bacterium
TTTCCGGACAAGATCATGCGCAAACGATAACAGCATGATCCCGGAAAGTGGCTCCAGCTTTCCGGTGAGGATCGTGCGGGGCAAGGAGTTGATCGTGATACCGAACGTCACACGGCATCATGATCCAGGGCAGGCGGCGGCGGTGCGGTGGAGCGCGTGTGGCTTGTGCGGCCGAGGTGCGAATTTCTTTGATGGTCGGGCTCGGATCGCCGCCCGGCAGGCCCGGACCCAGGACACCGGATGGCGTCCGCAGAGCAGATGGGGTAGTGGAAGTTGATCAAGGCTCGCGTGACCGTAACGCTGAAGAAGGGCGTGCTTGATCCTCAGGGCCAGGCAATTGGCCATGCGCTGAGGACGCTTGGGTTCGAGGGAGTCGGCGAGATCCGCCAGGGCAAGGTGTTCGACCTCGAACTGGAGGGTACGGACCGTGCCGCCGCGGAAGATTTGCTTCGGCAGATGTGCGAGAAGCTGCTCGCGAACACCGTGATCGAGAATTATGCCATCGCGCTCGAATGAGGCGCGGGCCTGACGTCAGGAGGCGACGAGGCTTGCCATGAAATCTGCCGTGATCCAGCTTCCCGGACTTAATCGCGACCGCGACATGATCGCGGCGCTGACCCTGGTGACGGGCCGCCCTCCCGTGACGGTCTGGCAGACCGAGGCCACGATCCCCGATGTCGATCTGATCGTGATCCCGGGCGGATTCTCCTATGGCGACTATCTGCGCTGCGGGGCCATCGCCGCCCGCATGCCGGTCATGCGGGCCGTGGCCGAAAAGGCGGCGCAGGGCGTGCAGGTGCTGGGCGTGTGCAACGGGTTCCAGATTCTTGTCGAGGCCGGCCTGCTCCCCGGCGCGCTGATGCGCAACCATTCGCTGCGATTCGTCTGCCGGATGGTCCGGCTGGAGGTCTGCAACACCCAGACCGGCTTCACCCGCCATTATCAGCCCGGCCAGGTCATTTCCTGCCCCGTTGCCCATCATGACGGCAATTATTTTGCCGACACCGAGACGCTGGCCCGGCTGGAGGGCGAGGGCCGGGTCGTCTTCCGTTATGCGGAAGGCACGAATCCGAATGGCTCGATCAACGACATTGCCGGGATTGTCAACGATGCCGGCAATGTGCTCGGCCTGATGCCGCATCCGGAAAACTATATCGAGGCCGCACATGGCGGGACGGACGGGCGCGCCCTGTTCGAGGGCGCGCTGGCATGTGCCGCATGAAGGGGATGCCGACGGTTGCATGGATCTCCGGCGCCAGTTTGATAGCCGTGCTGCTGGGCGCCTGCCAGTCCGGACCGACGTCGCAGGCGGTCGCCGAGCGGGACAATCGCGCCGCAATCGCCCTGTTGCAGGGCATCAACACGCAGGCGCAGAATTGCTGGCGCGGCGACAGGGCTTTTGCCCCCTACAAGGTCATTCCCGAACTCGACACGAGGGTCGGCAAGCCGCGCATCCTCCTGGTCGGGGCCGAAGCGCCACAGGGCCTGCCGCGCCTCGTCATCGAGGCCGAGGGCACTCCGGCCCGCATCCACACCTACGGGCCGTTGGCGCAGGAGGAGATCGCGGCGCGGATCGGCGCCGATCTGCAGCGATGGGCCGAAGGCGGCAAGGGGTGCAAGGAAGCGGCGGCGACATGAAGGTCACGATCTATCATAATCCGCGCTGCTCGACTTCGCGCCAGGTTCTCGCAATGCTGCGCGAGGCCGGTCACGACCCGGAGATCGTGGAATATCTCGAGAATCCGCTCTCTCCGCGGCAGATTCGCGATTTGCTGGCGCAGGCCGGGCTATCGGCGCGCGAGCTGATGCGTCAGAAGGAGGCAAGCGAGCTGGGGCTCGACCGGCCGGATCTTTCCGACGATGAACGGATCGAGGCGATGCATCGCCATCCTGTCCTGATGCAGCGACCCATTGTGGTCACGCCCAGGGGCGTCAGGCTGTGCCGTCCGAAGGAAAGGGTGCGCGAAATCCTTTGAAGCCCGTAACTCCTGAATGGATGCAAGCTGACATCATCCCGGATCGGCGGGAGGGGAAAGGCGGTGCTGCCGTCCCTTCCGGACTCGATGCCGGGGCGGAAGCCGCCGCATCAGGCCCGCAGCGTCTCGCGGCCAAGATTCTCGACCATGCGCCGAGTTCCGGGCCAGGCCCGGCGAAGGGCGCAAACTTTTCCGGAATTGCCGATGAACATCCCGAACCGAATTGAAATCACTCCCGAACTCGTTGCCGACCATGGCCTGAAGCCGGAAGAATATGCGCGCATCCTCGAGCTGATCGGCCGTGAGCCGACCTACACCGAACTCGGCATCTTCTCGGCAATGTGGAACGAACATTGCTCGTACAAATCTTCCAAGAAATGGCTGCGCACCTTGCCGACGAGCGGGCCACGCGTGATCCAGGGGCCCGGCGAGAATGCCGGCGTCGTCGATATCGGCGAAGGCGATTGCGTCGTCTTCAAGATGGAGAGCCACAATCATCCGTCCTATATCGAGCCCTATCAGGGTGCGGCTACCGGCGTCGGGGGGATCTTGCGGGATGTGTTCACGATGGGCGCGCGGCCCATTGCCGCGATGAATGCCCTGCGGTTCGGTGCCCCGGACCATCCGCGCACGCGCCATCTGGTGGCGGGCGTGGTTGCCGGAATCGGCGGCTATGCCAATTCCTTCGGCGTGCCGACTGTCGGCGGCGAAGTCGAGTTCGATCCGAGCTATAATGGCAATTGCCTCGTCAATGCCTTTGCGGCCGGCCTTGCCCGCACCGATGCGATCTTCTATTCGCGCGCCGAAGGCGTCGGCTTGCCCGTCGTCTATCTTGGCGCGAAGACCGGCCGCGACGGGGTCGGCGGCGCCACCATGGCCTCGGCGGAGTTCGGCGAGGATACGCAGGAGAAACGGCCTACCGTGCAGGTGGGCGACCCCTTCACCGAGAAATGCCTGCTTGAAGCCTGCCTCGAACTCATGCAGACGGGCGCGGTCATCGCCATTCAGGACATGGGCGCGGCTGGCCTCACCTGCTCGGCGGTCGAGATGGGCGCCAAGGGCGATCTCGGCATCGAACTTGACCTCGACCAGGTTCCCGTGCGCGAGGAAGGGATGAGCGCCTACGAGATGATGCTGTCCGAAAGCCAGGAACGCATGCTGATGATCCTGCGCCCGGAGCTTCGCGAGCAGGCGGAGTCGATCTTCCGCAAATGGGGACTGGATTTTGCCGTGGTCGGGCGCACTACGGACGATCTGCGCTTCCGCGTCCGGCATCAGGGCGTGCAGGTGGCCGACCTGCCGATCAAGGAGCTGGGTGACGAGGCGCCGGAATATGACCGGCCCTGGGTGGAGACACCGGCGCCGGCTGCGCTCGATCCGGCCAGCCTGCCGAGCATGGACATTGCCGAAGCCCTGATCCGGCTGGTCGGCTCGCCGAACCTGTCGTCGCGGCGCTGGGTCTGGGAACAGTACGATACCTTCATCCAGGGCAATTCCCTGCAATTGCCCGGCGGGGATGCCGGGGTGATCCGCATTGACGGGCGTCGGGCGCTCGCCTTCACGTCGGATGTGACGCCGCACTATGTTGCTGCCGATCCGCGCGAAGGCGGCCGCCAGGCTGTGGCGGAGTGCTGGCGGAACCTGACGGCGAGTGGCGCCCTGCCGCTTGCCGCCACCGACAATCTCAATTTCGGCAATCCGGAACGGCCGGAGATCATGGGCCAGCTTGTAGGCGCAATTGCCGGGATTGGCGAGGCGTGCCGTGCGCTCGATTTCCCGATCGTCTCCGGCAATGTGTCGCTCTACAATGAAACGCAGGGCGAGGCGATCCTGCCGACGCCGACCATTGCAGGTGTGGGACTGATCGAGGACTGGTCGAGAATGGCGCGGATCGCCTTCCCGGCACCGGACCTTGCCGTGGTCCAGATCGGCGAGCCACCCCAGGGCGCGGGCCATCTCGGCCGCTCTTCTTGGCTGCGCGAACTGTTCGGCAGGCTCGAAGGTCCGCCGCCGCCGGTGGATCTGGCGCTGGAACGCAAATCCGGCGACCTTGTCCGCGGGCTCATTGCCGATGGCATCGTCACCTGCTGCCATGACATTTCGGATGGCGGCCTTGCCGTCGCGCTCGCCGAAATGGCGATTGCGTCCCGGATCGGCGCCGAGATTCCCCTGCCTGCCGGGATCGACCCCACACCGTGGTTGTTCGGCGAGGATCAGGGCCGGTATGTTGTTGCTCTAGAAGCCGATACGGTTTCGGAAGTACTCGCACGCGCCGAAGCAGCCGGGGTCAGTGCCAAGCGCATCGGCACAACCGGGGGCGATGCCTTGAAGCTCGGGGAGCGCCATGTCATATCGGTAGGTGAACTCAGCCGGGCCCATGCGGGCTGGTTCCCGAATTATATGGGGAATTAAAAGGAGAAGACCTTCATGGCCATGACCGCCCATGACATCGAGAAGCTCATCCAGGAAGCCATTCCCGATGCCAGGATCACCATCCGCGATCTTGCAGGGGATGGCGATCATTATGCGGCGGAAGTCGTCGCGGAGAGCTTTCGCGGCAAGACGCGTGTCCAGCAGCATCAGATGGTCTACGAGGCATTGCGCGGCCGCATGGGAGAGTCGCTGCATGCGCTCGCATTACAGACGAGCGTACCGGATTAAAGCATGATCCCGGAAAGTGGTTCCCGC
>CAYLGY010000067.1:13220-14488 GCA_964383325.1 uncultured Rhizobiaceae bacterium
TTCCGGATCAGAGCATGCGCCAGCAGGAAATCCCATGATTTGACGGCCGCAGGATGCTTCCGGCCGGAAGCATGTAGCGCGGCCGCCGCGTGTGATCAGATGCGGGCTCAGGATCCCGCGGCGCGCAGCCTTTCCAGCGCCGCAGCCAGCTTTTCCATCTGCTGCTGCGACTGCGCCAGCTTCTGGCGCTCGCCTTCGATGATTTCCTGTCGTGCATTGGCGATGAACTTCTCATTGCCCAGCTTTTTCTCGATTCGCTCGATCTCGGCTGCCAGCTTGCCGCGCTCTCGCGCCAGGCGCTCCGATTCAGCGGCCAGGTCGATCAGCTCGCCGAGCGGCAGGCACAGCGTCGCCTCGCCGACCACGATCTGCGCTGCCCCGCGTGGCGCCTCGTCATCGGCGTGAATCTCGGTAACCCGAGCCAGTTGCGCAATCGCTGCCCGGTGCCTTGCCAGCCGCGCAAGCGTCTCTTCGCTCGCGCCGACGACTGCAAGAGGCGCCTTCGCCGCTGCCGGAACGTTCATCTCGGCGCGAACCGAACGTATGCCGGAAACGAGCTCGATCAGCCAGTTGATCTCGGCTGCTGCCTCCAGATCCTCGAATTCCGGCGCCGGCCACGGCGTATGACACAGCAGGGTCTCGCGCCCGGCCTCGCCGCCTCGGCGCTGCCAGAGCTCTTCGGTCATGAAGGGCATGAAGGGATGCAGCAATTTGCAGGTCTCGTCGAGCACGTAGGCCATGGTCGCACGAGCTTCGCCTGCAGCCGCCACATCGTTGCCAGCCAGAATCGGCTTCAGCAATTCGACATACCAGTCGCAAAGCTGGTTCCAGACGAAGCGATAGGCAGCGCCCGCCGCCTCGTTGAAGCGATAGGTCTCGATTGCCGTCGTGATGGCACGCGCCGTCTGCGTCAGTTCCGTCAGGATCCAGCGATTGACATGCAGCTTCGCATCCTCCGGCCGGAAACCGGGCTGGACGGCGACGCCGTTCATCTCGGCGAAGCGCGCCGCATTCCACAGCTTGGTGCCGAAATTGCGATAGCCGGCGACGCGGTTCGGGTCGAGCTTCACGTCGCGACCCTGGGCGGCCATGATCGCCAGGGTGAAGCGCAGCGCATCGGCACCGTATTCATCGGCAAGCTCGAGCGGATCGATGACATTGCCCTTCGATTTCGACATCTTGGCGCCGTGCTTGTCGCGCACCAGGGCGTGGACATAGACCGTGTGGAACGGCTCTTCCTCCATGAAATGCAGGCCCATCATCATCAT
>CAYLGY010000068.1:0-14426 GCA_964383325.1 uncultured Rhizobiaceae bacterium
GACGGGCGCCTGCCGCCCGGTTCCCGGGAAATCGACGAGATTCTTAGCGCTATCGACGCCCTCGCCTGGGAGGCGTGCGAAGGCGCGCTCGCACCCGCGGGAATGCGAAGGCGCTTTTTCCGTCATTTTCGGGCCAAGCAATGCGCTTTCCGGAGCATGGCCCCCGGAAGAATCGGCACCAGAAGCAGACTCTCATGCTTGCGCAGGCTCCTTTCCGGAGAACGCGAATTCCTTCCCGATCCGGCGCCCGGACCGGATTTTCGGGACAGAAGGTCGCTCGCCGGGATCGCTGCTGACATGCGGCTGCCGCTGGTGCATGGTGTCGGCTGCGATCGAGTGGGGAATCATGTTTCAACGCCGAATTCCAGACTGGGTTCGTCATGCGCCCAATCCGGGCCTGCGCGGCTTCGCCCTGCTTGCCGGACTGGAATCGTCAGCGCGCGGCATTCTGGTCTCGGTATTGCCATTGGCCATGTATCATGCCTATCGCGACGCGCAACTCATTGCCGCCATCTATTTCGGCATCGGCCTCTGTTCGCTTCTCACCGTGCTGATGGCGCCATGGCTGATGCGCTTCATCCCGAGGCGCTGGATGTATACGATCGGCGCGCTGTTCTACATTGTCGGCGCAGCGGTCGGCATCTGGGGCAAGCCGGAGATGGTCAGCCTGGTGATCCTGCTCAATTCGCTGGCAACCGTCACCGTCATGGTGTGCTTCAACGCCTATGTGCTCGATTATGTCGAACGGGTGGAGCTCGGCAGGGCCGAGACCCTGCGCCTGTTCTATGGCGCGCTGGCCTGGACCGCCGGCCCGGTGCTCGGCGTGACCATGTACACGATCTGGCCGGCCCTGCCCTTTCTCATCTCCGCCCTCATGGCGATCCTGCTGCTGATCACATTCTGGATCATGCGCCTCGGCAATGGCAAGCTGATCGCGCGGGCGCGCAAGCCGGCGCCCAATCCGCTCGCCTATCTCGGCCAGTTCTTTCGTCAGCCCCGGCTGGTCGCGGGCTGGATCTATGCCACCACCCGTTCGGCCGCCTGGTGGGTCTATATCGTCTATCTGCCGATCTTCACGATCGAGTACGGGCTGGGCGAGCGCATTGCAGGACTGGCGCTGTCCTTGTCCTTCTCCATGCTGTTCGCGGTGCCCCTGTTCATGCGCGTCCTCGAGCGCCGTTCGGTCAAGGCGGGAATCCGCTTCGGCTTCCTGATGGCCGGCCTTGGTTTCATTCTCGGCGCCTTTGCCGCCTTTGTCCCGCCGGCGACGGTTGCCATCCTCTTTGCCTCGTCGAGTTTCCTCATCCTGCTCGACGTGTGCAGCGGCCTGCCCTTCCTGATGGCTGTCAAGCCCTCCGAACGGACGGAGATGTCCGCCGTCTATTCCAGCTATCGCGATGTTTCCAACATTGCCAGCCCCGGCATCGCCTGGCTGGTGCTGCTGGTCCTGCCGGTTCCCTTCATCTTCGCGGCCATCGGCGCCGTCATGCTGGGCTGCTGGCACATGGCCGGCAAGCTGCATCCCCGCCTCGGGACGCGGCGACTGAAGCCGCCTGCCCCGCTCTCCCCCGCGCTCGAGGATGTGGCCGGGCATCGCCTGAAGCCACCCCAGGGCGAGTAATGCCGAGCCGCGCTCCTGCCCATCAATCAGTCGCTCGCGGAGGGAGCCTGGTAGGGCCCGGAATATTCGCTGATCAGCGAGGCGACATCCGGACGCTCGCGCTCCGGCACTTCGCCTTCGAATGTGCCGACATGCACGAAGCCGATGACGCGCTCTTCCGGCGCGAGGCCGAGCAGCTGGCGCGCCTCCGCATCATCGGCATACCAGTTGCTGATCCAGTTCGTACGGTAACCGAGCGCATTGGCAGCGAGAATCAGGTTCATCGCCACTGCGCCGCCCGAAAGGAATTTCTCCCAGTCCGGGATCGTCGGATGCGCCACCGGCCGGTGCACGATGCCGATGACCAGCGGCGCGCGCGAGAATCGTTCGAGCTCCTTGTTGCGCGCTGCCTCGCCAAGCGGTCCGCGCCGCCGCTCGGCCAGCTCCGCCAGCTTCACGCCGATCTCCCGGCGGACATCGCCCCGGTAGAGGATGAAGCGCCAGGGCGCGAGGCGCCCGTGATCGGGCACGCGCGTCGCCGCCGCAAGGATCTGCATCAGTTCCACCTCGTCAGGCGCCGGCTCGCGCAATTCGGCGATCGGCGCCGACCTGCGCCGCAGCAGGAAGTCCAGTACCGTCTCGTTCAATCCGCACTCCTTCGTTTCGACTGGCCGGAAAGGGTTGCCGACCTTGCGCCGCAACATGCCAAATATGCCTTGAAATTGCCACCGCCGCGGGTTTCATGAATGGTATGAGAATCATGCAGGCTGCTGCTTTCTGCGGGCTCTTGGCGAGCCTCTTCCTTGCGACCGGCGTCGAAGCCCAGCAGGCCGATCGCCTGCGCCTCGACGGCTTCACCTCCTTCCAGCCCATGATCGAACTCGACCAGGAACTGACGGAGTTGGCGCGCATCGAGCTTGCGGCGCATCTCGCCGAGGGCGAGCCGGCGATTCCGCGCGGGCTCATCTGGCGGGTGTTCGGACCGGAGCCCGGACCTGACGGCAAGCTGCCGCTGATTGCGACCGCCGAAGGAGGCACGAGTACCTTCGACCTCGAGCCCGGCAGCTATCTGGTGCACTCCGCCTTTGGCCGGGCCGGAGCCACCAAGCGCATCACGCTGCGGCGCGGCGAGACGCGCCAGGAAAACGTCATTCTGGATGCCGGCGGCCTCAAGCTGGACGCCGTCCTTTCGGGCGGCATCAGCATCCCGCCGGACAAGCTGCGCTTCTCGATCTATGAAGCCCGGGAGGATCCGCGCGAGGAGCGGCCGCTGATCCTGCCTGATGTCAATCCCAATGCGGTCATCCGCCTCAATGCGGGGACCTACCACATCGTCTCCACCTATGGCACGGTCAATGCCGTCGTCCGTTCCGACATCCGGGTCGAGGCCGGCAAGCTCACCGAGGCGGATGTCGAGCATCGCGCCGCACAGCTGACGATGAAGCTGGTGCGTGAGCCCGGCGGCGAGGCGCTGGCCGATACGCACTGGTCCATCCTCACCGAATCCGGCGATGTCCTGCGCGAGAATGTCGGCGCCTTCACCTCCATGGTGCTGGCGGAGGGCAGCTATACCGCCATCGCCCGCAATCGCGACCGCACCTATTCCCGCGACTTCGAGGTGGTGTCGGGCCGGCACCAGGATGTCGAGGTGCTGGCCATCGACCCGTAAGGCCGGAAGGATCGCGCCGCCCCGATCAGGCTGCCCGGCGCAGGTCGGGTGGCGTCGCCTCCTCGCGCAGCATCGCGATCGCATCGACGAGCGTCGCCGCCTGCTGGTCGCGGCTGCCGAGCCGGCGAATATTGACCGTGCGTTCCGCCGCTTCGCGCTTGCCGCAGACCAGGATGATCGGCACCTTGGCGAGGCTGTGCTCACGGACCTTGTAATTGATCTTCTCGTTGCGCAGATCCGTTTCGACCTGCAGTCCCGCCCGGCGTAGTTCCCGGGCCACCTCGGCCGCATACCCATCCGCGTCGGAGGTGATCGTCGCCACCACGACCTGGAGCGGCGCGAACCAGAGTGGCAGATGGCCGGCATGGTTCTCGAGCAGGATGCCGAGAAACCGTTCCAGCGAGCCGCAAATGGCGCGGTGGATCATCACCGGCTGGCGCTTCTCGGAATCCTTGTCGATATAGAAGGCGCCGAACCGCTCCGGCAGGTTGAAATCGACCTGGGTCGTGCCGCATTGCCATTCCCGGCCGATGGCATCCCTCAGCGTATATTCGAACTTGGGTCCGTAGAAGGTGCCCTCGCCCTCATTGATGCCGACCTTGATCCGGTTGTCCTCGCGGGCCATGCGGGCCAGCGCCCGTTTCAGGATCTCCTCGGCATGATCCCACATCGCGTCGGTGCCGACGCGCTTCTCCGGCCGGGTCGCCAGCTTGACCACCACCTCGTCAAAGCCGAAATCCTTGTACACCGACATCATCAGGTCGTTGATCTTCAGGATCTCGGCTTCGAGCTGGTCTTCGGTACAGAACACATGGGCATCGTCCTGGGTGAAGGCACGCACCCGCATCAGCCCGTGCAGCGCGCCGGAAGCCTCATATCGATGCACATGGCCGAACTCGGCCAGCCGGATCGGCAGATCCCGGTAGGATTTCAGCCCATGCTTGAAGAGTTGGACATGGCCGGGGCAGTTCATCGGCTTCAGCGCAAAAACCCGCTGGTCCGCATCGGGATCGTCCGCATGGGTCAGGGCATGCGCCGACTTCACCGCGAACATGTTCTCCTGGTACCAGCCCCAATGGCCGGATGTCTCCCAGAGGGACTTGTCGAGGATCTGCGGTGCGTTGACCTCTTCATAATCGGCATCGAAGCGACGGCGCATGTAGCTGACCAGATTCTGGAACATCCGCCAGCCCTTGGCGTGCCAGAAGACGACGCCCGGACCTTCCTCCTGGAAATGGAACAGGTCCATCTCGCGGCCGAGGCGCCGGTGGTCCCGTTTCTCCGCCTCTTCCAGCATGTGCAGATAGGCGTCCAGCTCCTCATTGCTTGCCCAGGCCGTGCCATAGATGCGGGTCAGCATCGGATTGTTCGAATCGCCGCGCCAATAGGCGCCCGCCACCTTGGTGAGCTTGAAGGCATTGCCGATCTGGCCGGTGGAGGCCATGTGCGGCCCGCGGCAGAGGTCAAACCAATCGCCCTGGAAATAGATCCGCAGTTCCTGGTCCTCGGGAATCGCATCGATCAGTTCGACCTTGTAGCCCTCGCCCTTCTCCGCAAATACCTTGCGGGCCCTCTCGCGCGACCAGACCTCCTTGGTGAAGGGCCGGTTGCGGGCGATGATCTCGCGCATCTTCTTCTCGATGAGCGGAAGATCCTCGGGGGTGAAGGGCGTATCGCGGGCGAAATCATAGTAGAAGCCGTTCTCGATCACCGGGCCGATCGTCACCTGCGTACCGGGCCAGAGTTCCTGCACGGCCTCGGCCATCACATGCGCCGCATCGTGACGGATCAGCTCGAGCGCGCGAGGATCTTCCCGCGTGACGATCTCGATCGCGCCCGGTGTCACCGGATCGGCGAGATCCCGCAAGGTGCCGTCGATCGATATGGCAACGGCGCGCTTGGCCAGCGAACGGGAAATGGATTCCGCAACCTCCCGCCCGGTCGTGCCCGCCGGATATTCGCGTCGGGAGCCATCGGGAAATGTAAGGGAAACGGCTTCAGCCATGAGCATATACTCCTGTTCCAGTCCCGCCTACGGGCGCGGGTGGTGAATCGTCGGACGGGAAGTCCGATGCGGTCGGGATACTCAAGTCGTTCCCGCGTGTAAAGCGTGCTAATTCCCGGCGGGCCGGCGAAAGCGCCAGATCATCCACCAGGGAATGCCCGCCAATGTCTGCGGCACATTGTCGATTCCGTGGGTTCCCCCGGGGCCGCAACGAAGGACCCGCAGCAATGCCAGCCAGAATCCGCGCCACAGCCCATGACGCGCAATGGCCTCATAGGCATATTCGGAGCAGCTCGGAAAATGGCGGCAATGATTGCCGATGAAGCCCGACAGGGTAAGCTGGTAGAGGCGAACAAGCGCAGTTCCGGCAAGGCGTCCGGGTGTCCTCGGCCAGGGACCGGAGAAATTCCGGCCGGCCATCAGGCGGCAGGCTCCGCCTGCTTCTCCTCGATTTGCCGGATGGCATCGACCACGGCGTCGAATGTCAGCAGCGTCGAGGCATGGCGCGCCTTGTAGTCCCGCACGGGCTCCAGATATTTCAGATCGGCGAACCGGCCTTCCGGCGGCGGGCCGTTCTCCTTGAGCATGCGCTGCATGGCTTCCCGCACGGCCTTCAGCTCCTCGGCGTCTGCCCCGATGATATTGCGCGCCATGATCGAGGACGAAGCCTGTCCGAGCGCGCACGCCTTGACGTCATGGGCAAAATCGGTGACGACGCCATCGCGCATGCACAGGTCGATCGTCACCGTTGACCCGCACAGTTTCGAATGGGCTTTCGCCGTTGCGTCAGGCGCGGCAAGCCGGCCGATACGGGGAATATTGCCCGCGAATTCGAGGATCTTCTTGTTGTAGACTTCATCGATCATGGCGAACCGGTCCCGCCTTCAGAAGATTTCGCCCATGCCGTTCCGGACGGCTTCCAATCGGCGCTTGTCGTGCCTATATAAGGACCTTCAACAGCTTCCGGCAAGTCGCCGGGGCAAATGGAATTACCGCTATACGCCACAGACCGCGGCAATGGCCCGCAGGTTCCGGATGAGGCAAGTGGTCCGTTCAACTCGTTCCTCCGCCGCGAGGATCCTCGGGAGAACCCCTGGATGGATGCCATTGTCAAGAGATTTCCCCAGCATGATGAATTGCCGGGGATGGATGAACGCCCTTCGCAGGCCGAGGCCGAAGCGGCCGTTCGCACATTGCTGCGCTGGGCGGGCGATGATCCGGACCGCGAAGGGCTTCGCGACACGCCTGGTCGCGTCGCCAAGGCATTCCGTGAAATGTTTGCAGGATACCAGCGCGATCCGGCCGAAGAGCTGGGCCGGACATTCGAGGAGGTTGCCGGCTACAACGAGCTGGTGGTGATCCGCGACATTCCGTTCTATTCGCATTGCGAACATCACATGGTGCCGATCATCGGCCGGGCCCATGTCGGCTATTTGCCCGACGGAAGGGTCGTCGGCCTTTCCAAGATCGCGCGCGTGGTGGATATTTTCGCCCAGCGCCTGCAGACCCAGGAGGCGTTGACGGCGCAGATTGCGACCACGATCCAGGAGACGCTGCAGCCGCGCGGGGTTGCGGTCATCATCGAGGCCGAGCACATGTGCATGGCGATGCGCGGCGTCCGGAAGCGCGGTTCGACGACCATGACTTCCATCTTTACCGGGGAATTGAAGGACAATCCCGCCGAGCAATTGCGGGTGACAACCATGGTCCGCAGCATGGGTGGCGCCAGCTGAGCAACGCCATGAGCGAGTTTCCCGCCCCGCCACGCGATTCGCATGCGCTCGAGGAAGGCAGCAGCTTTACCCCGCGTTTCGATGCGAATGGGCTGGTCACGGCCGTGGTCAGTTCCGCTGACGATGGCGAGTTGCTCATGCTTGCCCATATGAACGCGGAAGCGCTTTCGCGCACCCTCGACACCGGGATTGCGCATTTCTGGTCGCGCTCGCGGCAGCAATTGTGGAAAAAGGGCGAGACGTCCGGCAATTTCCTGCGGGTCGCCGAACTGCGCACCGATTGCGACCAGGATGCCGTCTGGCTCAAGGTCCGCATCGAGGGCGACGGCGCTGCCTGTCATACCGGCCGGCGGTCATGCTTCTATCGGCGCATCGAGTTTGCAGAGGGCGAGTACCGGCTCACCGAACGGGATCAGCGCTTGCCATAGCCCCGCAGGACCCGGTCACGTCCCATCAGCGGGAGAAGCGCGGCAAGTTCCGGGCCGCTTCTGCGCCCTGTCAGCGCCTTGCGCAGCGGCAGATAGAGCGCCTTGCCGCTGCGGCCGGTACGTTGTTTCACTGCATCTGTCCATTGCTTCCAGGTCGAGGCGCCCCACGGCTCGGGCGGCAGCAATTCCAGCGCGGCAGCAATGAACTCCCGGTCCTCGGGCAACGGGCAATCCTCCTCGGCCGGGGCCTCCGAGACGATCCGCCACCAGAAGCCGGCCTGGTCCAGCCGGGCGATATTCTCACGCACCGCCAGCCAGAACGGCTCGGCTTTGTCCCCCGCAATGCCGATCCTTGCGAGACGATCGGCAACTGCCGCGAAAGGCAGGGTCTGGATCAGTTCGTGATTGAGGACGTCCAGCTCGGCCGGGTCGAACTTCGCCGCCGATCTGGATATCTTGGCCGGATCGAACAATTCCTGCAGCGCCGCGAGGTGCGGTACTGCCCGCACGGCCTCCGCGGTCCCGATCAGCACGGCCAGCGACGCGACCGCCATGGGCTCATAGCCCGCCTCGCGCAGCCCGCGCAGGGAGAGCGCATTGCTGCGCTTCGACAAGCCCTCTCCGGAGGTCGCGGTCAGAAGATTATGATGACCGAAAACAGGCGCCGCTGCGCCCAGCGCCTCGAATATCGCGATCTGCACGCCGGTATTGGTGACATGATCGTCACCGCGGATGATGTGGGTGACGCCAAGGTCGATGTCATCGGCAACGGAGGGCAGCGTGTAGGGAAACGTCCCGTCGGCGCGGATCAGGACCGGGTCCGACATCGAGGCAAGGTCGACCGTCTGTCGGCCGCGCATGAGATCCTCCCAGGTGATCTCGGTTCGCTCCGGCCGGAACGGATCGTCACGGAAATTCGGCAACAGGAACCGCCAGTGCGGCTTGCGGCCTTCCGCTTCGAGGGCTTGCCGTTCCAGCTCGCCAAGTTTCAGCGCCTCGCGCCCATAGACTGGCGGCAGCCGACGCGACAGGAGGATCCGGCGGCGGCGCTCCAGCTCTTCGCTGGTCTCGTAGCAGGGATAGAGCAGCCCCGCCTCCCGCAATTGCCGGGCCGCGCGGGCGTGGATCTCGGCGCGCTGCGACTGGTGCACGGTCAGATCCGGATCGAGGCCGAGCCAGTGCAGGTCCTCCGCGATCGCTTCGGAATATTCGCTGCGCGACCGTTCGGCGTCGGTGTCGTCGAAGCGAAGGATGAACTGGCCATTCGCCTTGCTGGCAAACAGCCAGTTGTAGAGCGCCGTACGCGCATTACCGATATGGATGTAGCCTGTCGGGGACGGGGCGAAACGGACTGTGACGGTCATGACCGCTCCCTAGAGCCTTTCAGGGGGAAAGGGAAGCGCCTTGCGCGCCAGCACCAGATGGCCGGTGATCGGCTCACCCTCCTCATGGCGGATGACGATCTGCCGGGCTTCGACAGGCTCGAACCCGGCGCCGGTCAGTTCGCGTACCACATAATCCAGCCGATGCGCGAAGCGCTGATGCGGTCCCACGGTCCAGTCGCGGTCGCCGAACTGATGGTCGGCAAGTGTCTCGGTGGAAAATATCAGGAGCCCGCCCGCATGGAGAACCGGCGCGGCGGCGGCGAACAGCGGCGCAAGATCGCCGAGATAGGGCATCACATCAGCGGCGGTAATGAGGTCGAACGGTTCGCCGTCCTCCTCTTCGAGGAACTGGACCGCCTCCCCTACATAGAGATCGTCATAGACCTCGCGCTCGAAGGCGTGGGCGAGCATGTTCTCCGACAGGTCCACCCCGATGATTTCCCGCGCCATTTCCCGAAGCGCCACGCCGACAAGACCGGTGCCGCAGCCAAGGTCGAGCATGCGCGCGAAGGCATGCGCCTCTCCTGCCTCGAGGCACTGGCGCATCTGCTCCGGAACCGAATAGCCAAGATGGTCGACCAGCACCTCGTCGAAAACCTCCGCGGTCTGGTCGAAAAGGGTCTCGACATAGGCGCGCGGCGCTCTTGGCGGCGGCCCGGCCATGCCGAGGCTGGCAAGGCGCACCGCCGCGCCGCCATGATCTTCCGGGTCGAGCGCGAGCACTTCGCGCCAGACCTCGGCGGAACGTTCGCGTTCCCCGGCCTTCTCCAGCGCCAGGGCGCGATTATAAGCTTCTTCCAGCTGCCTCAATTTCACCATGTCCATCCATTAACGTCTCCTCGGGATTCTCGCCAGTTGAAATTCAGGCGAAGCGGAGACAGCATGCGACACGGCCTGGGCGATCATCGGCTTCTGAGCGAGGGAGAGAAACCGCTGCGGCGGAACCGTTCCGGGAAATGGGGGGCTCGGAACAGTTCCGCCTATGATGGCACATTTTTTGCACGAAGGCGCCATCAATTTCGCTGCGGCTCGTCCGACCTGTCCGATCCGCTCCTTGTCTCGGCAGTCTCTTCGGAAAAAGCTTCCGAGCAACTGACGGAACTTCTGCGCGGACCGGCATCCGGTCGTTCATGTCTTTTTTAGCGCAATTCGAAGAAAGATCAACAGGCAGTTTCGGATTTCAACGAATAAACATACCCTGCAAGGGGCCGAATTGCGGTTCGGCCTCCCCGGATTTCAAAAGAAAATTCGGGAATTTGGCGGCACCTTGCCTCCGGCGCTTCGCCGACCCTGAAAACCCGTGGCAGAGAGTCGCAGCCCGCGCCGCCATGTCGATTGACGTGACATAATGGTTTCTTTATATCCTTATCTCCACCCAGTTCAGCCGGACGCACGCATGACCGACCCCCTTCAGCAGCTTCTTGCCGAGAAAGGCATCCTCCTCGCCGATGGCGCGACAGGCACCAATCTGTTCGCCATGGGGCTGACCGCCGGCGAGGCGCCGGAAATCTGGAACGAGACCGCGCCGGAGAGGATCGCCGCCCTGCACCAGGGCTTCATCGATGCGGGCGCGGACATCATTCTCACCAATTCCTTCGGCGGCACGCGCCACCGCCTGAAGCTGCATGGTGCGGAAGATCGCGTGCACGAGATCAACCGCCGGGCGGCCGGGATTGCCCGCAAGGTGGCCGACGCAGCCGGCAGGAAGGTCATCGTTGCCGGATCGGTCGGACCGACGGGAGAATTGCTGGAGCCCCTCGGACGGCTGACGCCGGAGGCTGCCGTCGAGGCCTTTCTGGAGCAGATCGAGGGTCTGAAGGCCGGCGGAGCGGAAGTGATCTGGATCGAGACCATGTCGGCGCCTGGCGAGATCCGGGCTGCCGCGGAAGCCTCGATCCGCGCCGGGATGCCTTACACCTATACGGCTTCGTTCGATACTGCCGGCCGCACGATGATGGGGTTGCTTCCGGCCGATATTCACCAGGTTGGCCGCGAGCTTTCGCAGCCCCCCTCGGCTGTCGGCGCCAATTGCGGTGTCGGTGCCCCCGATATTCTGGCCGCGCTGCTCGACATGGCGCGCACCGCCGATGGCACCCCGGTAATCGTCAAGGGCAATTGCGGAATTCCGGAATTCCGGGGCTCGGAAATTCACTATTCAGGCACGCCCGAATTGATGAGCGATTATGTGAGGCTGGCGGTCGATGCGGGCGCCTCGATCATCGGCGGGTGCTGCGGTACTTCCTTCGAGCATCTGAAGGCCATGCGGCAGGCGCTCGATTCCCACCATCGAGGTGATCCGCCGGACCTTGAGGAAATCACTGCCCGACTCGGTCCCCTGCGCAACCGGACCGCGGCGGCGCCAGCACCGGGAACGGGCCGGCGCGAGCGGCGGCGGGGCCGTCACTAGAAGGTTTCAGCTCACGGCGAACGCCGCGAGATGAAAGGCCTGGACGGCCGCAGGCAGTCGCCATTGCGCGCCTACCGGGCAGGCATTGCGCGAAAGGCAGCCCTTCTGGCGGCAGGCTATGCCGGCGGGTGCGGCAAGATGGGCCCGGCAGGTTTCGACTGAAAGGCCTTCCAGCCTGTGGGCCTCCACCGGACAGGCTGTCAGACAGGGCCTTTCCGCGCAATTGTTGCACGGATGCCGGACCGGTGGCGCTGGCGGCAGATTCAACTTGCGGGAAAACAGCAGGGCCGCGCGATAGGCGTGCCACAGCCCATATTCGGGGTGGATCAGCATCCCAAGGGGCGAAGGCCGCAGCCCTTCGCTGCGCATTGCCCATTGCTGGAACGGCAGATAGGGCCGGTCGGACGGATAGACGGCGCGGGCACCGGAGACCTCTGCCACAGGACTGATTCGACTTGCTGCCCACTGGTCGAGCGGATCGGCGCATGGAGACTGCTGCCGTTCCATCCACGCCTGAAAATGCCTCCAGTATTCGGGGCCGCCATGGCCGACCAGCAGCACCGACCGGGCTGGTGCCCCGTCAGGTCCAGGAGGCGGCGCATCTTCCGCCGTGAAATCGAAACCGCCGCGCAGGATCAGCCCATGGCCGCCAAGCCTGCCGGCAATCTGCCGGATCAGGCTCATTCGCCGCCACCTATGCGCCAGACTTCACGCTGGATGATTTCGGCCACTTTAGCCCGGCCGTCCTCGGGCTTCTTTCACGTGAAGGCGTCCGGCATCGATTCCTTGCGCATCCGGATGAAATCGTTCAGCCCTTCCCGGATCCCCGGATCGAGATAGGGCTGCTCGTAGGATTCGAGCCATCGACGCGCGGCTTCATTGGCCCTCTGGCGCGCATCCTTCTGCCCTTCGGCCAGCCATTGTTCGTAGGAATTGTTGTCTGCAATGAAGGACCGGTAGAAGGCGCTCTGGAAATTGGCCTGGGTATGGCTGCAGCCCAGATAATGGCTGCCCGGCCCGACCTCGCGGATCGCATCCATCGCCTGTCCGTTCTCCGACAGGTCGACGCCTTCACTGAAGCGCTGCTGCATGCCGAGCTGGTCGGCGTCCATCATGAATTTCTCGTAGGAGCTGACGAGCCCGCCTTCCAGCCAGCCTGCCGCGTGCAGCACGAAATTCGTGCCGGCCAGCATGGTTGAATTGAGCGTATTGGCGCTCTCATAGGCGGCCTGCGCATCCGGCACCTTGGCCGCACACAGCGAACCACCGGTACGGAACGGCAGGTTGAGCCGGCGTGCAAGTTGCGCCGCCCCGTAGGAAACCAGCGACGGTTCCGGCGTGCCGAAAGTCGGTGCGCCCGACTGCATCGAGATGGAGGAGGCAAAGGTGCCGAACAGTACCGGTGCGCCCGGCCGGATCAGCTGGGTGAAGGCGGCGCCGGCCAGCACTTCGGCCAGGATCTGCGTAAGCGTACCGGCAACCGTCACCGGACTCATCGCGCCGGCCAGGATGAACGGCGTGACGATGCAGGCCTGGTTGGCGCGCGCATAGACCTTGGCCGCGCCGAGCATGGTCTCGTCGAACACCATGGGCGAATTGGCGTTGATCAGGTTGATCAGCACGGTGTTCTGGTCGACGAACTCCTCGCCGAACAGGATCCGGCACATCGCCACGGAATCCTCGGCGCGCTCGGGCGCTGTCACCGATCCCATGAACGGCTTGTCGGAATACACGATATGCGCATGGATCATGTCGAGGTGCCGTTTGTTGACGGCAATGTCCACCGGCTCGCAGACCGTTCCACCGGAATGGTGCATGGAGGGCGCCAGATAGGACAGCTTCACGAAATTTCGGAAATCCTCGATGGTCGCGTAGCGGCGATTGCCCTCCAGGTCGAGCACGAAGGGCGGACCATATACCGGCGCGAAGACCGTGGCATCGCCGCCGATCTGCACGGATCGCTGCGGATTGCGGGCATGCTGGGTGAAGGTCGCCGGCGCCGTCTTGAGAAGCTCGCGGCACAGCCCTTTCGGAAAATGCACCCGCTCGCCGCGTAGCTCCGCACCGGCTTCCTTCCACAGATGCAGCGCCTCAGCATCGTCGCGGAATTCGATCCCGACTTCCTCGAGCACGATGTCGGCATTGCGCTCGATCAGGGCAAGGCCTTCCTCATCGAGGACTTCCCAGGCCTTCAGCTTGCGCTGGATATAGGGCTGCGCGACCCCAGGCCCGCCGCCGCTGCGTGCTGCACGGCGCGCTGCAGCTCCCCCCGCGGCCCGCGCACTGCGTCGGCCGGTTGCCGCGCCAGCTCCGATTTTTGTTTCCGGTTCCTCGTTGCGTATGGTCATCCTGCCTGCCTGTGTGTATGTTGCATCGCTCCTGCGATCCGGCCGCGATCCTAGCAGAGCCGACCCAGAAGACGTCTCCGCCAGCGCCGCGCCTTGTCGCAAAAGCGATATGACCCCATATTGCAGGCAAGGCGGCACCAGCGGAGCCAGCAGGGGTGGATAATCGCATTGTGACGGATTCGCACCTGCCGGCGTCGCATTCCGGAAATGGATGGACGCTACGCCAATATATGGATAGGCGAGATCGCGCGGGCGAAACCGCGGACAGCTATCCCGAAATTCCACGGAGAAACGCAGCCAATGTCCGATGATGAAATCATTCTCTCCGAACTCAACGACGAGGAGCTCGTCCTGCAGATGCATGACGATCTCTATGACGGGCTGAAAGAGGAGATCGAGGAAGGCACGCGGCTGCTGCTCGATCGCGGCTGGACGCCCTATGATGTCCTGACCAAGGCCCTGGTCGAGGGCATGCGCATTGTCGGCGAGGACTTCCGTGACGGCATCCTGTTCGTCCCGGAAGTCCTGCTGTCCGCCAATGCAATGAAGGCGGGAATGGCGATCCTTCGCCCCCTGCTCGTCGAGACCGGCGCGCCGAAACTGGGCAAGATGGTCATCGGCACCGTCAAGGGCGACATTCACGACATTGGCAAGAACCTGGTCGGCATGATGATGGAAGGCGCCGGGTTCGATGTGATCGATCTCGGAATCAACAACCCGGTTGAGAACTATCTGGAGGCCATCGAGCGCGAGAAGCCGGACATTGTCGGCATGTCGGCATTGCTGACGACCACCATGCCCTACATGAAGGTCGTCATCGACACGATGAAGGAAAAGGGCATCCGCGACGA
>CAYLGY010000069.1:0-14250 GCA_964383325.1 uncultured Rhizobiaceae bacterium
TATCGACGCCCTCGCCTGGGAGGCGTGCGAAGGCGCGCGCTGACCTGTCAGGCTCCGTTCACCTTGGCTTCTGTGACTTTCCGGCCAGTTTCCCAGGCCGGGAAGCGGACAATGAATCGTGCTCCGCCATCGGCAGGCGTTTCCACTCTGACGCTTGCGCCGTGGCGATGCGCGATCTGGCGCACCAGCGCCAGCCCGAGTCCCCAGCCGCCTGCGTCTTCGCCGCGTCCGGAAGGACGATAGAAGGGTTCGAACACCCGCTCGCGGTCGGCCTCCGCAATGCCCGGCCCATGGTCGCGCACCATGAATTCGACTGCGCCTTCCGCCTTGTGGACCGTGGCGCGGACTGGCGGCGCGCCGTGCCGCACGGCATTGTGCATCAGGTTGCGGACAAGACGGGCAAGCAGCCGCGCATCGCCACGCACCATCGCCGGATCGCCGCCGGCATCGACGCCGCAGCGCGCGCCCACTTCGGTCGCCAGCGCCAGGAGATCGACCTGTTCGTCGGCGAGCTCCCGCGTCTCGGGATGATCGAGCCGGCTCGCCAGCAGGATCTCTTCGACCAGCCCGTCCAGTTCGGCGAGGTTCCGCGCAATCTCGCGGCTCCGCGCCTCGCTTGGCGCCGCTTCATGCAGTTCGCTCGCCATGCGCAGGCGGGCAAGCGGCGAGCGCAGCTCATGGCTGGCATTGGCGAGCAGGGAACGATGGGCCGCCACGAGCGCCTCGATCCGCTCCGCTGCCTGGTTGAAGGTCGCGGCGACGGCTGCAACCTCATCCTTGCCCTCAACGGGCGCGCGACTGGCGAGATTTCCCTTGCCCCATTCCTCGACCCCCTGCCGCAACCGTTCCAGCCGGCCGGTCAGGCGGCGCGTCACCGGCCAGGCGACGATGGCGAGCATGAGCGCGATCAGGGCCAGCCAGAAGAAGGGCGTGGCGCCGTGCGGCCCGAACGCCCCGCCCTCGAAACGGACCGAGACGGTTCGCCCGTCCGGAAGCCGTGCGACGTGGATGCGCCGCGTTTCGGGATTCCAGCCCCGCCGGCCCGGCGCCGGAAGGGGGATCGGATTGCCGGCGCGCGCGATGATCCTGCCATCCGGGGCATGGAGCGTGATGTCGGCCCCGAGCGCCGCATGCAATCGCGTCAGGACGAGTTGCGCTTCCGCGGGGTCCGTCCCCGCCGGGAGAATGGCGGCAAGGAAGGCGTCGCGCCGCGCGGTCCAGCCACGGTCTTCTTCGCCGCGGGACAGCCAGAAGATCGCCGCCGCTGCGAGCGCCACGGCAAGGAGGCTTGCCAGGAGGGTCAGGTAGACTTTCAGGAAAAGGCTGGCGCGCATCGGCATTCAGCCTTCCTCGTCCTGGCGGCGGGCGAAGACATAGCCCGCCCCCCGGATCGTGAGGATGCGACGCGGCCGCTTCGGATCATCCTCGATCGCGGCGCGGATGCGGGAAATGTGAACATCGACCGACCGGTCGAGCGCTTCAGAGCCTTCGCCGCCGAGCTGGTCCATCAGCTGCTCGCGCGACAAGGTGAAGCCGGCATTCCTGGCCAGCGTCACCAGCAGGTCGAACTGGTGGCCCGTCATCACGCATTGCCGGCCGTCCACCCTGGCGATGCGCGAGGCGGGATCGATTTCCAGCCTGCCGAAGCGCAGGATACGGTCGCGTCTGCCGCCTTCGCGCCGGCGCAGGATCGCACGCAGGCGCGCCAGCAATTCGCGCGGGCTGAACGGTTTCGGCAGGTAGTCGTCCGCGCCGATCTCCAGCCCGACAATGCGGTCGGTCTCCTCGCCCCTCGCCGTGAGCATCAGCACCGGAACGTCGGAGCTGGCACGGATGCGCCGGCAGGCCTCGAAGCCATCGAGGTCCGGCAGCATCACGTCAAGGATCACCGCGTCCGGCGGATTGCGCCGGATCTCGTCGAGGCCGGCAAGCGCCGCAGCGGCCGTGCGGGTCACGTAGCCGTTCGCAGCAAGATACTCGCCGAGCATGGCGGCAAGACGCGTATCGTCATCGACGATCAGGATCCGATCCGACATGCCGCCTCCCGCTCGCTTGCCGGGCGCAATGCTACCACCGGCGCCAGCCCCTGCGCTCCTTCATTTTCTCCGCCAGCTCCGCGCGCTGTTCGGCGGTCAGGACTTCTGCGACATCGAGCGCGGCCGCGACCAGCCTTTTCGACGCTTCGTCCATGGCGGCCATCCGCTCTGCCCGCAACGCCTCGACCGCGGCACGGTCGATCTCGGGCGCGGCCAGCAATTGCATTGCCTCGCCATGCGCATCGCGGAACTCGCGCATCATCGGCCGCAGCTCGGCGCGGGCGCCGTCAAGGATCGCCCAGATCCGCTCTTCCTGCTCGGCGGTTGCCTCAACTGCTTCCAGCGCGTGGGCGATGCCCCGTCCGGCAAGATGGCCGCCATGCATCATCGGATGGCCGAAGCCGCCGCCCATTGCTCCAGCCGCGCCGATGCTGGCGAGCGCCAGTGCGCCGAGGCTCCCGCCTAGGATCCAGCCCTTGCGCTTTCTGCTCTTCCGCCCGGTGGCGGCGCCCGTTTCCTGTCGGTCCTGTTCCATGGTTCTCGCTCCTTCTCCTGCGGCCGCATCGCCGCGATGACACCAGAATGGAACGGAACTGTTTCTGGCGATATGGGGGATCGTGAAGAAATGTGAAGCCGGGCCGGCGCGGATCGACGCAAGCGGGCGGCGCATTGCCTCAGGCCGCCGCCTCCGTTATATGGTCAGGCCATGTCGCGCGGGCGGATCGTGGAAGTATGTCCATCGAAGCACGTGTCCTCTTGACCGGGCGTCGCGCATCTCCTCCCGGCGACCGGCCGATGGGTCTGAGAGGGATCATGTGGAAGCTGCCGACCATCCTTGTTGCGGCCTGGGTGATCCTCGCCTCTGTCCCTGCTGCCCCGCCTGCCTTGGCGGGCGAGACCAAGGTCGCGGTCGCTGCCAGCTTCACCGAGGCCGCGCGCGAGATCGCATCGGCCTTCGCGGCCGCAACGGGCCATCAAGCCCTCCTGTCGTTCGGCGCCACGGGGCAGCTCCATGCCCAGATCGCGCAGGGCGCGCCGTTCGAGGTCTTCCTTGCCGCGGATGACGATCGCCCGGCGCTGGCCGTGGCGGACGGGCTGGCGGTCGAAGGGACCGTATTCACTTATGCGATCGGCCGTCTCGTGCTCTATTGCGCCGAAGCGGGCAGGGCGACCGGCGCGCGCGCCCTGAAGCGCGGAGACTTCCGCCAGCTGGCCATCGCCAATCCGCAAACCGCGCCTTACGGGGCGGCGGCGGTCGAGGCGCTGCGGTCGCTGGGCCTGCTCGGGACCCTGCAGCCGAAGATCGTGCAGGGACAGAGCATCGCGCAGGCGTTCCAGTTCGTCGAGTCCGGCAATGCCGAGCTTGGCTTCGTCGCGCTCGGCCAGGTGTTGCGCAAGCCGGTCGGCTCGTACTGGATCGTGCCGCAGGAACTGTACCGGCCGATCCGACAGGATGCGGTGCTCCTGAAGGCCGGCGAGGCCAATGCGGCTGCTGCCGCCTTTCTCGAATTCCTGCGCGGCGGGGAGGCCGCGGCCATCATCGAGCAATACGGGTTCGCCCTCGATCGCTAGGAGCCTTTCATCTTGTCGCACGAACTCTGGCTGACGGTCTGGTTGACGATTCAGCTTGCCGCCCTCACCACGGCGGCCTTGCTGGTCATCGGCCTGCCGGTTGCCTGGTGGCTCGCCTGGACCCGGTCGCGCTGGAAGGAGATCGTTGCTACCGTCGTCGCCCTGCCGCTGGTGCTGCCGCCGACCGTGCTCGGCTTCTACCTCCTGCTCGCGCTCGGCCCGGCCGGGCTCGGCGGCTGGCTGGGCCCGTTCTTCGGCCTGCGCACCTTCGCCTTCACCTTTCCGGGCCTGGTTGCCGGCTCGGTGATCGCCTCGCTGCCCTTCATGGTGCAACCGGTGCGCAATTCCTTCGAAGCCATGGGGAGGCGGCCGCTCGAAGTGGCGGCAACATTGCGCGCCTCGCCTCTCGACCGGTTCGGATCCGTGGCGTTGCCGCTGGCAATGCCGGGGATCCTGACGGGGGCCGTGCTCGTCTTTGCCCACACGGTCGGCGAGTTCGGCGTGATCCTGATGATCGGCGGCAACATTCCCGGCGAAACCCGGGTGCTGTCGATCGCCATCTACGATCTCGTCGAGACCTTGCGCTGGCGCGAGGCGCATCTCCTGTCGCTCGGCATGCTGGCCTTCGCCTTCGTGGTGATCCTCCTCGTGTCATTGCTGGCGCGCCGCACGGGAAGGCGGGCGTTCTGATGGGGAACGCCCTCGAGATCCGCCTCGACGGCAGGCTGGGGTCGTTCCGGCTCGCCGTCGACCTCGCTTTGCCGATGCAGGGCATCACGGCGCTGTTCGGCCCCTCCGGATGCGGCAAGACCTCGATCCTGCGCTCGGTGGCAGGGCTGCATCGCATCGAAGGACGCATCGCCATTGGCGGCGAGATCTGGCAGGAGGGCGAGCGCATGCTGCCGACGCACAAGCGCTCGCTCGGCTATGTCTTTCAGGAGGCCAGCCTCTTCCAGCATCTCTCCGTGCGCCGCAACCTGCGCTTCGGGGAAAGTCGCGCGCGCGGCGCGGACAAGATCGTCCGCTTCGACGAGATCGTCGAACTGCTCGGCATCCGGCACCTGCTCGACCGGATGCCGCATCATCTTTCTGGCGGCGAGCGCCAGCGCGTTTCCATTGGCCGCGCCCTGCTTTCCCAGCCGCGGCTCCTCTTGATGGATGAGCCGCTGTCCGCGCTGGACCCGATGGCGAAGGATGAGATCCTCCCCTATCTCGAAGCGCTGCATGCCAGGCTGAAGATCCCGATCCTCCTGGTCACGCATGATGTATCGGAAGTCGAGCGGCTCGCCGACCATGTCGTATTGTTGCGCGAAGGCCAGGTGCTTGGCTCCGGCCCCCTTGCGGAGGTTCAGGCCAACCCGGCCCTGCCGCTGGCGGGCAGCCGCGATGCCGCGGTGACGCTCGATGCGGTCGTGGCGCATCATGACGCCGAATATGGTCTTGCGACCCTGAAGGTCGAGGGCGGTGCGTTCACCGTGCCGATGCGGGCGGCAATCCCTGGCAGGCGCCTGCGGCTGACCGTCTCTGCCGGGGATGTCAGCCTTGCGCTGGAAGTACCGCGTGCGACGACCCTGCTCAATATCCTGCCGGCGCGCCTGCTTTCGGCGCAGTTCTCGGATCATGAAGTGTCCGTGGTTCTCGGCCTCGGGCCGGATGGCGACGGCAGCCGGATCCTTGCCCGCGTGACCCGCCTCTCCTGGCAGCGGCTGGGCCTGGCGGAAGGCATGCAGGTCCATGCGCAGGTGAAGGGCGTCGCGCTCGTCCGGGGGCAACCCCAATCATGAGGTAAATTTTCCTAGGGGGGTGCTGGTTTCCGGCGCCCGCCATACCTATGTTGGGAAAGTTGTCTTCAACTCCCGGGAAGGTCATGCACGGCGTCCGATTTCTGCACAGCTATGCCGACGAGCTACCCCGTCGCCTGTATGCCCCTACCGATCCGGCGCCGGTTGCCGCCCCGCGCCTCCTGGCGCTGAACGAGTCGCTCGCCGCGGAACTCGGCCTAGACACCGACTGGCTGCGCGGCCCCGAGGGAATCGGGATGCTGGCGGGAAATCGCTTCCCGGATGGCACGCAGCCGATCGCGCAGGCCTATGCAGGCCATCAGTTCGGCAATTTCGTTCCGCAACTTGGCGATGGCCGTGCCCTGCTTGTCGGGGAATTGCGCGATGTCCACGGGCGGCTGCGCGATTTGCAGTTGAAGGGCTCCGGCCCGACCCGCTTTTCCCGCAATGGCGACGGACGCGCCGCGCTCGGGCCGATGATGCGCGAATATCTCGTCAGCGAGGCGATGCACGCGCTCGGCATTCCGACGACCCGGACCCTTGCCCTCGTCGCCACCGGCGAACATGTCTACCGCGAAACCCGGCTTCCCGGCGCGCTCATCGCGCGGGTTGCCGCCAGCCATATCCGGGTCGGAACGTTTCAGTATCTGGCGGCGCGGGACGATATTGCCGGGCTGAAAGCACTCGCAGACTATGCGATCTCACGCCACTATCCGCATCTGGCCGGCACGGCGGAACCTTATCTCGGCCTCCTCGATGCTGTTGTCACGGCACAGGCGGAGCTCGTGGCGCGCTGGATGCTGGTCGGGTTCATCCATGGGGTGCTGAACACCGATAATGTCGCGATTTCCGGCGAGACGATCGATTATGGCCCTTGCGCCTTCATGGACGCCTACCATCCCTCCACCGTATTCAGTTCGATCGACCATATGGGTCGCTATTCCTACGCGAATCAGCCCGCCATCACCATCTGGAACCTCGCCCGCCTCGCCGAGGCGCTGTTGCCGATCCTCGGGCAGGGCACGGGCGAGGGCGAGGAGGGGCTCGAACAGGCGAGGGCGGTGATCGCTTCCTTCCAGGAGCGATACCGCCACGTGCTGCACGAGGGCATGCGCCACAAGATCGGCCTCTTTTCCGAAGAGCCTGGAGATCTGGAACTGGTTGCGGACCTGCTCGATCTGATGGCGCGCAACAGCGCCGATTTCACCCTGACATTCCGCGATCTGGCCGGGGAAATCGATGGCCCGGGCGAGGCGCGCAACCATTTCATCGATCCCACTTCCCTTGACGGCTGGGCGAAGCGCTGGCGCGAAAGGCTGGCGCGCGAGCCGCAGGCCGGGCGCGCCGCGCAGATGCGTGCCGTCAATCCGAAATATATTGCGCGCAACCATCGCGTCGACGCGGCCATAGCCGCTGCAATGCGCGACGAGGATTTCAGCCTGTTCCATGAATTGCTTGGCGTCCTCGCCCGGCCTTTCGACGAACAGCCGGAGATGTCGTCCTATGCGCAGCCCCCTGCGCAGGAAGAGCGCGTGCTGAAGACCTTCTGCGGAACATAGCAGGAGGAAGCAAGGGCCCGGATCGCCATGCCGTTCGCCCGGCCGTCTCTGCCATTCTCCTTGCCGCGGCTGGGATTCCCTGTCATCAAGCAGCATGCATTGCAACGGGAGAGGCTTTGGATCGCGGAATGCTGTTGACGGGGCTGACCCTGATCGGAATGGTGCTCGCCGGGCTTTCGCTGTGGCCGTTGCAGGGGAGTGTTGCGCAGCTGGCTTCGCTTGCCGGACTTGCGCTCGTCTATCTTGCCGGCGGGCTGCCCGCCGCATGGCGTGCGCTCGGCGCCCTGTGGAAGGATCGCGTTCTTGACATCGATCTGTTGATGGTGGTCGCCGCCGTGGCCGCTGCCGCCGTCGGTGCGCCCTTCGAAGGCGCCGTGCTGCTTACCCTGTTCAGCATTTCGACGACGCTGGAAGAACGGGCGCTCGGCCGGGCGCGCCGGGCCATCGAGGCGCTGATGGAGCTTCGCCCGGAGACGGCGCTGCGCAAGGATGCCGATGGCGCGGTGCGCGAGGTTCCTGCAGCCGAACTGGCGAAAGGCGATGTCGTGATCCTGCGGCCGGGGGCGCGCGTTCCTGCCGATGGCGTCGTCCTTCACGGGCAGGGATCCATCGACGAGGCAAACATCACGGGCGAATCGATGCCGGTTGCCAAGCAGCCGGGCGCGCAGGTCTTCGAGGCAACGGTCAATCTCGATGGCGTGCTTGAGGTCGCCGTGGCCCGGACGGTGGAGCAAAGCACGGTCGCTCGCATGATCACGCTCGTGACCGAGGCACAGGCGGCCAAGGCGCCGTCGGAACAGTTCAGCGCCTGGTTCGGCCAGCGCTACACGGTGGCGGTCATGGCCATGGCGGTGCTGGCCCTTCTGGCCTTCCTCTGGCTCGGTCGGGACTGGGAAGAGGCGCTGTATCGCGCTGCGACCCTGCTCGTGGCGGCCAGTCCCTGCGCGATCGTGATTTCGGTGCCGGCGGCGATCCTGTCTGCCCTGTCGGCGGCGGCGCGGGGCGGGGTTCTGTTCAAGGGCGGCGCGGCGCTGGAGACGCTGGCCGAGGTTGGCGCCTTTGCCTTCGACAAGACCGGGACGCTGACGACCGGCAGGGCTTCGGTGACGCAAGTCGTGGCGCTGGATGGCGACGAGGAGCGGTTCCTGTCGCTCCTTACCGGTCTGGAGGCGCAGTCCGAACATCCGAGCGCCGCCGCCATCCGGGACGAAGCGGCGCGGCGGGACATCGAGCCGGCCACGTTCCGCGACGTGACCAGCCTTCCGAGCGCCGGAATTGTCGGCACGGACGATGAGGGGGTTCTGTGGGCCGGCAATCCTCGCCTTGCCGCGGAGATGGGTGCAGAGATCGGAGATCCTCGCCTGGAGGCGCTGGCAGCGGACTCGCAGTCGGTCATCTATGCGGGTCGCGGGGATCGGGTGCTGGGCGCAGTGACAATTGCCGACGAGCCGCGTTCCACCTCGGCATCCGCGCTCGCCGCGCTGCGCAAGGGCGGTGTGCGCCGCCTGGTCATGATGACCGGCGACCGCCTGCCGGTTGCCCTTCGCATCGGCGAGCAGCTCGGCCTGCGGCAACAGGACATCCATGCCGACATGTTGCCGGAAGACAAGATGAACGAGCTTGCCAGGCTCGCAAGGGAGGGCAAGGTCGCCTTTGTCGGCGATGGCGTCAATGACGCGGCCGCGCTGGCCCGGGCCGATGTCGGCATTGCGATGGGCACGGCGGGCTCGGATGTCGCCTTGCAGGCGGCCGATGTTGCGCTGCTGTCTGAAGATATGGGCCGGCTTGCCGAAGCGTATCGGCTTGCCCGGCGCACTGCCCGGATCATCCGGCAAAATCTCGCCTTCGCAATCGGCGCCATGGTGGTGCTGGTCATCGGAGGCCTATTCTTTGAATTGCCGCTGCCGCTGGCCGTGATCGGCCATGAAGGCGGTACGGTCCTGGTCGTTCTGAACGGTCTGCGCCTGCTGCGCGACCCGATCCGGAGCAGGGATGCAGGACCGCCCGCGGCGAAACCGGCACCCGGTCGTGTCGGAGGCGGGCTGCCGGTTCGGCGCCATGCCTATCGCAGATCGATCCTGCGCGCGGCGAAGGCGGAGCCGCCGGGCGGCGGTTGAGCCATGTCAGGGCTCGCGATGGTGCTTGCGCTCCTCGCCGCGGCGGTGCTGATGTTTGCGCTCAACCGTCCGCGGATGGATGTGGTCGCGGTGATCATGATGGTCGCCCTGCCGATGACCGGCGTCATCACCATGTCCGAGGCACTCGTCGGCTTGTCGGATCCCAATATCGTCCTGATTGCTGCGCTGTTCGTCATCGGCGAGGCGTTGGTGCGCACCGGGGTGGCACAGCGGCTGGGCGACTGGCTGACGGCTCGCGCCGGGGCGAGCGAGGCGCGGCTCATCGTTCTCCTGATGGTCATCGTCACCGGAATGGGTTCCTTCATGTCCTCGACCGGCGTCGTCGCGATCTTCATTCCGATCGTGCTGCGCTGCGCCCGCAGGGCGAACATCGCCGCCGGCCGGCTGATGATGCCGCTTTCGGTGGCGGCGCTCATCAGCGGCATGATGACGCTGGTCGCGACGGCGCCCAATCTCGTCGTGCAGTCCGAGCTGGTTCGGCAGGGACATGAAGGCTTCGGCTTCTTCGCGTTCACGCCCTTCGGCCTGCCCATACTGGCGCTCGCGCTGCTGTACATGCTGGTGACGCGCCGCTTCCTCGCGGGTCAAGGTGATTCCGGGCTCCGGCAGGAGCGGGTCGGCCTTTCGAGCTGGGTAGCGCAATACGGGCTGGTTGGGCGCGCGCATCGCCTGCAACTCAGCCATGGCTCCCCGCTCGCCGGCCAGCGGCTCGACAGGCTCGACCTTCGCGCCACGGCGGGAATTCACATCATCGCCATCGAGCGTGCGCGTCGCTTCGGCCGCAAGCTCATTCATCCCCAGGCCGATACCGTCCTGGAGGCGGGCGACCTTCTGTTGATCAGCCTGCGCGCGCCGCAAAATGGCGAGGGCTTCGATCTGGCGGGCTTTGCCGAGGCGAATGCGCTGGCGATCCTGCCGGTAGCGAGCCACTGGTTCACCGATTCGGCCCAGGAAATCGGCATGGCGCAATTCATCGTGCCGCCGGAATCGCCGCTCGTCGGCGAGACGGTGGTCAGCGCGCGATTCCGTTCCAGGTTCGGCCTGTCGGTCCTCGGCATCAAGCATGGCACCCGGCCGGTCACGGAAGACCTGTCCGACGAGCAGCTGCGGATCGGCGATACGCTTCTTGCCGCCGGGCCCTGGCGCGCCATCCACAAGCTGGTCGACTCGCGTCGCGAACTGATCCTGCTCGATCTCCCGGCGGAATTCGAGGAGGCCGTGCCGGCCCGCCACCGGGCGCCGCTGGCGGTGGCCGTCCTCGTCCTGGTCGTCGCCCTGATGGTCTTCGGGCTGGTTCCGAATGTGCAGGCAGCGCTGTTCGGCTGCCTGCTGCTCGGTCTGTTCCGCTGCATTGACATGGCCGGTGCCTATCGGGCGATTCATTGGCAGAGCCTCATCCTCATCGTCGGCATGCTGCCCTTCTCGCTGGCGCTGCAACGCACGGGAGGGGTGGATATCGCGGCCCGGCTCCTGCTCGACCTCCTGGACGGCTCGCCCATCCACCTCGTGCTTGCCGCGATCTTCGCGGCGACGGCGATCCTCGGCCTGTTCATCTCCAACACGGCGACGGCGGTGCTGATGGCGCCTGTCGCGCTGGCCATTGCCGACGCGCTGGATGCCTCGCCCTATCCGTTCGCCATGATCGTGGCGCTGGCGGCCTCCGCGGCCTTCATGACGCCGGTCTCCTCGCCGGTGAACACGCTGGTGGTCGGCCCCGGCAATTACACCTTTGGCGATTTCGTGAAGATCGGGGTGCCCTTCGCGCTGGTCGCGCTCCTCGTCTGCGTCTTCCTGGTGCCGCTAGTCCTGCCGCCATGAGCTTCGCCATTCGACTGATCTAGCGCAGCCTTTCGATTTCGCGAATGCGCTCTGCCGCCTCCGTTTCCAGCCGCATGGTCAGTTCGGCGATCAGCGTTTCCGCGACGACGAAAAGCGCGGCCGAGGAGTCCCAGGCCGAGGGGACGGCGGTGCGGCCCCAGACGACATGCCGGGCGAAGCGCGAGATGGGCGAGAGCCATTGGTCGGTGAACAGCACGATCTGGACGCCGCGCTGGTGGGCCTTCTCGGAGAATTGCAGCAGGCTTTCCTGGTATCGCCGGATGTCGAAGACCAGCAGCACGTCGCGCTTTCCCATGTCGATCAACCGGTCACGCCACATGCTTTCCTGGCCGGAAAGATGGAAGACGTTCGGGCGCACGATGGTCAGGTGCGCCGCCATGTAGCGCGCGATCGGATCGGTGAACCGGCCGCCCATCAGGTACATGTGGCCGCGCCGGTCCGCCATCCGGTTGACGATCGCCGCGATCTGCTGCGCCGAGAGATGGTGGAATGTCTCGCGCAGATTCTCCAGCGTGGCGTCGAGCAGGGGCTGGGCGGCGGCGCCGCGCGCAGGCGAATCATAGGTTCGGGAGGCCGGCGACTGGAGTTGTTCGGCCAGCTGGTCCTGGAGTTCCGACTGGAACTGGTGATAGTTCTGGAAGCCGAGCCGGCTGACGAAGCGCAGGATGGTCGGCGGCGAGACCCCCGCCGCCTGCGCGAATTCGGCAACCGTCTTCAGTCCGATGAGTGGATAATTGGCGATCAGGGCCTGCGCGGCCCGCCTTTCGCCGGCGGGCATCGAGTCCATCCGCTGGCTGATCCGCTCCGCTATGCTCTCGGTCGTTTCTTCCATTCGTGCCGCGACAAGATGGGGTTTGACAAATTAGTCAAAACTGTATGAAATCATCCGAACAAGTGCAACAGTGCATAATCCGTAACATTCGATACGAGATTGAGGGAGAAGGCGGGCAATGGCGGAATCAGCCGCTGATACGGGCACGCGGCCTGAATCGGTGCATGTCACGAATCGCTCCGGCCGTGGCATCTACGTGCTGACCTGCGATCATGCCTCCAATCATGTTCCGCCGGAATTCGAGGGCCTCGGCCTGCCCGGCGCCGAATTGGAGCGGCATATCGCTTGGGACCCGGGAGCGTTGGCGGTAGCGCGGCAGATGGCGGAAGCGCTCGATGCCCCGCTGATCGAGACCTGCATCTCGCGCCTTGTTCTCGATTGCAACCGACCGCTGGATGCGCCCGACCTTGTGCCGCCAGTCTCCGAGCTCACCGCAATTCCGGGCAATGAGGGACTTTCGCAGGAAGAGCGGCAGGCTCGCATCGAGCGTTGCTGGCAGCCGTTTCACCAGGCCATCGAATCCGTCATCGAGGAAAGGCTTGCCCGCGGACAGGAAACGCGCCTGGTCTCCGTGCATTCCTTCAACCCGGTCTACAAGGGCGAGAACCGGCCTTGGGAAATCGGGATCGTGCATGATGACGACCTCCGGCTGGCGGCGCCGCTCATCGCTGCCCTGCGGGCGGTTCCCGGGCTCACCGTCGGCGACAACCAGCCCTATTCGCCAGCCGACCGCGTCTATTTCACGCTGGAGGCGCACGCCCGTGGGCGGGACCTTCCCTGCGCCATGATCGAGATCCGCAACGATCAGCTCGCGGACGAGGCCGGCCAGCGCAAATGGGCTGAATTGCTGTCTACCTTGCTGGCTCATATCGAGATCGGGGAAGGAGGCTGAACGCTTCAATGATCCTTTTGACGGATATCCTCCGGCAGGAGACGTGGCAGTGACAGCTGCGATCCGCGCCTATGTACGCTGGGTCGATGCGCTCAACTATCGCATCGGCCGGTTCGCCATGTATCTCCTCTATCCGATGGGCGCCATCCTGCTCTACTCGACGGTGATGCGGGTCATCTTCGGAATCCCGATCAACTGGGTGATGGAGATGTCGCAGTTCATGCTGTCGGCCTATTATCTGCTGGGCGGCGCCTACTCGTTGCAACTCGACGCGCATGTCCGCATGGATCTGTTCTACGGGACCATGAAGCCGCGGACCCGGGCCATCTTCGACGCATTCACCATCCTGTTCGTGATCTTCTATCTGGTCGTGCTGTTCGGCGGAGGCATTTCCAGCACCAAATATGCCATCGACTACAGCCAGAAGAACTACACTGCCTGGGCGCCGGTGATGTGGCCGATCAAGTCGATCATGACGCTCGGCGTGTTCCTGATGTTGCTGCAGGCCATCTCAACCTTCTTCAAGGATTTCGCCGACGCGCGTGGGAAGCCGATCACATGAGTTCCGAACTGATTACCCTGTTCATGTTTGCGTCCATGCTGCTGCTCATGGCCACCGGGCAGCGCGTGTTCGGCGTCATCGGTTTCGTCGGTGCGGCGGCCGCGCTCGCATTGTGGGGAAAGGGTTCGTTCGAACTGCCGTTCAACGCTGCTTTCCAGGTGTTGAACTGGTATCCGCTGATCACCGTGCCCTTCTTCGTGTTCATGGGCTACATGCTGTCGGAATCGGGCATCGCCAACAATCTCTATCGCATGTTCCATGTCTGGTTCGGGCCGGTGCGAGGCGGGCTTGCGATCGGCACGATGGGCCTGATGATCATCATTTCCATGGTCAACGGGCTTTCGGTTGCAGGCATGGCAATCGGCGCCACGGTGGCGCTGCCGGAATTGTTGCGCCGTGGCTATGACAAGGTCATGATCACCGGCGTCATCCAGGGCGGGTCGTCGCTCGGCATCATGGGCCCGCCAAGCGTCGTGCTGATCCTTTATGCGATGATCGCTCGCCAGCCAGTGCTGCAATTGTGGCTGGCCGGGATCGGCCCATTCATCCTGATGGCGATAATCTTCACGCTCTACATCATCCTGCGCTGCAAGTTTCAGCCGCATCTCGGTCCGGCCTTGTCGGTAGAAGAGCGTCAGAGCATCACGCTCCGGGAGAAGATCGTGCTTCTGCGCGAGGGCCTGCTGCCGTTCGGCCTGTTCGCCATCATCATGACCCTCTTCCTGACCGGCACGACCAGCCTCGTAGAGACCTCCATGGTTGCCGCGCTGCTGGCGTTGCTCGCAGCCTGGGTCACCGGAAAGCTGTCGCGCCAGGTGCTGGAGGAATCGACGCGCAAGACGCTGGCGGTCTCGGCCATGTTCCTGTGGATCATTCTGGGCGCCCTCTGCTTCAGCGCCGTCTATGACGGCCTTGGGGCAATCCGCGCGATCGAGAACCTGCTGCTCAATACCTGGGATCTCAGCCCCTGGTGGATCCTGTCGATGATGCTGTTCTCCTTCATCATCCTCGGCATGTTCCTCGACGACACCGCGATGCT
>CAYLGY010000070.1:0-13958 GCA_964383325.1 uncultured Rhizobiaceae bacterium
CCAGATCATGGTCGCCAACATCATGGACAATTGCCAGAGCTTTGAAGTATTGCCCGACGGGACTTCACGGCGCATCCAGCCGGAGGAAGGCGAGGAGCGCTTCAATGCCCAGGAGTATTTCATGACCAATCCCAGCCTGTCGGGCCGCGGCGAGGCGCTGAAGATCCATCCGCCGAAACGGATCTCGCAACGCAAGCGAGCCAAGAAGCCGTCCGCGGGCTGATGCACAGCTGCTCGCAGGGCAGGCTGCCCGGCCGGGAACCGGTTGCGATCATCGATATCGGCTCGAACTCGATTCGCCTCGTCATCTATGAAGGCATTGCGCGCTCGCCGACCGTCCTCTTCAACGAGAAGATGCTGGCGGGGCTCGGCCGCGGCATGCATTCCACGGGCCATCTGGATCCCGAGGCCGTCGACATGGCAATCGCCGAATTGCAGCGATTCCGGACCTTGTGCCGGCAGGCAGGCGCGCGGGAATTGCATGTGATCGCGACCGCCGCGGCACGCGATGCCGAAAATGGCCCCGAGTTCATCCGGCGGGCGGAGGGAATCCTCGAGACGCCAATCTCCGTTCTGACCGGACAGCAGGAAGCGCATCATGCTGCGCTCGGCATCATCTCGAGTTTCCTGCCGGCAGACGGCATTGCCGGCGATCTCGGCGGCGGCAGCCTGGAACTGGTGGATATTTGCGGCGACAGGATTGGCGAGAGCGCCTCCCTACCCCTCGGCGGACTGCGCCTGCAGGACCGCTCGGGCAACGATCCGGAGACGGCCGCGCGCATCGCCGATGCCGAAGTGGCAAGCTGGATCCATCTCGCCGCCGGTCGCAATCGGGCCTTCTACGCGATTGGCGGGACATGGCGCAATCTTGCCCGGCTACACATGATCCAGACACGCTACCCGCTGAATGTCATGCATCATTATGTCATGGAACCGAAACGGGTGCGCCCGTTTCTCCGGGCGGTGGTGCAAGGCAAGATCGATGCCGATGGCATTGCCGGGATCTCGAAGAAGCGCCGGGCGCTCCTGCCCTATGGCGCCGGCGTATTGCTTGCGGTGATGAAGCACATGCGACCGGCGCAGATTGTCATTTCCGCTTTCGGCGTGCGCGAGGGCTTCCTGCATGACCTGCTGCCGCTGGACCAGAAGACGCAGGATCCGCTACTTGCGGCGGCCGGCGAACTGGCGCTGCTGCGCTCGCGTTCCGTCCGGCACGCCCATGAACTGGCCGCCTGCGCCGGCAAGGCTTTCGCGGCCTTCGGGATCGACGAGACCCCGGACGAGATGCGCTATCGGCAGGCTGCCTGCCTGTTGGCGGACATTGGCTGGCGGGCGCATCCGGATTATCGCGGCACGCAATCGCTCAACATCATTTCCCACGCTTCCTTCGTCGGCGTGGACCATCCCGGCCGATGCTATCTCGCGCTCGCGGCGGCCTTTCGCCATGAAGGCTTGAACGCGAGCGTCGCGAAGGAACTACAGGAGCTGACGCCGCCGCGCCTCCTGCATCGCGCCCGCATTCTGGCCGGGCTGATGCGGGTATTCTACCTGCTGTCCGCCTCCATGCCGGGCATTCTGCCGCGCCTGCAATGGGTTCCGACAGAAGACGATGCGCTGCAACTGCTCCTTCCGCGCGACATGGGCGGCCTGCATGGCGAGCGGCCGCGCGGCCGGCTGGACCAGCTCGCAAGGCTGGTCGGACGCAAGCTCGACCTGGTGGTCGAGCCTGAGCCCGTGCATTGAGCCTTATTGATTGCTGGCCACCGGCGCGACCAGGGGCGTGATCCGCCGAATGGCCACGCGTCGATTCTCGCGGCTGCGATCCTGCGTATCCACTTTCAGGAAGCGCTCGCCATATCCCTGCGCCACGAGGTTTTCAGGCGGAATGTCATAATATTCCGTCAGGGCATCGATCACCGCGAAGGCGCGCTCATCCGAGAGGGCAAGATTGTAGACGTCGGAGCCGACCGCATCGGTATGTCCTTCCACAAGCAGGATTTCGCCCGGATTGTCCTCCAGCAGTCGCTGGATCGCCCATGCGACGTCATCGAGCTTCTCGATCTCGGCCTGGCTGATCACCGCCGAGTTGAAATCGAAATTGATCGTATCCAGATCGATCCTGCGCGCCTTGTCGCGGATCCTGGGCGATTCGATCACCTCGGAAATCGCATAGGTGCGCTCGACCCGTTCGACCGGCGGCTGGCGCAGGAACTCGTAGTAATCGTCGCGGCTGCGCGCCCGTTCGGCCTCGAAAATATACTCCTCCACGGGAATGGTCAGCCGCATGGGCGGCAGATCCCAGCCTGCCGGGCGACGATCGCGCATGCGCTCATAATGATCACGGCCGACATGGAGCAGCACCACTTCCCGGCCATCGGGATAGATCTTGCTGCGATGCAGGATGTCTCCCCGGCGATCGCGGATCGTCACGACCCGCGTTCCGTCGCGGCGCTCGACGACTTCCCGCACGCGGCCGTTGCGCAATTCCTCATAATAGACGTCGCGGGCGCCCCGCCGCACGCGCTCATCCCGATCGCGCCGCTCCACACGCATTTCGCCGCCGAGCATGTAGATCAGCCGGTCGCCGATCTCGCGCACGACTTCGCCAGGATCGTCATCGCGATCCTCACCGCGTCGCCAGCGAGGTTCCTCGATCCGCCGGCCTTCCTCGCGGCGCAGCGCCTCGATTTCCTCACGATCTACCTCCGGCTGGGCTTCGGCATCGCTCGCGGGCGCCGGCTCGGCCGGTTGATCTGATGAAGGTTCACGGTCGCGGCGATCCCCGCGCGCTTCGTCATCGCGGCGGTCGCGACGCTCGCCGCGCCTCCCTTCCTCTTCCGTCGCAGCCGGTTCCTTGTTGCTGTCGAGGATCGGCGCAAGCCGCTCTTCCCCTGCCGCGTCATCGGAGCCGGGCTCGGCGGCACCCGCATCTTCGCCCTCCATCGACTCGTCGGGAGGCGGTGCTTCTCCCGCGGGTGGTGCCTGCTCGTCGGGCGCGGCTGAAGGCTCATCCATGGGAGATGCGTCGGTCTCTTCCGCAGGCGCGTCCTCCGGCTGGGCCTCTTCCGTCACAGGAGCTTCATCGGGGAGCTCTTCCGTCGGCTGCGCATCGGGTTGCGGAGGCGCCGGCGCTGTTTCGGGTTCCATTTCCGGCTGCGGCTCGGCTTCCGCCTCCGGTTCCGGTTCCGGTGTCACCTCGCTCTCTGACTGTACCTCGCTCTCGGCCTCGGCCTCGGGTTCAGCCGCCGGCTCGGGTTCCTGTTCAGCCTTTGGCCCGGATTCCGGCGCCGCAGGCTCAGGCTCCGCAGAAGGCTCCTGCGTCTGCGTCTCGGGATCGGAAGACTCGTCTGCGGGAGCGGCTTCTTCCTCGAGCGCCTTCCGCGCCCGTTCAATCTTCTCTTCCAGCTCCTCTTCGAGTTGCTCTGTCGTTTGCGCCAGTTGCACGAAACCGGAGCCGGCCGCGAAGGCCGTCGAACCGATCAACGCCAGCGCCGCAGTCGCGGCCAGCAAGTGGGAGGGTATTTTCATCGTGGGAAGATCCTCTGCGTCTGGAGCCTCATGGCTTTTCCCAGAACGCGCAAGGCCGGGTTTCGTTCCGGGCGGCCATTCCCGCCACGCTCGCCGGAAGGGTGAACGATTGACCCCGGGCCGACATTTCGGCAGAAACATGCGACCTCGCGGCTGCGCGCTGGAACTGGAAACAGGAATGAACCAACCGCCTGACGATCTCCCCCGACAATTACCCCTCGGCTTTGCCATCGCGCCGGGATTTACCGCGGACGATCTCGTCGCCACCTCTTCGAACCGGGCTGCGATTCGAATGGTCGAGGCATGGCCGGCATGGCCGGCGCCGGTTGTCGTGCTGAGCGGGCCTGAAGGTTCCGGCAAGTCGCACCTGGCAACGTTCTGGAAGCAGCGCAGCGAGGCGACGCTCCTGAAAGCGGAGAAGATCCCGCCGCCCGGGATGCAAGCGCGACCGGTCTTCCTGATCGAGGATGCCGACCAGGGAACGCTCGACGAAACCGGGCTGTTTCATCTCATCAATTTCGTGCGCAGCGCCGGCGGCAGCCTGCTCATGACCTCGCGCCGCCCCCCTGCGACATGGAATGTGCAGCTTCCAGATCTCGCCTCTCGCCTGCGCGCCGCGGCACTGGTGGAGATCGACCCGCCAGATGACCGACTGCTCACGGCGGTGATCTTCAAGCTCTTCGCCGATCGCCAGGTCGAAATCGGTGCGCAAGTGGTGGCCTATCTCGTGCAGCGCATGCATCGATCCCTTGCCGACGCAATCCGCCTGGTCGAGCATATCGACGCCCTGTCACTGGAGCGGCGCTGCCGGATTACGCGCGCGCTCGCCGCCGAGGCACTCGCCACCTTTGAGGACGAGGGAGAGGGTCGCTCCTCCTGAAGGGCCCGACGGGTCTGAGCGGCAATCGCTGAGGCCGATCCCCCTACTGCGTGTCCGCAGAGCGAGGGAATCCGCGGCATGACGAAGTTTTTTCCCTGATTCATCCCCCTTCGGCGACGCCGTGCGACAATGGCGTCACTGTTCGAAAGGGGATTTCGATGACGTTTCAGCAAGTCACCCAAACGCTCGGCCTCGATCCGGCCGTGCTCTATGCAGGCGCAGGCGGCGGCCTGCTCCGGGCGATGTCGCGGCGGCAGCTGCGGCTACGAGAAATTCTTCTGTCTCCCGGATGCGGCGCGCTCGCGGCAGCCTATCTCACTCCACCGGCGATCCAGTATGCGGAGCATTTCGGCCTGCCTGTCCCTGCCGACACGTCCCGCGTCCTGCTTGCCTTCGCCTTCCTAATCGGCACAAGCGCGATGTGGCTGTGCGACTTCCTTTTTAATCTTGTTTCCAGCCATTTACGAACGAAATTTCAAGCCAGGGATGGACAGGGATGAAGGATACGATCATCGCCACTCATGGCTCCTGCATTCGCCTCGAATGCGTATTCCGGGATGAGACCGGCGCGCCGGAGGATGTTTCGACGGACCGTTTCGAGATCCGCGACGCGTTGCCGGCATCGCTTGCGCAGGATCTCGTGATCGTTCCGGTCGATCCCGGCGCCGGGCGCCTCGAACTGCATCTTGAGGCCGAGCCGGCCCGTAAGCTCAATTACGGCCGCATCAACCATTTCCGCATCGCTCGCCTGATGGATGGCGGCTGCGCGGATGTCAGCACACTTCTGTGGATCGAAATCGCATGAGCACCGCAATTCTCAACCCCGATACGCGCACCATCACCCTTGCCAGCGTGGGCGTGCCGGGCCGGCCCGGCATCGTCTGGCATGACGAAGGCTGGCAGTCCGGCGCGTACTATGTTCTCGACGCGGGTCTCTATCATCACGGCTCGACCTGGCGCGCGACAGCTGCCCATTCCGCCACCCCGGCGACGGAGCCCGGCATGGGCGAAGACTGGCCGGCCGTATGGACCCAGATCGCGCAAGGCACCGACCCGCGGCTGACCGAGGCCGTGATCGAGGCCGCCACAGGCGCAGCCAGTGCCCTTGCAGGCGCAGAAGCTGCGCGCGCCGCTGCCCAGATCGCGTGCAATGAGGCCGGCGCGAGCGCCAGCGCCGCCGCGGCCAGTGCCCAGCAGGCAGCCCAGGGCGCGCCGATCGGGCTGCTGATCTCGAGCCTCGCTCCCCTGCCCGATGGCGGCTGGCATATTTGCCGCGACTATCCGGCCAGCGCAAATCTCGACCGGCTGCGCATGGAAGTGCTCGCCGGCAAGGGCGATGCGGGGACATGGTATCTGGAATCGGGCGGCGCCATCCTTGCCGGCCCCCTGTCGTTCCAGAGCGATGCGCCCCTCATCCTGTCCGGGCTTGGCCTTGAACTGGCGCCGGGCAGCGAAGTCATCGCCTGGCATGTCGGTGGAACTCTTGCTCCGCCTTTTGCCGTGCTGATCCAGATCGATGGGAGACTGTGATGCTGAGTTACATGAATCTGGGAATCGCGCCCCTTGCACTTCCCTTCACCCCTGGCCCCGATGGCGCAGCGCCGGTCCAGGAAAGCCGCTGGCATGCTGGTCAAGGCTGGTTCGAAGGCCAGGTGCTGCGCTCAGTATCGGCATATCTCGCCGCTGCAGGCGGCAGTTTCCAGCGCGCCTCGCTGGCGTCGCGTTTCGATGCGGATGGCAATTTGCAGGTGGTGCAGGCCCATGAGCTGCGCCTCGATCACCATCCGCAGTCCGGCGAGGCGCTCGGCTACCGGGCCGAGGGGCAACGGACGAACAATCTTCGCCATACGGACTTCGCCGAAGGCTGGACGGCCGCGCTCGGCGCGCCATCCGACAGCGATGAAAGCTGGAGGACCGTGACCGAACCCTTCGCCCCGGCGCTGGAAGTGACGCAGATTGCCGCAGGCGGCGGAATCCGCCAGCCGACCGGCAGCGCCGGCGGCAGTGGCCGGACCTTTGCCAGCGGCTGGATCCGGACGGATTTCGAACTGCGCCTGCATGGCGAGAACACTTCCGGTTCCAGCGCACTGGCAATCATCCCCCAAAGCGACGGGGATTATGCGCTCGGGAATGGCGCCAGGATTCTCGCCCGAAAGCATGGCGGGATCTGGTTCAGCCATGAGTTCGGCACGTTCGATGCCATCAATTTCCAGCTTCGTTTCCGGACCACCCAGCCTTATGCGCCGGCCGGATCGAAATTCATCCTCTTCGCGCCGCAGCTGGAAAAAGCCGGGTTCAGCTCGACCCATATCCCTGCCGGCGCTGTCCATGCGACGCGGCTGGCCGATTCACTCTCCTTCGCCCGCACCGCGCAGGCTGCCGGCACAGTGCTCGTCCACGCCCGAACCGCGCATGGAACTGACGGTGAACAGGTGCTGTGGCAATGGGACGATGGCACCGAGGACAACCGCTATCGTCTCTTTCGCGATGCCGATGGCGACCTGCGGCTGGTCGTGACGGTCGCAGGCGTCAACCGGGTCGATCTTCCCGTCGGGCAGGCGGCAAATGACAGCAATCTTTCCGTAGCCTGCTCATGGGAAGCCGGGAAATTCTCGGCCTCCCTCAATGGCAGTGCCGCCGTGACAAGCCTCACCTATGCCGGACCCTTGCCTGCAGTGGACAGATTGCGCGAGGGTAATGACACGGCCGGCAATGGCTGGTTCGGCACCATTGGCCGCATGGCGCTCCATGCGGCAGCCTATCCGGATGCAGAACTTGCAGTCATGAGCGCCCTGCCGGCTTGAACCTTGCAACGCGCCCCTTCAACACCCGCAACCAGGCGTCCGGAGGCCTTGAATCCGGCAAGCATTGGGCGCCGGCTCGATGTCGCGGCCTCGCGCGGCGCGGGCAGTCCCCTGCGGAAACATGTCCCGTCTGGCCCGGCACCGGTACGGACGATGGCTGTAATCCGCTTCCTCCCGCCGCGGTGTCGGGTCACCCTGAAATTCGATGGAGTACCGGGATTGTCCAGAAGATGCTTCCCCTTCCCGGTCCATCGCTTCCCACCTTGATGCGCGCCGGTGGATCGGCCACCCTGGACCAGCTCACCTGAATGGCGCAGGTTCCGGTCCGGAAAGCGGAGACCACTTTCCGGGAGACTGCGCTAATGCAGGATCTGGCTCAGAAACAGCTTCGTGCGTTCGTGCTGCGGATTCTCGAAGAAGGCACGCGGCTCGTTCTGCTCGACCACCTGGCCCTGGTCCATGAAGATGACGCGATTGGCCACCTTGCGGGCAAAGCCCATTTCATGCGTGACGCAGAGCATGGTCATGCCCTCCTCGGCAAGGGAAACCATTGTGTCGAGCACTTCCTTGATCATTTCTGGATCGAGGGCCGAGGTCGGCTCATCGAACAGCATGATGCGCGGATTCATGCACAGGGAACGCGCAATCGCCACGCGCTGCTGCTGTCCGCCCGAGAGCTGGCCCGGATATTTATTCGCCTGCTCCGGGATCTTTACCCGCTCGAGGAAATGCATCGCGGTTTCCTCCGCCTGCTTCTTCGGGGTCTTGCGTACCCAGATCGGCGCCAGCGTGCAGTTCTCGAGGATGGTGAGATGCGGAAAGAGATTGAAATGCTGGAAGACCATGCCGACTTCGCGCCGGACCTCGTCGATCCGCTTCAGATCATTGGTCAGTTCGATGCCGTCGACCACGATCCGCCCCTGCTGGTGCTCCTCAAGCCGGTTGATGCAGCGGATGAGGGTCGATTTGCCCGAGCCCGACGGCCCACAAATCACAATCCGCTCGCCACGCATCACTGTGAGGTTGATGTCGCGCAAGACGTGATAGGCGCCGTACCATTTGTGCATGCCGCTGATCTGGACGGCGATATCGGTATCGGACACCCGCATGCGCGAAGTATCGGCATGGATCTGCTCTTGCTCGATGTTAGTTGCTGCACGCATGGTGCTGCCTCCCATTATTTGTGCCCGGTATCGAGGCGCCGTTCCATGTACTGGGAGTAGCGCGACATGCCGAAGCAGAAGAAGAAGAAGATGATTGCGGCGAAAAGGTACCCGCTCAGGGACTGCACAGGCGATGCCCAGTTCGGGTCGGTGAAGGAAAGCTGGATCGCGCCAAGGAAATCGAACAGGCCGATGATCAGCACGAGGGTCGTGTCCTTGAACAGGCTGATGAAGGTGTTGACGATGCCCGGAATGACCAGCTTCAGCGCCTGCGGCAGGATGATGAGCCGTATGGTTGGCCCATAGGGAAGGCCCAGCGCATGGGCGCCTTCATACTGCCCTTTTGGAATGGCCTGAAGTCCGCCGCGAACGACCTCCGCCATGTAGGCGGCGGAGAACAGCGCCACGCCGATTAGGGCGCGGAGCAGCTTGTCAAAGGTCACGCCTTCCGGCAGGAAGAGCGGCAGCATGACCGAGGACATGAACAGGACGGTGATCAGCGGCACGCCGCGCCAGAACTCGATGAAGGTCACCGAGAGAAACCGGATGATCGGCATTCTCGAGCGCCGGCCGAGCGCCAGCAGGATGCCGAGCGGCAGCGAGGCCGCGATGCCCGAGACGGCGATGACCAGCGTGACCAGCAGGCCGCCCCATAATTCGGTTTCCACGGGTCGCAAGCCGAAATCGGTTGCAGTGAGCCCAATGACGATCCCGATGGTCGCCATGATGCCCAGTACCAGGCGCAAATTCGGCCTCGGATCGGCATCCGCACCCCTTGCCAGGATGAAAGCCAGCCCGCACAGCCCCGCCGTAACGAACAGATAGTCGAGCCAGAAGCCTGCGGCGCCGCTGGCCAGCAATCCATCCGGCAGGAGAAATCCGCCCAGCTCCACATTGCCGCCGCTCAGCAGGATGAAGGCGGCGACCGGGAAGACCAGCGCCAGATAGGCAATGGTCTCCCGCTTGAAGGGCAGGCTCGCGATCAGAAGCGGGACCAGGCCGGCAATGAGCATGAGCCCGACCAGATTTACCCGCCAGATCTCCTCCACCGGGTAGCGGCCATAGACGAACTGGCCGAAATAGGAGCCGACATAGGCCCAGCAGGCGCCGAACCACCCCTCGGGCTGAATGCCGCCCTGCGAGACGGAGGTGCAGGCGGCACGGCCATCTCCGGACCAGACGGCCTCGAACAGGGCAAAATTCAGAACAGGCGGCAGGACTAGCCAGAGCACATAGGCCGCCACCAGCGTTGCAAGCGTGCTTCCCCAGCTCGAGAACAGGTTCTGGCGCGCCCAGTGCACCGGCCCGCTCTGGCCGGAAGGCGCCGCGAGTGGCGGCTGCATCCGGTCACGCACGAAGCGAAGGGAAATGCTGTCACGGTGGCGCGGGGGCTGGCCCGTGGCGCCCGCACCGCGCGGGAACGTGGAATCGTGGGTCATCTCACCTCTCCACCAGCGCCATCCTGCCATTGTACCAGTTCATGAAGAACGAGGTCAGCAGCGACAGGGCCAGATAGGTCAACATGGTCATCAGAAGGATCTCGACCGCCTGACCGGTCTGGTTCAGGGCAGTACCGGCAAACACCGAAACGAGATCGGGATAGGCGATGGCAACCGCCAGCGACGAATTCTTGGTCAGATTGAGGAACTGGCTGGTCAGCGGCGGGATGATGATGCGCATCGCCTGTGGAATGACGACGAGGCGCAGGGTCAGACCTGGCCGGATACCCAGCGCGTGCGCAGCTTCCGACTGTCCCTTGCGGACGCCGAGTATTCCGGCGCGGACGATTTCGGCGATAAAGGCTGCGGTATAGGTCGAGAGTGCCAGCAGAAGCGCGATCAGTTCGGGAAAGACGCGCGCACCACCCTGCGGACCGAACTTGCCCAGTTCAGGCAGGATGAAGGTCACCGGCTGGCCCGCGGCCAGATAGGCAACCGCCGGCAGGCCGATACAGAGCGCCAGCGCCAGCCGGAACACGGGAAAGGTCTGCCCGGTGCGAATCTGGCGGCTCCGGCTCCAGCGCGAAACCGCGACCACCAGCGCCGCCGCAATCAGCAACGCCCACAGGATCAGATCTGCGCCCTCGCCAAAGACCGGCTTCGGGGCATACCAGCCCGCGACATTGACCTGGCCGAACACGCCGAGATCCATCGATTCCCGCCGGGACGGCAACAGACGCAGCACGGCGAAATACCAGATGAAGATCTGCAGCAGCACCGGCACATTGCGCAAGGACTCGACATAGAGACTGGCCAGCGACCGGGCGATCCAGTTCTTCGACAGTCGGGCGATCCCGACCGTGAAGCCGATCGCCGTTGCCAGCACCACGCCGAGCGCCGCAACCAGCAGCGTATTGCTCAGCCCGACAAGATAGACATCCCAATAGGTCGCACTCGCCGGGTCATAGGCAAGCAGCGACTGGCTGATCTGAAAGCTTGCATTGCGATCCAGAAAGCCAAACCCCGAGGCGATATTCGCCGCCCTGAGATTGGCGAACATGTTCTCCACGCCGGCCCAGAGCAGCCATGCCACTGCAGCCAGCAGAACGACCTGCACCGTTACGCTCCGGACTGCCGGATTGTTCAGCCAGGCGACCTTGGGTGGCTTTACCTCCACACCCATGGTTTCGACGGTCATTGCCCACCTCCAAGTTCAGGAATCCAGCCTCCGGCCGAGATCGGCGGGACTGGTGATTGGAGTGGGTGTACCCCGAGAGCACTATGGCTAGTGTACTATAGAGTACCCTTCAGGCCAGTTTGACTGTCCGGAGCCGAGACGCTGGCGCCAGCGCCACTGCACGGGCTGACGACCCGAAAATGCAAGGGACGGACGCCCAGACCGACGCCCGCCCCTTGCATCTCTGCTTCCCCGGCTTGCCTGCAATGGCAGGAAGCCCCCGGCGAACCGCTGGCACGCGCAGCGGCTCGCCCGCTTTTCTGTTCACCTACCGGATCGGCATGCCGTATTGCAGCCCGCCCTTGGTCCACAGCGCATTCTGGCCGCGCGCAATGGCCATCGGCGTGTCGGGGCCGAGATTGCGGTCGAACACTTCGCCATAATTGCCGACGCGAACGATAATCTGATAGGCCCAATCATTGGACAGGCCCAGCGCACTGCCGAACTCGCCCTCGGTACCAAGAATCCGGCGAATGTCCGGATTGTTGGATTCACGCATCTCATCGGCATTGGTCGAACTGACGCCCAGTTCCTCGGCATTGAGCATGGCATAATGGACCCAGCGGACAATATCCAGCCATTGATCATCACCCTGCCGGACCACAGGCCCGAGCGGTTCCTTCGAGATGACCTCCGGAAGAACCATATGCTCTTCGGGATTGGACAGTTTCAGCCGCTGGGCATAGATTCCGGACTGGTCGTCCGTATAGACGTCGCAGCGACCCGCATCATATGCCGCAACGACCTCGTCCTGCTTCTCGAAGGTGACGAGTTCGTAGTCGAGATGGTTGGCGCGGAAGAAGTCGGCGACATTCATCTCGGTGGTCGTGCCCGAGGCCGTACAGATCGCGGCGCCGTCAAGTCCAAGCACCGAACCGACGCCGGCATCCTTGCGCACCAGGAAGCCCTGGCCGTCATAATAATTTACTGCCGCGAAGTTCAGCCCGAGCGAGGTGTCGCGCGACATCGTCCACGTCGTGACGCGCGCCAGCACGTCGATCTCGCCGGATTGCAGCGCGGTGAAGCGCTCCTTGGACGAAAGCGGCGAAAAACGGACGGCTTCCGCATCGTTGAAGATCGCCGCGGCCAGCGCCCGGCAGAAATCGACGTCAATGCCGCTCCAGTTGCCATTCGAATCCGAATTGGAGAAGCCGGGCATGCCCTGGCTGACACCGCATTGCACAAAGCCCTTTGCCCTCACGGAGTCGAGCGTCGACGCAGAAGCAGCCGCTGCGCCAAGCACAAGCGCGCCCGCGGCGAGCGCCGCAAGTCTAGAAATTCCGATCATGATGTACCTTCCCATTTCTGGCCGCTCCTGCGGCCATCCCACTAGTCTTCGATCATCCCAGGGGACCGGATGGTAACCGGATTGATGCCATGACCTTGCGGCCTGCAATCTTCATCGTTGCTCCCCCCCAGAAACGCGGTGACAGCAAAAAGCATTCTTGCCCCAAGGTCAAGTCAATTTCGAGCACACATGCCAGAAACGTACCGTTGCGCTGGCAAGGAGAGCCGTCTAGACGGGGAAGTCAAGCAAACCGATTTCGTGACACAGGGGCTGGACCGATGGCAGGGAACGAGGGCAGGAAACCTGGAATCCACACGCGACTGGCGCGCGCGGCCTATGATCCGAAATCCTATTTCGGCTTCGTCAACCCGCCCGTGGTGCACGCATCCACCGTATTGTTCCCCGATGCCGGCACCATGGAAAGACGAGCCCAGAAATACACTTACGGCACGCGCGGCACGCCGACCTCCGACGCCCTCAATGCGGCCGTCAGCGAGCTTGAAGGCGCAGCCGGTACCGTGGCCGTACCTTCGGGCCTGGCTGCCGTGACCCTGCCGCTTATCGCCTTTCTCTCCGCCGGCGACCATCTGCTCATCGTTGATTCCGTCTACTCTCCGACCCGGCACTTCGCGGACACGATGCTGGCGCGTCTCGGCGTGGAGGTCGAATATTACGACCCGCTGGCAGGCGGCGGGATCGGCGCGCTGATGCGACCGAACACGCGCGTGGTCTGGACCGAATCACCCGGTTCGAACACGTTCGAGGTGCAGGACATTCCGGCCATCGTCGCAGAAGCGCGTAAGCGCGACATCGTTGTCATGATGGACAACACCTGGGCAACCCCGGTCTATTTCCGCCCGCTGGAACATGGAGTCGACATTTCGGTCCAGGCGGCGACGAAATATCCCGCCGGTCATTCGGACGTGCTGCTCGGCACGGTTTCAGCCAATGCGCGCTGCTGGGAGCGCCTCCACGATGCGTTCGTGACGCTCGGCATCCCCGCCGCGCCGGACGATTGCTACCAGGTCATGCGTGGGCTGCGCAGCATGGGCGTGCGGCTAGAGCGGCATGGCGCCAGCGCCCTTTCCATTGCCCGCTGGCTGGAAACGCGCCCGGAAGTCGCGCGGGTTCTCCACCCGGCGCTCGAATCCTTCCCCGGTCACGCGCTCTGGCAACGCGATTTCGATGGAACATCGGGACTGTTCGCCTTCGTCCTCGCCGGTGCTGACAAGGAAGCGGCCCATGCCTTCCTCGATGCGCTGGAAATCTTCGGCCTCGGCTATTCCTGGGGCGGCTTTGAAAGTCTGGCCGTCCATGTCTGGCTCGGCGACCGCACCGTGACGGACAGGCACGAGGACGGGCAGGTCATCCGGCTGAATATCGGCCTTGAGGACGTCGACGACCTCATTGCCGATCTCGAAAGAGGCTTTGCGGCCCTCCCATGAAGCGGGGCGCCGGCGGGCTGCGTCCTGCCTGCTTCGCAAAGAACGTTAGCGTATACGCGTAACCAACTGGATTAACGGAGAATTTCTCAAAGTTGGTGGCGACCCCTGCAGGACTCGAACCTGCGACAACCTGCTTAGAAGGCAGGTGCTCTATCCAGCTGAGCTAAGGGGCCA
>CAYLGY010000071.1:0-13943 GCA_964383325.1 uncultured Rhizobiaceae bacterium
TGCAGCCCTCGACTACTTCCGAACGCGCCCCGATGAAGCTATTGTCCTCGATGATGGTCGGGCCGGCCTGCATAGGTTCCAGCACGCCGCCAATGCCGACACCGCCGGAAAGGTGCACATTGGATCCGATCTGCGCACAGGAGCCAACCGTCGCCCAGCTGTCGACCATGGTGCCGCTGCCGACATAGGCGCCCAGATTGACGAAGGAGGGCATCAGCACCGCTCCCGGAGCGATATGGGCAGAATGACGAACGATCGCTCCCGGTACGGCGCGAAATCCGGCCTTCTCGAAATCGCTGGCGCGCCAGCCGTCGAATTTCGAGGGCACCTTGTCCCACCAGGGCGCGCCCCCGGGTCCGCCGCCGATTTCCGACATCGGATTGAGTCGGAACGAGAGCAGGACCGCCTTCTTCAGCCATTGATTGACGCGCCAGGTACCGTCGGCGTCGCGCTCGGCAACCCGTGCCGTGCCGCTGTCCAGCATCTGCAGGGATTGCTCCACCGCCTCGCGCACTTCGCCGCCGGTCGATGTGCCGATTTCGTCGCGCGCCTCGAATGCCGCCTCGATGATTTTTTCCAGTTCGGCGGCGCTCCGGTTCGACATGGTCTTGTTCCTCTGAAATCTTGGGCTATGAACTTGGCGGGGATTTGCGCGGAACCTATGTCATGCGCAGGTTCCGGTCAATCGGCCCGAACCTTTCAGCCCCTCAGGATCGGAGACAGGATGAATCCACTGGATGAAAATGGCTGGACGCCGCTGCCCCATTCGGATGAGGATCTGCGCCGTGCGCGCGATGTACCCGATACGCCGCAGACTCGCGCCCCGGAATACAGGCTCGCCTGGGACGATCTCGATTTTCTGACCCACCGTGACTTGCGGCCCGTGCGCCTCCAACTCGAATTGTTGAAGGCAGAAATGCATCTTGCCGAGCGCGGCATCCGCTCGACCGTGGTGCTGTTCGGCGGTGCGCGTATCCCGGAGCCTGGCGGCAAGGCCTGGGCAGCGAGAAACGAGGTGCAGGAACGGAACCTGCTCGCCAATGCCCGCTACTATGACGAGGCGCGCAAATTCGCCCGGCTTTGCTCGGAATATTCGGCAAGGAGCTATCATCGGGAGTTCGTGATCGTCACGGGGGGCGGACCGGGGGTGATGGAGGCCGGCAATCGCGGCGCCGCCGATGTTGGTGCCCCGTCAATCGGCCTCAGCATCGTGCTGCCGCATGAACAGGCGCCCAATCACTACGTGACGCCGGATCTCTGTTTCAATTTCCACTATTTCGCGATCCGCAAGATGCATTTTCTCATGCGGGCCAAGGCGATTGCCGTGTTCCCCGGTGGCTTCGGCACAATGGACGAGCTGTTCGAATCCATGACCCTCATTCAGACCGGCCGGATGGAGCGCGTGCCGCTGCTGCTCTTCGGCAAGGAATTCTGGGAGCGGGTGGTGGACCTCGATTACCTCGCCGAACAGGGCACGATTTCACCCGGCGACAGTGATCTTCTGACACGCGTCGATACGGCGGAAGAAGCCTGGAACGCGATTCGCGAGTTCTACCGGCTGGCGTGAACGGCGTTGCGGGCGCTCGCCGTCCCGGCGCTCAACTTCCGCTGCGGAAACTCGTCGGTGCGGGATCCACGAGGTGCAATTGACCGCCGCGAACCTCATAAATGGCGAGGCCGCGCTCATTGGTCCCGTCCTGCAGGAAGCGGAAGACGCCCGTATAGCCGGAAAAGCCGGTTCGATCCTCCAGCGTCGTGGCAGTGAGCCCTTGCGCGCCCACCCGCCGGGCAAGGCCGGCAACGAGGGCGACCGTGTCGTAGGCTACGGGGGCAATCGCCGAGGGCTTGAGGCCGTGCCGGGCCATATATTTGGCATTGAAGGCGGCAGTCGAGCCATGATCGGCATCCGCCAGCCAGGCCCCTTCCAGGGCGGGGTTGCCGAGATCGGCGCTTGCCCATTGGCCGGTCCCGAGGAATTTCTTGCCGGCAAGGGGAATGCCCCGACGCTGCATCGTTCCGACAATGGCGCCGGGCGTATTGCCGCCATCGGGAATGAAGATTGCGTCGGCACTGGCAATTGCCGGAGCCAGTTCGGAAATGGCCGCCTCCACCGAGGCGTCGCTGTATTCGTAGCGCGCAGCCGCGATGAGCTGGCCGCCATTCCTGGCCAGCGTCTGGAGCAATTGGCTCTCGGCCAGGTCGCCGATGGGCCCGTCCGGAAGCAACGCGACCATGTTGCGCAATCCGGCATTCGCAGCATAGGCGGCCGTGCGGTCGATGATGGTCTGAGGCAGATAGGAGGCGAGATACACACCGGTCCCCGCAACATTCGAATCGGTGGAATAGGCGATCATCAATTTCCGGTTCGGCCGCAGCACGCCGGTCGCGGCGCTGACGCTGTTGGCAAATACGGGGCCGAGAACCAGGGCCGCCTGTTCGCGTACCGCCTCGCTGGCTGCATTGGCAGCGCCTTCCGGAGTTCCGCCCGTATCCTTGATGACGAGCTGCAGCATGGAGGCTGCGCCATCCTCCATGGCCATTGCCGCAGCGTTCCTGAGTTCCGTGGCAATGACGGAAGCGTTGCCAGGGGCCGTCACCGGCAGCAGCAGGGCAACGCGCACGGGGCCGCTGCCAAGCACTTCGCCCTCGGCCGGTGGCAATGCCGCATCTGTCGCCTGGGCCGGGCCGGCTTCCGGCAAACCCTGCGGCAGGTTCGTTGCTTGGCAGGCGGTGAGCGCCAGCATTCCGGACATGAGCGCCGACCAGGCAAGTTTACGGGCAGGTTCAGCGATCGCCAACTTCATGTTCTCATTCCTGTCGGGTAGGATCGGTGGACGCTTGCCGGATTTTGCAACTGGGCCGCGGGCGTGTCAAAGAAGGCGCAGGCGTTCCCCTCACTGGCTTCCCTCATGCAGCAATCTCGCAAGTTCTCAATTCTCGGTCATACGGCAGAAGCACCCCCGCTGGAAGCCGGCCTATACATTGTTTCGACGCCGATTGGAAATCTGGGGGACATCACGGTACGGGCATTGCAGGTGCTGGCCGGTGCGCAGATCCTTGCCGCCGAGGATACGAGAACGACGCGCATCCTGCTCCAGCGTTATGGCATTTCTGCGCGGCCGGTCGCCTATCACGACCATAATGCCGACGCCGCCGGACCGCGGCTGATCGAATCGGTCGCGCAGGGCGCCAGCGTGGCCCTGGTGTCGGATGCCGGGACGCCGCTGGTCTCCGATCCCGGCTACCGGCTGGTGCGCCTGGCCATCCACGCGGGGGTGCCGGTGATCCCGGTGCCGGGTCCTTCCGCCATCCTCGCGGCCCTCGTCGGGGCCGGGCTTCCGACCGATGCGTTCCTGTTTGCGGGCTTTCCGCCATCCCGGGGGCCGGCACGCAGGTCCTGGCTCGAAAAATGGGTGTCCGTTCCGGCGACGCTGATCTTCCACGAATCACCCCGCCGGCTTCCCGAGTGCCTTGCCGACATGGCAAGGATCCTCGGCATGGGCAGGCAGTGCGTCATCGCGCGGGAATTGACCAAGCGTTTCGAGGAGTTCCGCCGCGGCACGCTGGACGAACTTGCCGGTCAGTCTCGGGCGGAGGGCGCGCCGAAGGGCGAAGTGGTCATCTGCATCGGGCCTCCGGAGGAGCGGGAAAGCCTCGATGTCGATCTGATCCTGCGGCGACTGGCCGGCGAAATGCCGGCTTCCCGCGCCGCGGCGGAGGCGGCTCGCCTGACCGGTCTTGCACGCGCCGATCTCTATCGCCGGCTGTTGCAATTGCCCGAAAGACCGGACGCTCGCGACGATGGATGACACCGCTGCGCGACGCGCCGCATTCCGCCGGGGACAGCGGGGGGAATTGCTGGCCGCCCTCGCCCTGATGTGCAAGGGCTACCGCATCCTGGCGCGGCGCTACCGGGCCCCGGGCGGCGAGATCGACCTGATTGCGCGTCGGGGCAGGCTCATCGCCATGGTCGAGGTCAAGTGCCGGCCGAGCCTCGGCGAGGCCATGCTTGCCGTTGGCCCGCATGCCGAGCGGCGCATCGAGGCCGCGGCGGATCACTGGCTGGCGCGCCGGCCGGATCACGCCCGGCTGACGGTCCGTTTCGATCTCGTCGCCATCCTGCCACGGCGCTGGCCGGTGCATCTCGAACGGGCCTGGGACGCGAGGCGGTAGCCATTTTCCCGCCATGGCGCATCCGAACTGCCGCGCGAGCGACTTTGCCGGGGGAGAAGTGCCGGGGCGGGCGAATATGATGGAAAAACAACGACCAGATGCCTATATTGAACCTGTACCCCAATCCATGATTCGCCGGCCGGACGGCCGAGGCATTCCTGCCGACAGACAAGACGGAACCCAATGACTGAAACGCCAGAGACAAACCCGGGCGACCCCAATGAGTATGGCGCCGATTCCATCAAGGTTCTCAAGGGCCTGGATGCGGTCCGAAAGCGCCCCGGAATGTATATCGGCGATACGGATGATGGCTCGGGCCTGCATCACATGGTCACCGAGGTGGTCGACAATGCGATTGACGAAGCCCTGGCGGGCCATGCGGACCGGGTGACCGTAACTCTCAATCCGGACGGCTCCTGCACGGTAACCGACAATGGCCGGGGCATTCCGACCCGGATCCATGCCGGCGAAGGTGTTTCCGCGGCCGAAGTCATCATGACCCAGCTCCATGCCGGCGGCAAGTTCGACCAGAATTCCTACAAGGTGTCCGGCGGGCTGCATGGGGTCGGCGTCTCGGTGGTGAATGCCCTGTCGTCCTGGTTGCGGCTCAAGATCCGTCGCCACGGCAAGATCCATGAGATGTCGTTCACCAATGGTGTGCCTGACGCGCCGCTTGCGGTCACCGGCGATGCGGGTGACGCCACGGGGACGGAAGTGACCTTCCTGCCGTCACCGGAGACCTTTTCGAAGACGGAATTCGATTTCGACACGCTCGAACATCGTCTGCGCGAACTTGCATTCCTCAATTCCGGCGTGCATATCGTGCTGACCGATGCCCGCCATCCCGATCTGCGGACCGTGGACCTGATGTATGAGGGCGGGCTTGAGGCGTTCGTCCGCTACCTCGACAGGTCGCGCAAGGCGTTGATCGAGAAGCCGATCACGATCAACAGCGAGCGGGACGGGATCGCGGTCGAGCTGGCCATGTGGTGGAATGACAGCTATCACGAGAATGTCCTCTGTTTCACCAACAACATTCCGCAGCGCGATGGCGGCACGCATCTGGCCGGTTTTCGTGGCGCACTCACACGGCAGCTTACCGGTTATGCCGAGGCGTCGGGGCTCATCAAGAAGGAAAAGGTCTCGCTGACCGGCGACGATTGCCGCGAAGGGCTGACGGCCGTGCTGTCGGTAAAGGTTCCTGATCCGAAATTTTCCTCGCAGACCAAGGACAAGCTGGTATCGTCCGAGGTGCGCCCGGTCGTTGAAGGCCTGGTCAACCAGGGTCTGTCCATCTGGCTCGAGGAACACCCGAACGAGGCGAAGATCCTGGTCGGCAAGATCGTCGAGGCGGCCGCCGCACGCGAGGCAGCGCGCCGGGCGCGGGAATTGACGCGGCGCAAGGGCGTGCTGGACATCAATTCCCTGCCGGGCAAGCTTGCCGATTGCCAGGAACGCGATCCGGCCAAGTCGGAACTCTTCATCGTCGAGGGAGATTCGGCCGGCGGATCGGCCAAGAGCGGTCGGTCGCGGCAGAACCAGGCGATCCTTCCCCTGCGCGGCAAGATTCTCAATGTCGAGCGTGCGCGCTTTGATCGCATGCTCTCGTCCGACATGATCGGCACGCTGATTACCGCGCTGGGCACGGGGATCGGCAAGGATGAATTCAATATCGACAAGCTGCGCTACCACAAGATCATCATCATGACCGACGCAGATGTGGACGGCGCCCATATCCGCACCTTGCTGCTGACCTTCTTCTTCCGCCAGATGCCGGAGTTGATCGAGCGCGGCCACCTCTATATCGCCCAGCCGCCGCTCTACAAGGTGACGCGGGGCAAGTCGTCGCAATATCTGCGCGACCAGGCGGAATTCGAGGATTACCTCATCACGACGGGCCTGGAAGATGCGGTTCTCGAGCTCGGGTCGGGCGAAGTTCGCGCTGGCGCCGATCTGCGGGCCATTGTCGAAGATGCGCGGGTCGTGCGCAATCTCATCGAGGGCCTGCACGACCGCTATCCGCGCGCCGTGGTGGAGCAGGCCGCCATTGCCGGGGCGCTGGCACCGGCGATCCTCGGCGATCCCGCCCGGGCCGAGGCTGCGGCCGAACTGGTCGCCCGTCGGCTCGATGCGATTGCCGAGGAGACGGAGCGGGGTTGGCAGGGGCATGTTTTCCTCGATGAGGAGGGCAATGCGCAGGGCTATGTCTTCGAGCGCGTGGTGCGCGGCGTTTCGGAAGTGGCGAGACTCGATGCCGCCCTGATCGCGTCCGCCGATACGCGGGCGCTCGATCGCTTCACCGCTGGCCTGCAGGAGATCTACGGGCAGCAGGCCGTGCTGCGGCGCAAGGAGTTGCGCACGTCGATGAGCGGCCCGCTGGCGCTGCTCGAGGCGATCTTCAGCTTTGGCCGCAAGGGAATCTCCCTGCAACGCTACAAGGGACTTGGCGAAATGAATGCCGACCAGCTCTGGGAAACGACGCTGGATCCGAATGAACGTTCTCTGTTGCAGGTGCGGATCGCGGATGCTTCCGAGGCCGATGCGCTGTTCTCGCAATTGATGGGCGATGAGGTCGAGCCCAGGCGCGCCTTCATTCAGGACAATGCGCTGAGTGTCGCCAATCTCGACTTCTGACCCATATTGTTTCCCGGCTTGCCACAAAGGACGCCCCGGACAACGCCCCTGTCTGCCATGACTGTAAGTTGAACAGATTTCGGTCTGGAAACGCCTGACTGTGCTGTAGGAAACAGCAGGCCCGCAGCGGAACTGCTACTCCCCAGCTCGCAAGGCGCTGCCTCATGAGGAGGAGCGCATGAGACACGCAGCGGGCCGCGGTGCCCGGAATTGGGTCAGGGGCAATGTCGATAGACAAAATCGTAAACAGCTTGCGCACGTTCACATTGAGCGGCGTGAAGACCGAGAGGAACTATGATCTGGGGCGGTCGATTCATCAGCTCGAACAGCAGACCGGTTCCCGGGTCAGTGATTTTCGATACTTCCTGTCAAAATTCGGGACCAGGGAGTCAAATGCGCAGCAGGATCTCCAATTCATCATTGCACTCAACAAGACTGCCGAGTTTGGCGATACGGCACAGCGGATCGAGGCGCGGTCGATCCTGATCCTGCTGGCGAAAGCCCTGGATCGCGCTCCGGAGGCTCCGGAAGCGAAGGCGTTCAGGGCGATTTGCCACAAGATCGTGACCGCGACCTTGACAAACGAGCAGATCGAAAGCGGGGAAGTCGCCTACCGGGGCAGGAAGCCGGAGAAGCTTGGCTACAAAACGCTCGACAGGCTGTCCCCGATGCTGCTTTCGATTGCGACGGACGGGGATCGGGAATTGCAGGAAGCGGTGAAGGAAAGCCTCAACCGCACGAAGAGCCGCCTGAAGGATTTCGCCCGGTCCAAGTCCGGCAATGGCCTGGTCGATCTCTATCCGAAGAATGTGCTGAATCTCAAGCAGAACATGTTCGGCAATTATGTCCCGGATTCGCATTTTCTCGGAACCCGCACGCTGGACATCGTCGACAAGAAGAATGCGGTCGGCATGAATACGAGCGCGGCCATCGACCTGCTCGAGCGCCAAAACAAGGACAAGCTGGTTTTCGTGCCGGAATACAGGCCGGTCTTCGAGCCTGAAGTGAAGGTCAACTGGGTCAGCAAGAAGCAGCAGGAAGCGCCGAAGCTGGAAGTGAAGAAGGAAAAGCCGGTTACCACCAAACAGGAGCCGAAGAAGGGCCGGACGAACAATCTCCTCGCCGGAATGCGGTCCATGATTGCAAAGGCGGTCAGCTTGATTCCCGCGAATTGGTTCCCGTCAATGTGGAGAGCCTGACGGCGTTCGTCGATGTGATGCCGTGCCGGCGCCGACCTTGCGCCGGCGGCAAGCGTGTTTCGCCAGGCATGACCTACACCAGCCGGGCGCCCGTCCGCGCGACTGACGGGAAAGGCGACACGGATGCCCGGCCGGCCAGGAACGAAGGAAGCCCGATCATCTCAGCCGGGCAGCCGCTTCCGGGGCGAAATAGGTCAGGATGCCGTCGCATCCGGCTCGTTTCAGGGCGAGCAGGCTCTCCATCATCGCCCGCTCGCCATCGATCCATCCATTGGCGGCCGCAGCCTTGATCATCGAATATTCGCCGGAAACCTGGTAGGCGAAGGTCGGCATGGCAAACTCGTCCTTCATCCGGCGGATGATGTCGAGATAGGGCAGACCCGGCTTGACCATCAGCATGTCGGCCCCCTCGTCGAGATCCAGCGCGGCCTCGCGCATGGCCTCGTCGGAATTGGCCGGGTCGATGTAATAGCTCTTCTTGTCGCCCTGCAGCAGGCCGCCAGTACCGATCGCCTCGCGGTAGGGGCCGTAGAAGGCGGATGCGAACTTGGTGGCATAGGACAGGATGGCGATGTCCTGGAAACCGCTGGCGTCCAGCGCGTCGCGCACCGCGCCGATGCGCCCGTCCATCATGTCCGAGGGCGCGATGATGTCGGCGCCGGCCTCGGCCTGCAGCACTGCGGCTTCCGCGATGATGGCGACCGTCTCGTCATTCGCGATGATCCCGTCGCGAAGCACGCCGTCATGGCCATGGCTGGTGAACGGATCGAGGGCCGCATCGGTGATGATGCCGATTTCCGGCACGGCCGCCTTGATGGCTCGGCTGGCGCGGTTGATGAGATTGTCCGGCCGCAGGATGTTGGAGCCGGTGATGTCGCGCAGCGAAAGTTCGATGCGCGGAAAGGTGGCGATGGCCGGAATTCCAAGCTGCGCCGCCCGCTCTGCCTCGCGGACGGCCTCGTCCACCGTAAGGCGGAAGACGCCGGGCATCGCCTCGATCGGCTCCCGCCGGCCCTCTCCCTCCATCAGGAAGATCGGCCAGATCAGATCCCGCACGGTAAGTTCGTGCTCTGCCACGAGGTCCCGGATCCAGCCCGTGCGGCGCAGGCGGCGCAGGCGTCGTCCAGAAGTGATTTCATCCACAGTCCTTGCCTGTGCGCGGATCAGAAGTGGGGAATTATTCATGGCAGCGACTCCCGGCCATGGAGATTGCATTGACGTCGCCTGGACGTCTACGTATGGAATTCCCTGTCTAAACGGGGATTCGGGCAAAGTGAACAGCGAAAGTGACCAGGGGGCGGATATCCGCATCGAACGGAGCGGCAAGGCCGGCCTCATCACCCTTACCCGGCCGGCGGCGCTCAACGCGCTGACGCATGAGATGGTACGGGTTTTCCAGGAGGCACTGCTGGCATGGGAGAGCGATCCGGAGATCGCGGCCGTGCTGATCCGGGGCGAGGGCAGGGCCTTCTGCGCTGGCGGCGACATTGCGCGGGTCTACCGGGAATGCAGGGAAGGCCGTCCGCCGGTGGACTTCTTCTACGATGAATATCAACTCAACGCGTATCTGCGTGCCTATCCCAAGCCCTGCGTCTCGCTGATTGACGGCATCGTCATGGGAGGCGGTGTCGGGATTTCCGTCCATGGTAGCCATCGGATCCTTTCCGAGAAGACGCGCTTTGCCATGCCGGAAGTCGGCATCGGCTTCTTTCCCGATGTCGGGGGCAGCTATTTCCTGCCGCGCCTGCGGGATCGCTTCGGCTATTATCTAGGTCTGACCGGGGCGCATGTCGGCTGGGGAGACTGCCTGCGCGCAGGGATCGCGACCGATTGCATCCCGTCCGAGGCATTGGACGGCCTCGTCGGGGAAATCTGCGACACGGGCGATGTGGCGGCTGCAATTGCATCGCGGCGGACGGTTCCCCAGCCCGAAACCCCGGAAGAGGCATGGCGCGCGATTTCCGAGATCCTTGCCGGCGATTCCGTGCCGGCAATCGTGGAACGGCTCGAAGCCGAGTCCGGCGAATGGGCGGCGAAGGCAATGGCGGCAATGCGGCGCGCCTCGCCGACCTCGTTGCATGTCACCTTGCGCCTGTTAACTGAAGGGAGCACCCTGAGCATGGAAGAATGCATGCGGATGGAGTTCCGGATCGTGACGCGCATGCTGGCAGGCAATGATTTCATGGAAGGCATACGTGCCGTGCTCATCGACAAGGACGGCAAGCCCGACTGGCGGCCGGCGACCCTGGCCGAGATCGAGCCGGCCCGGGACGTGGACGGCTATTTCGCGCCCTTGCCCGAGGGTGAATGGCAGCCGCTGCAGGCGGGACCCGGCAGATGACGGATGCCGATCTCCGTGGCGACGCTCTGCAGCCGGGCGCGTTCGAGATCGGTCTGATCTGGCTTTACAGGATTGTCGCAGCCTTTTGTCTCCTGCTCGGAATCGGCTACTGGGTCCGGCTGATCGGCTATCATGAGGGCGCGGACTGGCGGTTCGACCTGATGCCCTATTATTGGCAAGCCGCCGCAGCGAGCCTGGCCGTTCTTTTTCCCATCGCGGCGATCGGATTGTGGATGACGGCGTCCTGGGGGCCCGTACTCTGGTTTGTCTGCGCCGCAGCGGAAACCCTGATGTATCTCGTGCTGACGGACCTCTTCGGCGCCAATTACACGCTCGTCGGGTTTCATGTGCTCACCGCGCTGCTCTTCGCGTCCCTACGGACCGGAATCTACCTGCAGAAACGGCAGGCAGAGTGAGGGACGCGATGCGCGGATGCGGCGGAAATGCCACAGCCTACCTTTTCCGGAACCTGTGGGCAAGGTCGCCGTTTTGGTGCCGCAATCTGATGGGAATCTCCTCATTGGATTGCAGAATTGCTGCCGCATTCGCGCAGGGGCTTCGCGTGGGGCGGGCCGGTTCTGATCTCGAAAAAGGGGCGGCAAAGGTCGCCGGTGACCGGCAATTTTGCCGGATCTTGAACATGGCAGGGTATCCGATGGAGTGGAATCGCCGGAAATTTCTCGGTACGGCAGGTGCAATGGCCGCGGCTGCGCTTGCGGGCAGGGCGCAGGCGCGCGACCTTCTGGGCGACATCATCAGCGCGCCTGAACGCGGCAATTGGCGCGAGGAATTTGATGCGCAGGGCGGAGTGACGCCGGTCGCATCCAACCAGCCGATCTTCAGTCCGGAAACGCTTGCGAATGTCGAGCAGGCCATTTATCGCTATCAGGCCATCGTGGCCAATGGCGGCTGGCCGATGGTGCCTTCCAGCGCACCATTGCGGCTGGGGGCCGTGGATCCGGCGGTGAACATTCTCCGCCAGCGCCTGATGATTTCCGGCGATCTGTCGCAGCGTGCAGGGATTTCTCCGGCTTTCGACAGCTATGTCGACAGCGCGGTGAAGCGCTTCCAGCTCCGCCATGGCCTGCCGGGCGACGGCGTGATGGGCAGATACACCTACGCGATGATGAATGTCTCTGCCGCTGTCCGCCTTGGCCAGCTGGAGACGAATCTCGTGCGCCTGCGCTCGCGGCCCATGCCTCCGAGCTCTCGCTTCGTCATGGTCAACATTCCCGCGGCGCAGATCGAGGCGGTCGAGAACGGGCGCGTCGTGCTGCGCCACACAGCGGTGGTCGGCAAGATCGACCGGCAGACGCCAATTCTGGATTCGGCCATAAACGAGATCATCGTCAATCCCTATTGGCATGCGCCGGAATCCATCGTGCGCCGGGACATCATTCCCCTGATGCGCAAGGATCCCACCTATCTCGCAAAGAATGCGATCCGCATCTACGCCCCAGACGGCAGCGAGATCGACCCGGCAATGCTCGACTGGAATACCGAGGAAGCGGCGAATTTTCTCTTCCGGCAGGATCCGGGCCGGATCAACGCCATGGCCTCGGTCAAGATCAATTTCCCCAACACGCACGCGGTCTACATGCACGACACTCCGCAGCAGGGCCTGTTCAACGAGCTGATGCGGTTTGAATCGTCGGGATGCGTGCGCGTGCAGAATGTGCGCGATCTTGTGACCTGGCTCCTGCGGGGCACGCCGGATTGGGATCGCAACCGTTTCGAGCAGACCATCAAGTCCGGGGAGAGCGTGCCGGTGCAGCTTGCAGACCCGGTGCCGGTGCACTTCACCTACGTGTCGGCCTGGTCGACGGGAGATGGTGTCGTGCATTTCCGCGACGATGTCTACCGTCTTGACGGAGTTGATGAACTGCAGATTTCCACCGCACTGTAGAACCTTCGCGCCTGGCGGGGGGAAGGTCGGCCGCCGCAATGCGGCTGGCCTGTTCACGACATCGGGCTGCGCGCATGGAGCATGGCAGTGTCTGTGCAACTGTGCTATGGCGCCAGCCTGCATCCCATTCATTCGTTTCGAGGATCCGCTATGTCCAATCCAGCTCTTGCCGAGGCCGCGAGCAACGGCTTCTTCACCGATACTCTTGCAGAGGCAGATCCGGAGATCTTCGACGCCATGCGCCAGGAGCTGGGACGCCAGCGCCATGAGATCGAGCTGATTGCGTCGGAGAATATCGTCTCGCGCGCCGTGCTGGAGGCCCAGGGCACGATCCTGACCAACAAATATGCCGAGGGGTATCCCGGCAAGCGCTATTATGGCGGCTGTCAATATGTCGATATCGTCGAAAGCGTCGCCATCGAGCGGGCCAAGCGCATCTTCGGCGCCGAATTTGCCAATGTGCAACCCAATTCCGGCAGCCAGATGAACCAGGCAGTCTTCCTCGCTCTTCTGGAGCCCGGCGATACATTCATGGGTCTCGACCTCAATTCGGGCGGTCATCTCACCCATGGATCGCCGGTCAACATGTCGGGCAAATGGTTTCAGGTCGTCTCCTATGGCGTGCGCAAGGAGGACCAGCTTCTCGACATGGACGAAGTCGAACGCAAGGCGCATGAACACAAGCCGAAGCTGATCATCGCGGGCGGCACGGCCTATTCGCGGCCGTGGGACTGGAAGCGTTTCCGTGAAATCGCCGATTCGATCGGCGCATGGCTGATGGTCGACATGTCCCATATTGCCGGACTCGTTGCCGGCGGGGCGCATGATTCCCCCGTTCCCCATGCCCATGTGACGACGACGACGACGCATAAATCCCTGCGCGGTCCGCGCGGCGGCCTCATCCTCACCAATGACGAGGCGTTGGCGAAAAAGCTCAATTCGGCTGTCTTTCCGGGCATGCAGGGCGGCCCGCTGATGCATGTCATCGCCGCCAAGGCGGTTGCATTTGCAGAGGCGCTGCGGCCGGAATTCCGTTCCTATGCGCACAGCGTCGTCGCCAATGCCCGGGCGCTGGCGGCGAGCCTCAAGGAGAACGGGCTCGACATCGTATCCGGCGGCACGGACAATCATCTGATGCTGGTCGACCTGCGGCCGAAGAATGCGACCGGAAAGCGGGCCGAGGCCGCGCTCGGCCGGGCCAACATCACCTGCAACAAGAACGGCATTCCCTTCGATCCGGAAAAGCCTTTCGTCACCTCCGGCGTCCGGCTGGGGACACCGGCAGGCACCACGCGTGGCTTCGGCACGGCGGAATTTGCCGAGATCGGCAATCTCATTTCCGAGGTGCTGGACGGGCTGAAGGTGGCCAATTCGGATGAAGGCAATGCCGAGGTGGAAGCGCAGGTGCGCAAGAAGGTAATCGCGCTGACCGACCGCTTCCCCATCTATTCCGGACTGGAATAAAGCCGTCTCATGCGCTGCCCCTATTGCCAGTCCGAGGATACGCAGGTCAAGGATTCGCGTCCGGCCGAGGAGGGGGCAGCCATCCGCCGCAGGCGGGTCTGCCCGGGATGCGGCGGACGATTCACCACCTTCGAGCGGGTCCAGCTTCGCGATCTGGTGGTGGTGAAGAAATCGGGCCGCAAGGTGCCGTTCGACCGCGACAAGCTGCTGCGCTCGATGGAGATCG
>CAYLGY010000072.1:0-13529 GCA_964383325.1 uncultured Rhizobiaceae bacterium
ACTGTCGACCTCTCCCTTACCAAGGGAGTGCTCTACCACTGAGCTACGGCAGCGTGGCGGCGGACTTCTGGCATATTGCATGGCTGAGCGCAAGACGGTTACGACTTGTTGTTTCGTCGCAGTCATGACATTGCCATGGCAGTTGCGGCGGGGAACGTTCGAGGAAGGGAATCCGGTAGATGGCAAGGGAAGCGAAACGCCCGGAAAAAAACCTGGATCGAAAATCGCGTCTGGCGGAGAAGCTGCGCGAGAATCTCCGGCGGCGAAAACTGCAAAGCCGGGAAAGGCGGGAAGCGCAAGGAAGGTCCGAAGAGGAGTCGAATGCCGATTCGGTGGGCGGAAACAGCTGACAGCGAAGGTGCCTGCGATGAATGCCGGCCCTGGGCCCGTCTTGCCGCAGGAAAACCATTTTCTCCGCATCAGGAGTTCCGATCGAAACCCGCACCTGCTACGCATGCGGGCGCAGGGGCCAACGCTCGCGCTGACGAATTGAAACCCTCCCGGGCGGGGGACTTCCCCGGCCTGGCATCACCGTGAAGAGGAAAGAGATCGCACATGGACCGGATTAGGATTCGCGGTGGTAACCGGCTGGTTGGCAGCATCCCGGTTTCCGGCGCCAAGAATGCTGCGCTGCCGCTGATGATCGCGTCGCTGCTGACAGATGACACGCTGACGCTGGAGAACGTGCCGCATCTGGCCGATGTCGAATTGTTGATCCGCATCCTTGGCAATCATGGCGTCGATTACACGGTGAATGGGAAGCGCGCCCGACAGGCAGAAGGCTATTCCCGCACCATTCATTTCTCGGCGCGCGAAATCGTCGATGTTGTCGCCCCCTACGAGATGGTATCGCGAATGCGAGCCAGCTTCTGGGTCATCGGGCCGCTGTTGGCCCGCTGCGGCATCGCTTCCGTCTCGCTACCCGGTGGCTGCGCCATCGGAACGCGCCCGGTCGATCTCTTTATCGAGGGACTGCAGAGTCTCGGCGCCGTCATCGACATCGATAATGGCTATGTCCATGCACGGGCGCCGACAGGCGGCCTGCGCGGCAACCGCTACCGCTTTCCGAAAGTGTCGGTCGGCGCGACCCATGTAATGATGATGGCTGCCGCGCTCGCACGCGGAGAGACCCGGATCGAGAATGCCGCGCGCGAACCCGAGATCGTCGATCTTGCAAATTGCCTGAATGCAATGGGCGCGCGGATTGAAGGCGCCGGAACCACCACGATCGACATTGACGGCCGCGACAGCCTGCACGGCGCCGTCCATACCGTCCTTCCGGACCGGATCGAGACCGGAACCTACGCAATTGCCGCGGCCATGACCGGTGGCGACATCCTGCTGGAGGGCGCAAGGCCAGAGCTCCTGACAACCGCGCTTGATCGCCTGGCGGAGACCGGTACGGAGGTGAGTATCGAGAATGCCGGAATCCGCATCCGGCGAAATGGCGGCCCACTCCGGCCAGTCGACATTACCACCGAACCGTTTCCCGGATTCCCGACAGATCTGCAGGCCCAGTTCATGGCTCTGATGACACGTGCGGAAGGCCGATCGACCATCACCGAGACGATCTTCGAAAACCGCTTCATGCATGTGCAGGAACTGGCGCGTCTGGGCGCACGGATCTCGCTGGAAGGGCAGAGCGCCCATGTCGAGGGCGTCGAGCGGCTGAAAGGCGCGCCGGTGATGGCAACAGATTTGCGCGCATCGGTCTCACTCGTCATCGCCGGGCTGGCGGCGGAAGGAACGACCGAGATTCACCGCATCTATCATCTCGATCGCGGTTTCGAGCGGCTGGAGGAAAAACTGACTGCCTGCGGCGCAGCGATCGAGCGTCTCTCTCACTGAGCTTGCATTTCACGGTACGGTCTTTACCTTTGCCGCGTGCCCGCCTATCAGGGGTCGAACCAGCAGGTGAACCGTAACGTGACAGAATTTCTTCGCCTCGCGGCTCTCGACGAAGAGGATCTGAGGGTCATTTCCGCCTGCATACAGGATGCTGTCGTGCGGGTGGCCGACATCGATTTTCCAGCGGCGCCCGGGCGGCTCCTGATCGTCGTGAACCGCTTCGCCTGGGAGAAGGAAGCGGCAGGCAGCAAGGATCGGCCCGAACGCCGGCGAAGCGTACTGCAATTCGACCGGGTGCGGTCCGTTGCGCGGAACGGAATCGATCCGGCCCGGCCCGATACCGTGCTGTCGCTGCTGGCGATCACCTTCCACCCGGACGATACGCCATCGGGGACGATCGAGCTGCATTTCTCGGGCGGTCCCGGACTTCGTCTGGAAGTGGAATGCATCGAGGCTCGCCTCACCGATCTTGGCAGTGCGTGGGAAACGGAACACAGGCCGGTACACCCCGAATAGGTATGTAGACCATGGTATTGCGGCTGGACGCCAGCACATCGGAATTCGAAACGCACTTCGCGGCCTTCCTGGATCGCAAGCGCGAGAGTGCAAGCGAAGTCGACGCCCAGGCGGCGCAGATCCTTGCTGCGGTCCGCACAGGCGGTGACAAGGCGCTGGCCGAACTCACACTCCGCCTCGACCATACCGATCTTGCCCAGATCCCGATGCGCGTTGCCCCGCGGGAAATCGACGCCGCGTTCGCATCGATCAGCGAGCAACAACGTGCGGCCCTCGAACTGGCGCGTGACCGCATTGCCGCGCATCACAGGAAGCAGATGCCGCAGGATTGCCGCTATCGGGACGAGCTTGGCGTGGAGCTTGGCTGGCAATGGAGCGCCATCGAATCGGCCGGTCTTTACGTCCCTGGGGGTACTGCGAGCTATCCAAGCTCGGTCCTGATGAATGCCGTTCCTGCCCGGGTCGCCGGGGTCGAACGCATCGTCATGGTGGTTCCGGCTCCCGGCGGCAGGCTGAATCCGCTGGTGCTGGCCGCGGCGAAACTTGCCGGCATCGAGGAAATCTATCGGATTGGCGGCGCGCAGGCGATTGCAGCACTGGCTTTCGGCACCGAGACCATCCGGCCGGTCACAAAGATTGTCGGCCCCGGCAACGCCTGGGTAGCCGCGGCGAAGCGGCAGGTGTTCGGCACGGTCGGAATCGATATGGTCGCCGGTCCTTCCGAAGTGCTCGTTCTGGCCGACCGAAGCAACGATCCCGACTGGATCGCCGCGGACCTCCTGGCGCAAGCCGAGCATGACCGGGCGGCACAATCCGTCCTCATCACCGACGATCCCCGGTTTGCCGATTCGGTGGCCGCAGCCGTGCAACGACAACTTGACCTTCTTCCCCGCGCCGAAATCGCCCGGGCAAGCTGGGAAGATCACGGCGCCATCATCCTGGTGCCGGATTTCGCGGCCGCGATTCCGCTCGTCAACCGCCTCGCCCCCGAGCATCTGGAACTTGCCATCGAGGAGGCGGAGGCGCTCCTGCCATCCGTGCGAAACGCCGGCGCAATCTTCATCGGACGCCATACGCCGGAAGTTATCGGCGATTATGTGGGCGGTTCCAACCACGTCCTTCCGACCTCCCGCACGGCGCGATTCTCCTCCGGCCTGTCCGTACTAGACTTCATGAAACGATCCTCCCTGCTCAAACTGGAGGCGGAACAGCTTGCCACGCTCGGTCCGGCGGCCATCACTCTCGCAGAATCTGAAGGGCTCTCGGCACACGCGCGCTCGGTCGCGATCAGGATCAACAGGCGGACATAGACCGCCATGAGCCGGACGAACGACAATCATCGCCTGGTGGATGTCGTGCTCGATGAATCGATCGGCCAGTCGACGCCTGACATCGAACATGAACGAGCTGTCGCGATCTTCGATCTTGTCGAGGAAAACAGCTTCCGCCCGTGCAGGGCCGATGCAGAAGGTCCTTACCGGCTGCTGTTGTCTCTGGTCGATTCGCGACTTGTATTCCAGGTGCAACAGGTCGACGGAAGCGACGTGATTACCCACATCCTGTCGCTCTCCCCGTTCCGCCGGATCGTGAAAGATTATTTCATGGTCTGCGAAAGCTATTACGAAGCAATCCGCACCGCCTCTCCGAGCCAGATCGAGGCCATCGACATGGGCCGGCGCGGCCTGCACAATGAAGGCTCCCAGACGCTGCAACAAAGACTGGCGGGCAAGATCGAGATCGATTTCGACACGGCACGGCGGCTGTTCACCCTTGTATGCGTCCTCCATTGGCGCCGGTAGCCGCAATGAGAAACACCGCGGACACCTCCCCGGCCCGGTTGCCTGGCTCGATCCTGTTCCTGTGCGGCATGAACGCGATCCGCTCACCGATCGCGTCTGTGCTCGCCCGCAGGATCCTGCCGCCGGGAATCTTCATCGCATCTGCCGGCGTGCGGCGGGGTGAGCGGGACCCGTTTGTGGATGCCGTTCTGGAGGAACAGGGACTGACACTGGGAATGCATCGGCCACAGACTCTCGAGGATCTTTCCGACAGCTATTTCGATCTCATCATCACGCTCGCCCCCGAGGCCCATCATGCCGCGCTGGAGCTAACCCGTTCCGCCGCCATCGAGGTGGAGTACTGGCCGACCGCCGACCCGACCATCGTCACCGGCACGCGGCAGCAGATTCTCGAAGCCTATCGCGAAACCCGGGACCGCCTGGAACAGGCCATTCGCGCAAGGTTTTCCGTCGGGACCTGAGCATCAGGTTTGCAGCTCGCAACGGAGAACCGGGATGACAATCCTCTCCGGGCGGCGATAGGATGGTCCAGGACGCCGGCGTTGCTTGCCGGGGATGAAACGGAGATAGCCGGATGAATGACGCAATGGTGGAGCGAGGCGAGAGCGGCCCCGGCGAGCGTCTTGCCTATGTCGCCTTTCTCCTGTTCCTGCTTTTCCCGGCGAGCGGCCTGTTGCAGAAGGCGGGGGTTCCGGCCGGCCTGCTGTCCGGTGCGGCACTGGTGCTGCTCATCGGGGCGACGATCCTGCCTGCCGCCTTTGCCTATGCTCCAGGGTTCATCGGCTTTGCCAAGCCCAATCGCAGGGTATCGATGCTGCTCTCCATCTGGCAGCCGGCAGCCGCAATGCTGCCTGCCGGTATTGCCATCGCCTCCCTGTCACCGCCAGGCGGGCGAGGTGCCGCAATTGCCGGCGCCGCCTTGTTGCTCGCACTGGTGCTGTCCCGATTCCTGCGGCGGGTTCAAGGCGGGATCCCTCATCCCGCGGAGGTTACATCTTTCCTGGAGGCACGTGGCGGTTCGCGCAAGCTTGCCCAGGCGCTCTGCCTGATCGTTGCCCTGCCGCCGCTCGGAATTCTCTGTGGCCAGATCGCGGCGTTTGGCTATCTGGCGGAACTGCAACTAGGCTGGAATGCCGGACAAGGGATCGCGCTGTGCCTGGCCCTCGCAATATTGCAGGTGTGGATATCGGGGGCGACAGGAATCCTGACCGGCGGCGCGAGCCTGTTCATCGCCGTCCTCGCAACATCTTTGCTGATCTGGATTCATCCCGACCAGACAGTCGCTACGCTGCCTGCGGCACTTCAGTCATCTCCGGAGATGGCCCAGCTTGCCCTTCCCTTCCTGCCGCTGGCGGAACTGCCTGAAGGTCAGGCCGCAACTGCAGCGTTGCTGATTGCCGGCGCCGCCGGGCTGGCGGTCCTGCCGATCTTCTCGCTGGAATCGCATGGCCGGGAACAGCCGGTCCGACGCGATGCGCAAAGCCTTCTCGTCACGCTCGCTTTGCTGGTGGTGCTCGGTTGGCTGTTTCGCACGCTGATCCTGGCTGGCGGCGAGCCCGCGTCCGGTTTCGCCATGACCGGGCAGGACGGGAGCAATCCGGGCATGATTTCGCGCATTCTTCCCCTGATCCTTCTGGCCGGACTTGCCGTCTCCGCCGCCGTTCCCCTGCTCTCGCTGGCGTTACTGGCAAGCGGCCAGCTGAAGCCGAACCGGCGCGGATTTCTCCCGGGCCGGCAATTGGCGCTGGCCCGTGCCAGCATCCCTGCAACTGCGCTCCTCGCCGGTTGGCTTTGCCTGCATTTCGAACCCTGGATAGCGCTGGCAACGCAACTTGCCGTGATCGTCGCGGCCGCTGCCGCACTTCCAGTCATGCTTGCGTTCCTCATCCGCCCGCCCGGGGCCCCGGCTGCCTGGATCGCCATGATTGCAGGCGCCGTCCCTGCTGGCGGCCTGTATCTTGCCCATCATCTCGAGATATATCGGCTCACATACCCCTTCTCCGGTGCGGCCCTGTCCGGAATGCTCGTGACCCTGATTGCACTCGGCACCGCATTTCTGTTGCAGACACATAAGGCAGGTAAAGGAAACTGATCATGCTGCAAGCCTTGCGCGCACAAGCCGAACAGCTGGACCTTGAAGATGAGCTGTCTCCGTACCGGGCACGGTTTCAATTGCCAGCGGAGACCGTCTATCTTTGCGGCAACTCCCTTGGTGCCGCGCCCGCCGGGATCGAGCAGCGCATCTCCCGGACGGTCACGCAGGAATGGGCCAGCGGTCTGGTTGGGAGCTGGAACAGCGCCGGCTGGATCGAATTGCCCCGGATCGCTGCACGCCGCCTGGCGCCGCTGATCGGCGCGGATGCCGAATGCATCGCGGTGACCGATTCCACTTCCGTCAATCTGTTCAAGGTATTGTCCGCCGCGCTGGGGCTCGATCCACGGCGACGGCGCATCGTGTCCGAGCGCGACAATTTCCCAACCGATCTCTACATTGCGGGAGGTCTGATCGATCTCCTGGGCAGGCGGCACGAACTGATCCTCGTCGAGGATCCGGAGGAGATTCCGGCCGCAATCGGGGATTCCGGCGGCATTCTCATGCTGAGCCATGTGAACTACCGCACGGGGCGCATGCTGGACATGAAGGGCCTCACGCAACTGGCGCATGAGCGCGGGGCGCTCGTAATATGGGATCTTGCCCATTCTGCCGGCGCGGTCGAGCTGGACCTTGCCGCCTGCAATGCCGATTTCGCCGTAGGCTGCGGATACAAATATCTGAATGGCGGCCCGGGCGCGCCGGCCTTTCTCTATTGCGCCCCGCACCATCTCGACAGGGCAAGACAACCCCTGTCCGGCTGGTTCTCCCACCGGGAGCCCTTTGCATTCGATCCAGACTATACCGCCGCCGAAGGCATCCGGCGCTTCCATACGGGCACGCCGCCCGTCCTGTCGCTGACGGCATTTGCCGAAGCGCTGGAAGTCTGGCGCGACGTGGACATGGCTGCAATTCGGCGCAAGTCGAACGCGCTGACCGGCCTGTTCATCGAAGCCGTGGAGAAGCTTTGTCCCGACCTGACGCTGGTCACGCCGCGCGACCCGGACATGCGCGGCAGCCAGGTCTGCCTCTCGGTTCCGGCCGGTGGACTTGCCATCATGCGCGCGCTGATTGCCCTTGGCGTCGTCGGCGACTTCCGCGCGCCCGACATTCTCCGCTTCGGCTTCGCCCCGCTCTACAATCGCTTCGCAGATGCGATCCGTGCTGCGGAAATGCTCGCGAGAGTCCTGGACGAGAAAATCTGGGAGCGTGAGGAGTTTCAGGGCAAACCAGCCGTTACCTGAAACAGGCTTGAGTTTCGCAAACGGCCAAGCCACCTTCGCAATTGGACAGGCGAAGGCAGACGCCCCTGCCAGAATGCGCGCAACGCCAAGGAGTTCGAGATGCCGCTTGCCATGAATACCGAAGTCTTCATCACCTGCGCCGTGACCGGGTCTGGCAGCACGCAGGACCGCAGCCCGCATGTGCCGCGCTCGCCGGAGCAGATTGCGGCAAGCGCCATCGATGCGGCGAAGGCCGGCGCGGCGGTGGTCCATTGCCATGTGCGCGATCCAGAGTCGGGCAAGCCCAGCCGGCGGCTCGATCTGTATCGCGAGGTCACGGACCGCATTCGCGCCGCCGAGGTCGACGTCGTGCTCAATCTGACGGCGGGGATGGGCGGAGACATGACCTTCGGGCCCGTGGAAAGTCCATTGCCGCTCAGCGAGAACGGCACCGACATGGCCGGCGCTTCCGAGCGTGTCGCGCATGTGGCCGAATGCCTGCCGGAAATCTGCACGCTCGATTGCGGCACCATGAACTTCGCCGAAGCCGATTATGTCATGACCAATACGCCCGGCATGCTGCGCGCCATGGGTGGCATGATGACGGAACTTGGCGTCAAGCCGGAGATCGAGGCGTTCGACACGGGCCATCTCTGGTTTGCCAAGGAGCTGGTGCGGGAAGGCACGCTCAAGGATAGCGCATTGGTGCAGCTGTGCATGGGCGTTCCCTGGGGCGCGCCCGATGATCTCAATACGTTCATGGCGATGGTCAACAATGTACCGCCCAACTGGACCTGGTCGGCCTTCTCGATCGGCCGCAACCAGATGCCCTACGTGGCTGCCGCCGTGCTCGCAGGCGGCAATGTCCGGGTCGGGCTGGAAGACAATCTCTGGCTTGCCAAGGGCGTCCAGGCCACCAATGCCCAACTCGTCGAGCGGGCGGTGACAATCATCGAGAGCCTGGGCGCGCGCGTGATCGGTCCAGAGGAGGTGCGAAGCCGGCTCGGCCTCGTCAAGCGTGCGCCGCGATGAACGCCCGGTTCGCAAGGGCCGCCTGCATTGGCGGCGGGGTGATCGGTGCCGGCTGGGCTTCACGGCTGATCCTCAACGGCATCGATGTGTCCCTTCACGATCCGGACCCGGAAGCGCCACGCAAGCTCGACGAAGTGCTGGCAAACGCGCGGCGCGCCTACCGGCATATGGCGCCCGGAGGACTTCCCCCGGAAGGCCGGCTGACATTCGCAGCCTCCATTGCCGAAGCAGTGGCCGGCGCCGACCTGATCCAGGAGAGCGTGCCCGAACGGCTGGATCTGAAACATGCCGTGCTGGCGGAAATCGATGCGCATGCTGCGCCCGACACCCTCGTCGGTTCCTCGACTTCGGGGCTGAAGCCGAGCGACATGCAGGTGGCCATGAAATCTCCGGGCCGCCTTGTCGTCGCGCACCCTTTCAACCCGGTCTACCTGCTGCCGCTGGTCGAGATCGTCGGCGGCACCGCAACCGATGATTCGGCGATTGCAAGAGCGAAGGAACTTTACGCCGCCATCGGCATGAAACCGGTGGTGATCCGCAAGGAGATCGAAGCCTTCGTCGGCGACCGGCTCCTCGAAGCAGTGTGGCGCGAGGCGCTGTGGCTCATCCACGACGGCATTGCCACCGTTGAGGAAGTGGACGACATCATCCGCTACGGCTTCGGGCTGCGCTGGGCCCAGATGGGACTGTTCCAGACCTATCGCATCGCCGGAGGAGAAGCCGGGATGCGGCACTTCCTCGCCCAGTTCGGCCCGTGCCTGTCCTGGCCGTGGACGAAGCTCATGGATGTGCCCGATCTCGACGATGCCCTCGTGGACCGGATCGCTTCGCAATCCGACGAACAGGCAAGGGGTCTCTCCATTCGCCAGCTGGAGCAGATTCGCGACGAGAATCTCGTCGCCATCCTCCAGGCGCTGGGCGAGGTGCAGGATGGCCGTGGCTGGGGTGCCGGCGAACTGCACAACGCATACACGCAGATGCTGGCGAAGAGGGCGGACGGGAAGGGCTGACGGATGGACTTTTCCCTTTCCGACGAGCAAAGGCTGATTGTCGAAACGACCCGCAGCTTCGTGGAAAGGGAACTCTACCCGCACGAAGCCGAGATCGAACGGACCGGCAAGCTCCGGCCCGATCTTCGGGAAGAGCTGAAGGGCAAGGCCATCGCGGCGGGCCTCTATGCTGCCAACATGCCAGCGGAGGTCGGCGGCGCCGGCCTCGATACGCTGACCTGGCTGCTCTACGAGAAGGAGCTCGGACGCACCTCCTACGCCCTGCACTGGAATTGCGTCGCCCGGCCTTCCAACATCCTGCTGGCAGGAACGCCAGAGCAGAAGGAGAAATATCTCTATCCCTGCATCCGCGGCGAGAAGAGCGATTGCCTCGCCATGACCGAGCCGGGCGCCGGCTCCGACCTGCGCGGCATGCAATCGACAGCGACGCGCGACGGTACTGACTGGATCCTCAACGGCACGAAGCATTTCATCAGCCACGCCGACATCGCCGATTTCGTCATCGTGTTCATGGCCAGTGGCGAGGACGAGACCCCGCGCGGACGGCGCAAGCGCATCACCGCCTTCTTCGTCGACAAGGGCCACCCCGGCTTCACCGTCCGCAAGGGCTATGACAATGTCTCGCATCGCGGCTACGACAACGCCATCCTCGAATTCGACCAGTGCCGCGTGCCGGCCGACGCCGTGCTTGGCGAGCCCGACCGCGGCTTCGAGGTCGCCAATGACTGGCTCGGACCGACGCGCCTCCAGGTCGCCGCGACCTGTCTCGGCCGCGCCGAACGGGCCCTCGGCCATGCCGTGCAATGGGCCGCGGAACGCGAGCAGTTCGGCCAGAGCATCGGCAAGTTCCAGGGCGTGGCCTTCAAGCTCGCCGACATGGCGGCAGAGCTTAAGGCCGCCGAACTGCTGACGCTCGAAGCCGGCTGGAAGGCCGATCAGGGCACGGCGACCGATGCCGATTTCGCCATCGCCAAGCTCAAGGCGACCGAGATGCTGGCCATGGTGGCGGACGAGGCCATCCAGATTCATGGCGGCATGGGCCTGATGGCCGACTTGCCGCTGGAGCGCATCTGGCGCGATGCCCGGGTGGAACGCATCTGGGAAGGCACCTCGGAGATCCAGCGGCACATCATCAGCCGCGAATTGCTGCGAGCGGCGCGATGAGGCTGCCGGCCCGCTCGCTGGAACGGCTGTTGCGGCCACGATCCGTCGCAGTTTTCGGCAGGGCGCAGGCAGAAGCCGTGATCGGCCAATGCCTCAAGATGGGCTTCAATGGCGAGATCTGGCCCGTGCACCCGGAGCGGCAACGGATGAACGGGCTGACGGCCTATCCCTCCATCGAGGCGCTGCCGGGCGCGCCCGATGCCGCCTTCGTCGGCGTCAACCGCCATGCGACGGTCGGGATCGTGCGCCAGCTCGCGGCGGCAGGGGCCGGCGGCGCCATCTGCTACGCTGCCGGATTTCGCGAAGCCGGCGCCGCGGCGCTGGAGGAAGAACTGCTCGAAGCCGCCGGCGAGATGCCGATCATCGGACCCAATTGCTACGGCCTGATCAATTATTGTGACGGCGCGCTGCTCTGGCCCGACCAGCATGGCGGCCGGCGCCTGAAGGCCGGCGAGCGCGGCGCGGCGATCGTCCTGCAATCCTCCAACATTGCCATCAACCTGACCATGCAACGGCGCGGCCTGCCGATCGCCCATATCGTGACGGCCGGGAACCAGGCGCAAACCGGGCTTTCCGAACTTGCCGGCGCCCTGATCGAGGATGAGCGGGTCTCCGTGCTCGGCCTGCATGTCGAGGCCTTCGATTCCGTGAGCGGGTTCGAGCGCCTTGCAAGCCGCGCCCGCCAGCTGGGCAAGCCGATCGTCGCACTCAAGATCGGCCGCTCCGACCAGGCGAGGCAGGCCGCCATTTCCCACACCGCCTCGCTCTCCGGTTCCGACGCCGCCGCTTCCGCCTTCCTGGCGCGACTCGGCATTGCGCGAGTGGGCTCGCTCCCGGCATTCTGCGAAACGCTGAAGCTGCTGCATGTGCATGGCCCCCTGCCCGGAACGCGCCTCTCCTCGATGAGCTGCTCGGGCGGCGAGGCCGGCCTCATCGCCGATGCGGCGGCAGGCAGGAAGGTCCGGTTTTCGCCTGTCGAGCCGGATCGGGAGACCAGGTTGCGCGAGGCGCTGGGGCCGATCCCGGCGATTGCCAATCCGCTCGATTATCACACCTTTGTCTGGAACGACCCGCCCGCCATGACCCGGGTCTTCGAGGCGATGCTTGGCCGCGAATTCGATCTCAACCTGCTCGTGCTGGATTTTCCCCGGCCGGACCGGTGCGCCGATGCAGACTGGCGCGCTACCGCAGCCAGTTTTCGCACCGCGCTGAAACGAAGCGGCGCCCGCGGCGCCGTGGTCGCGACGCTGGCGGAGAACATGGGCGAGGCGCATGCCGAGGCCCTGATCGATGCGGGCATTGCGCCCCTGTGCGGAATCGATGAGGCCCTGGATGCCATCGAAGCTGCCGCCGCCATCGGTACGGCATGGTCGGGCCCCGTTCCCGCGCCCTTGCCGGCGCTTCGCGCCTCTGCCCGTTCCGGCAGATGGCTGGACGAGGCCGAGGCCAAGCATGTCCTCCGTGGCGCCGGCATGTCCGTGCCGGCCGGCGAACGCGCGCGCACTCCCGCCGAAGCGGTAGCGGCGGCAGAGCGGCTCGGCTATCCCGTGGCGCTGAAGGCGCTCGGCATCGCCCACAAGACCGAAGCCGGCGCGGTTCGCCTTCATCTTGCCAATTCCGATGAGGTCAGGGCCGCAGCCCATGCGCTGGCCGCGATCGGCCCGTCGCTATATGTCGAGCGCATGATCGACGCGCCCGTGGCGGAGCTGATTGTCGGCATCACGCGCGACGCGGCGCTCGGTCCCGTGCTGACGATCGGCACGGGCGGCGTGCTCGCCGAATTGCTGGCTGACGTGCGCACGCTCCTGCTGCCGGCGACGGAGCCGGAGATCCGCGCGGCGCTGCAGGAATTGCAGCTCTTTGCGCTGCTCGACGGATATCGCGGCAGGGTACGGGCCGACATTGATGCCGCGATTGCCGCCATCGCCCGGATCGGCGAGCGGGCAGTTGCCGATCGGATCGTCGAGATGGACATCAACCCGCTGATCCTGTGCGCCGCCGGCCAGGGCGCATGGGTGGCGGATGCCTTGCTGATGCAGGAGGAGAATTCATGACGGAGCCTGTCCGCACGAGGCGGGAAGCCTCGATCCTGGAAGTGACGCTGGACCGGCCGAAGGCCAATGCCATCGATCTCGCCACGTCGCGCCTGCTCGGCGAGACATTCCAGTCCTTTCGCGACGATCCGGAACTGCGCGTGGCAATCCTGCGCACGGCCGGAAGCAGGTTCTTCTCGGCGGGCTGGGACCTGAAGGCGGCGGCTGCCGGTGATCCCGTCGATGGCGATTACGGCCCCGGCGGATTTGGCGGCTTGCAGGAATTGCGCGATCTCAACAAGCCGGTCATCGCCTGCGTCAACGGCATGGCCGTCGGCGGCGGCTTCGAGCTGGCGCTTTCCTGCGATCTCATCTATGCCGCCAGCCATTCCACCTTTGCCCTGCCGGAGATCCGGGCCGGAACGCTGGCGGACGCGGCAACCGTCAAACTGCCGAAACGCATTCCCTATCATGTCGCCATGGACCTGCTTTTCACAGGCCGCTGGATGGATGCGGAGGAAGCGCATCGCTGGGGGCTGGTCAATGAGATCCATGATGAGGACCGGCTTGAGCAACGCGTCTGGCAGGTAGCGCGCCTGCTTGCCTCCGGACCGCCGCTTGTCTTCGCGGCCATCAAGGAAGTCGTGCGCGAGGCCGAAGCCCGCGATTTCCAGGACATGATGAACCGCATCACCAAGCGCAAGCTGCGCACGGTGGATGAGCTCTATGCTTCCGAGGACAATCTGGAAGGCGCGCGCGCCTTTGCCGAGAAGCGCGATCCGGTCTGGAAGGGAAATTGACCTATGACGCGC
>CAYLGY010000073.1:0-13513 GCA_964383325.1 uncultured Rhizobiaceae bacterium
GTCGCCGCTGGTCAAGCTGGTCGGGCGCGGCGATACCACCGTGGTCGACGCCTATCTCTCGCCGATCCTCGGCCGCTATGTGCGCTCGGTGGCATCGGCGCTCGGCGCGGGCGACGGGTCCGATGCGCCGCGCCTGAAATTCATGATGTCATCTGGCGGCCTCACCGGCGCCGGGCTGCTCCAGGGCAAGGACGCGATCCTCTCCGGGCCGGCGGGCGGCGTGGTCGGGATGGCGGAGAGCGCCCGCATTGCCGGCTTCACCCAGGTGATCGGCTTCGACATGGGCGGCACTTCCACGGATGTCGCCCATTTCGACGGCGCCTATGAGCGGGCTTTCGATTCGGAAGTGGCGGGCGTGCGCATCCGCGCGCCGATGATGCGGATCCATACCGTGGCGGCGGGCGGCGGTTCGATCCTCCATTATGAATCCGGCCGTTTCCAGGTCGGACCCGATTCGGCCGGCGCCAATCCCGGTCCGGCCTGCTACCGGCGGGGCGGGCCGCTCGCGCTCACCGATGCCAATCTCATGACCGGCAAGCTGCAGGCGCGCTATTTTCCCGCCATCTTCGGACCCGGCCAGGATCAGCCGCTCGATGAGGAGACCGTGCGTGCCCGCTTCGCCGATCTGGCGCGGCGCATTGGCGACGGGCGCAGCCCCGAGGCAGTGGCGGAGGGGTTCATTACCATTGCGGTGGAGAACATGGCCAATGCGATCAAGAAGATCTCGGTCCAGCGCGGTCATGACGTCACTTCCTACCTGCTCAACTGCTTCGGCGGCGCCGGCGGCCAGCATGCCTGTCTGGTTGCCGATTCGCTGGGCATGCGTTCGGTGCTGATTCACCCCTTGTCGGGCCTCCTCTCGGCCTATGGCATCGGCCTTGCCCGCGTCCTTGCCTCGCGCAGCCAGGCGCTGGTCCGACCGCTGGGCGAGGAAAGCCTGGACGACATTCGGCGCATCGCTGCCGAATTGCGCGAAGCGGTGGCGGGAGAGCTTCGCGAACAGGGCATCGAAGAGGCCGACACGCAATGGCGCCTCAGCCTGCAATTGCGCTATGAGGGTACCGACACGCCCCTGCCCGTCACCTTCGACCACGGCTCGATTGCCGAGGCGCGCGCCGCCTTCGAAGCTGCGCATCGCCAGCAATTCGGCTTCATCTATGACGACAAGCCGATGATCGTCGAAGCGGTCGATCTCGAGGGCAGCGACCGGCGCGACCCGGTGGAAACGGAACGGGTTTTCGCGCTTGAGGCAAAGGACGCGGCGCCTTTCGCCATGACGCGCATCTACAGCGACGGCGACTGGCGCGCGGCGCAGGTCCATCTGCGCCGGGACCTTGCGCCCGGTCATCGCATCCAGGGTCCGGCGCTCGTCATCGAGGATCACCAGACCATCGTCGTCGAGCCCGGCTGGCAGGCGACCATCACCGCCCATGATCATGTCCTGCTCGAACGGGTCCAATCCCGTGCCCGCGCAGCGGCGATCGGCACCGATGCCGACCCGGTAATGCTGGAAGTATTCAACAATCTCTTCATGTCGATTGCCGAGCAGATGGGCGTGACGCTGCAAAACACCGCCTATTCGGTCAATATCAAGGAGCGGCTGGATTTTTCCTGCGCGGTCTTCGACCGCAATGGCGCCCTGGTCGCCAATGCGCCGCACATGCCGGTCCATCTCGGCTCCATGGACCGCTCGGTCGAGACGGTCATCCGCCTCAACCAGGGCGATATCCATCCTGGCGACGCCTTCGTGCTCAACGCTCCCTACAATGGCGGCACGCACCTGCCCGACATCACCGCAGTCACGCCGGTCTTCGATCCGGCCGGCAAGACGATCCTGTTCTATGTTGCCTCGCGTGGCCATCATGCGGATGTCGGGGGGACCGCGCCCGGCTCGATGACGCCGCTGGCGCGCACCGTCGACGAGGAAGGCGTGCTGATCGACAATTTCCGCCTGGTCTCGCGGGGGCGCTTCCTCGAAAAGGAGCTGATCGAGCTTCTGACCAACCATCCCTGGCCGGTGCGCAACGTGCACCAGAACGTCGCCGACCTGAAGGCGCAGCTTGCCGCGAACGAAAAGGGCGTGGCCGAATTGCGCAAGATGGTCGCCCAGTTCGGTCTCGACGTGGTCGAAGCCTATATGGGCCATGTGCAGGACAATGCCGCCGAGAGCGTGCGGCGCGTTCTGGCGCGGCTGCCGGATGAATCATACTACGAATATCCAACCGATACCGGGCAGAAGATCTGCGTCCGCATCACCATCGACCGCGAGCGCCGCGAGGCGACCGTGGATTTTGCCGGCACGTCGCCCGCCGCCGACAATAATTTCAATGCGCCGGAGCCGGTGACGCGTGCCGCGGTGCTGTATGCGTTCCGCGTCATGGTCGAAGGCTCGATCCCGATGAATGCCGGCTGCCTACGGCCGATCCGCATCCTCATTCCGGAGGGCTGCATGCTGCGTCCGCATTATCCGGCAGCGGTCGTTGCCGGTAATGTCGAAACGTCCCAGCATGTTACCAATGCCATGTTCGGCGCCATGGGTGCGCTGGCCAATGCCCAGGGCACGATGAACAATCTCACCTTCGGCAATCGGCAATATCAATATTACGAGACCATCTGCTCCGGCTCGCCTGCCGGATGCTGCAATGACGGCACCGGCTTTCACGGCACTTCCGGCGTCCATACCCATATGACCAATTCGCGCCTTACCGATCCGGAAATCCTGGAATTGCGTTTCCCCGTATTGCTGGAGGATTTCCACATCCGCGAAGGATCGGGCGGCAAGGGCAAGTGGAATGCGGGTGATGGCACGCAGCGTACCATCCGCTTCCTCGAACGCATGGATTGCGCCATACTCTCCTCTCACCGCGCCCTCCCGCCCCGCGGGCTGAAGGGCGGTGGCGACGGCGAGCCGGGCAAGACCGAAGTGCGGCGGCTGGATGGACGGATCGAGACCCTGCGCGCCTGCGACCAGACCGTTCTTGAAGCCGGCGAAGCAGTCATCGTCACTACGCCGACCGCGGGAGGCTTCGGCAGGTAGAGCCCCACAGGGACTCAAGGAAGCGCGTGCAGCGCCGGTCGCGGCTCAGGGAGACGAAGCCGGGACCGGCCATACGCATCGGTCAATGCTGCTCCTTGCTCTCCTGCCCCTCTGAATATGGAGCGAAGCTCTCATCGTCTTCGATCAGTCCCGGATTCAGGATATAATCGATCAGATTCCCCTCGTCCTTGCCTCGGATATTTGTGATCTTTTCTTCCTCTGGAAGAATCAAATTCAGCAATTCACTTCGCTTTCTTAGTTCTTCATCATTGGAATTCGAATATTTATTGACAAAATCCCTTAGTTCCTTTTCCATCTTGATCGTCGTCTCCTTCGGAAACAGAAGGGAATACCTATTCAGGAGATCGTCATCGGACTCCAGGGCATATAGTCCCAGATCCGTCAGGTAATCCAGGCTCGGCACGCACTCAAAGAGCAGTTTGTGCAGAAGTTTCTGGCCATCACGAAATTCCGGAAGATATTTCGCAAATGGTATACTTGCGAGAATGATTTCCTTTGCCGCATCATGCAATACGCTCAGATGCCTTTCTACAAGATTCAAATTCTTTCCATATTTGTCCAGATGGAGCAGGATAAGGTTGAGCGTATTGAAGATTTCTTTTCTGGTGCCGGAATCATAAAGCCGTATCAGCAGTTCCTTCGCGGCGGCAGGCCCTGCCTTCGGATCCGACAGCGCAAGGACCAGCACCTCGGTCCTGCAATTGGTTGCGCGCTTTGTCGATACTTGTTCCGCTGCGTCCTGCCTTGCCAGTTTCCAGAGTTCCCCATGCTTGGTGCCCAGCACATCGGTGAAGCCAGCCCAGTTCCTCTGGCAAAGCTTGATCAGATTCCCGGTCAGTCCCTGATTGTTCGGCGCGGACAGTTTCTCCTGCTGCAAGATCCAGCTGATCTCTCCGATTTGTTTTTTGGTAAGCTCCTTCGTCTGCGTAAGCAGTTTTTTGGTAGTTTCCAGATTTCTTTCGGTCTGACTCAATTTCGTCATCCTATGAGAGGAGCTTAATGATCGGAATAATTTTGGCATTATGGTGGATACCCGCTTTCATGGTGGTTGTGTAATTCGTTTATACTTTTCTCTATGAACGAGTTTGGCAGAAACCAGTGTATCATTCGGTACGAAGTTACCGGCGCTCCGAAAAATTCTGGGCTTTTGCACAAGCGTGTTGTGGTTGCGGGCTCCCGTTCTGCGTGCAAGTCTGCGGCGTCGCGATTCCCGCGCGGTCATCCTGGCGGAGAAAGAACCGATGCTGCGTTGCCTCGCCTTGGGCGTCCTGATTTTCCTTGCTGCCTGCACTGGCGCTTCCCTCGATCCGGTTGATCTCGGCATTTCCAACGGTCCCGCGCCGCGCTACGAGGATCGCAAGCCGCATCCCTGGGTGGGGTTGTCGCCGCATTCCTTTGCCGTGCATGGCGTCGACGTCTCGAAATACCAGGACCGTGTCGATTGGCGTGAGGTACGGCGCAGTGGAATCTCCTTCGCCTTCATCAAGGCCACGGAAGGCGGCGACCGGCTCGATGACAGGTTTCGCCAGCACTGGCACGACGCCGCCGCAGCCGGCATTCCGCGTGGCGCCTATCATTTCTTCTATTTCTGCCGGCCGGCGAGCGAGCAGGCGCAATGGTTCATCCGCCATGTTCCGCGTTCGGCGGGAGCGCTGCCGCCAGTGCTGGATGTCGAATGGAATCCGAAATCGCCGACCTGCCGGCTGCGCCCGCCGGCGGAGACGGTTCGCGAGGAAATGCAGGTCTTCCTCGACCTGGCCGAGCGCCACTACCGAAAGAAGCCGATCATCTACACAACGGTCGACTTCTATCGCGACAATGGCCTCGATGCCGTGCGCGGCTATCCGTTCTGGCTGCGCTCGACGGCGGGCGATCCTGCCTCGCGCTATGGCAAGCGGGCCTGGACGTTCTGGCAATATACCGGTACGGGCATCGTCCCCGGCATTGCGGGCGATGCCGACATCAATGTATTTAATGGCAGTGCGAAATCCTGGCGAGACTGGCTGGCGGCAAATGCACGCTAGCTCTCGGCCATCCGGATGCGAAACCGAAATTGCGAGGCGCCATGAGACGGACTCCCCTTTACGCTGCATTTGCCGTCATCCTCGCCGCGCAGCCTGCGCTGGCGCAGGAGTGCAATGGCGAATTCTCAGCCTGGTTGAGAGGCGTCATCGACGAGGCGGCCGCCAAGGGCGTCGGCCCGGCCGGCCAGCAGGCGCTTGCCAATGCGAGGCTCAACGAGGAAGTGCTCCGGCACGACAGGGCGCAGGGCGTCTTCACGCAGAATTTTCTCGAATTTTCCTCACGCATGGTGAACGAGTACCGTTTGCGGCAAGGCGCAGCGAACCTGCTCCGCCATGCAGCGGTCTTCGAGCGCGCCCGCCGGGAATATGGCGTGCCCGGCGAGGTCATCGCCGCCTTCTGGGCACTGGAAACCGATTTCGGCGCCGTGCAGGGGGATTTCGTAACCCTCCATGCCCTGGCGACGCTCGCCCATGACTGCCGCCGGCCGGAAATCTTCCGCCCGCAGCTCATTGCCCTCGCCCATCTCATCGATCGCGGCACCCTGTCGCCGGAGGTCACAGGCGCCTGGGCTGGCGAGATCGGCCAGATGCAATTATTGCCGAGCGACTATCTGAAACTTGGCGTCGATGGCGATGGCGACGGGCGCGTCGATCTCAAGGGCAGCGCCCCCGACGCGATCTTGACCACGGCGCGCAGCCTGCAGAATGTCGGCTGGCGCGCCGGCGAGCCCTGGCTGGAGGAAATCCGCGTCCCCGCCGAAATGCCGTGGGAGCTGACCGGGCTGGAAACCCGGCTGCCGCGCGCGCAATGGTCAGCGCATGGCATTACCTATCGCGACGGCAGGCCCCTCCCCGCCGACAATCTGAACGCGCGCGTCCTGCTGCCGATGGGCCGCAAGGGACCCGCCTTCATTGCCTATGACAATTATGATGTCTATCTCGAATGGAACCAGTCCTTCATCTACACCGTGACTGCCGCCTATCTGGCGACGCGCCTCGGCGGGGCGCCGAAGCTCGATCCCCGCAATCCGGAGCCGGGGCTCGATGTCGCGCAAATGAAGGCCCTGCAGGAAAAACTGTCGCGGCAATATGGCCATGACGTCGGCCGCATCGACGGCATTCTCGGCGCCGGCACCCGCGCGGCCGTCCGCGCCGAGCAATTGCGCCTCGGCCTGCCCGCCGACAGCTGGCCGACACGGGAGCTGCTCGGTCGGCTATAGCCGCGCGTGCGTTTTTTTTGCGGAAAGAACTTGTACTTGTCCTGTAAGGTACAGTGGCAAGCCGGGAAATCTTCTAGTCTGCTCCAGAACAGTGAATTCATGGAGCAACAAATGCGCGACCCGATCCGCGTACGGAGCCAGAGTTTCTCAACCAGCACTTTACAGTCCTTCAACGAGACAGGGCCCAAACAGGTCAAGAATGATGTCCGGACCGAAACCCCGGAGCTCAGTCAGGAGAGCACCGAGCGATCCCGGAGCTTGTCCGCCCCCTCGCAATCCTCCTCCCCGCGAGAATCCAGTCTCCTTCTGAGCAATGAGGGCCTTCGTCACTCGCAGATCAATTTCGTCGAGCCGACCGTGCACAAGCCAGACTATTCGGGGCGCGGCCCGACACCGCCGGAGAAGAAGGAGAAAACGAGGTCGGAGCCAGTTACGCTCGCGACGATTAAATACTCCATCAGTTCCAAATTTTGGAGCCTGGTTGATTTCGTCAACTCCGGCTGGTCGAAATTGATGGATTTGGGCAAGAACCTGTTCAGTTCCGATTCGGACAGGAGGGATCCGCCGCTCCGCTTCCACGCCGACGATCGCATGGTTCAGAAATTCTACAAGAACAGTCTCTCGACCAAGGATGGGATTACCTTGCTAGGCAAGTTGACGGATTGCGGTGGATTTGACCCGAACTCGCAGCTTGCAAAGGACATCCGGCTCTGCAAGGCCTACCAGAACTTCGACCGGAAGGCGTCCGATCTCCTCTATTCGCTCGTCGACGAGAAAAACCGCAATCTCGATTTCGATGCGCGCACGCTGGAATTCACACCCGAGGAGCGCGACCTGCTCACCACTGCCTATTACTGGGTCGATACCTATCAGGAACTCATGCAGGATCTCGGGCTGGAGGATCTGTGGCGACTGGAACCTACCTTCTCGGGTGATCCGGAAGCATCTGAGAGCGGCAGCTCGATCCAGACCGAATATTACTGATCCGCAAATGGGGGGCACGGGGCGGTGGCGGGCTTGTGCGCGTCACCGCCCATCTGGCAGGTGCTTGATGTTTCGCACCTCCCCGCGCCTCTGCGCGCCCTTCCGGACTGAAACGAGATTACCCTTCGCCGGGTGACGGAATTGATTCCATCCCCAAACAGGCGCCGTGAAATGGTCCGATACCTGTTGAAAACACGCATCATTTAACATCGTTAATCGATTTGTGCGGACCGGGATTTGGCTGGATTTTCAGACTCATCGTGTGCCGGGGACACGCCTCGCCGGCCTCGATTTCGCGTTGCAGCAACAAAAAGGGCTTGCGCTGCGAGTCAGTCTGACTAGATTCTGTGCCAGTCGTTAGATAGGAGGCTAAGCCATGGGCCTTTCCCGTTCCATCAACGCCGTCGCCATTCTGGCAGCTTTTGCTTTCGTCCTTGCCGTCATTGTCGGCGTGCTCCCCTGACGAAAACATCGACGAAAGGCGTTGCGTTTTTTCCCTGATTCACGAGGTTAGTGCCAAGCAAGGCGAATTTGTGACTTTCGCCGCGCTCTCTTCGTCGCTTCTGTCACGGATGCCGATCATGTGGCAGATGGCGACAATGAGGTCGGCTCGGTTCATCGTATAGAAGTGAAACTGGCGCACGCCGCGTTTGATCAGGTCGCTCACCTGCTCGGCCGCGATTGCAACGGCAACCATTTCATGGATGCGGCTTGCGCCTTTCAGCCCGTCAAACCGGTCGGCGAGCCATTGCGGAATATGCGCGCCACACCGCGCCGAGAAATTGGCGAGCTGTTGGAAATCGTGCACCGGCATGATCCCCGGCACGATCGGGATGAAGATGCCTGCCTTGCGGACACGCTCGACATAGCGCTCGAAGGCGTCATTGTCGAAAAAATATTGCGTCAGGGCACGGCAGGCGCCGGCATCCACCTTGCGCCGAAGCATTTCGATCTCGGTCGCGAAGTCTGGACTTTCCGGGTGTTTCTCGGGATAGGCGGCAACCGAGATGTCTTCCGCACCAAGCCGGGCAAGGGCGGCGACGAGCTCGGCCGAGCTGGCATAGGCGAGCGGATCCGGGCGCCATTTCCCGCCCATGTCGCCCGGCAGATCGCCCCGCAGCGCCACGAAACGGCGAATGCCGAGCCGGAGGAAGTCGCCCGCAATCCGGTCCACTTCCTCGCGGCTGCCGGAAACTGCGGTCAGATGCGCCGCGGGAGCAAGCGCCGTCTCCGCGACCAGCCTGCGCAGCAGGCCGATGGAACGTTCGCGGCTCGATCCGCCCGCCCCGTAGGTTACCGAGACGAATTCAGGGCGCAGCCGCTCCAGCCTGCGCACGGTCTGCCAGAGACTGGCCTCGCCTCCGGCATTGCGCGCCGGAAAGAACTCGAAGGAGATTGCCGGTTGAGACGTGTAGTTCATGCGCTTTCCCCTGCGAGCGCCTCGGTGGCCACCAGGAGCCGTGGATCCCGGCCGATCCAGATCCGCACGACGAGCGACCCGCCATCGTGCGAGCGCGAGGTGACTTCGCGCGTTGTCTCGGTTTCCAGTCCGTGTTCCGTCATCCATTCCTGGATCTGCTGGTCAGAGAAACCCAGCCGCACATGAGCATGTTCCTCGCGCAGGAATTCCAGCTGGTGCGGAGCGAAATCGACAATGACCAGCCGACCGCCCGGCCGCAGCGCCCTCGCCGCGCCCTGAATGGCAAGCGCAGGTTCGTCGAGATGGTGGAGCACCTGATGGAGGGTAACCAGGTCGAACGAATCGCGTTCGATCGGCAGTGCATAGACGTCGCCGAGCCGCACCTGTGCATGCGTCGCCCCGGCATTGTCGAGATTGGCCCGCGCTACCGCCAGCATTTCGCGCGACTGGTCGATCCCGACGCCGCGCTGGTAGAGCGGCGCGAACAGGACCAGCATCCTGCCGGTGCCCGTACCGAGATCGAGCATGGAATGGACCGGCGCCGTGCCGATGGCGGCCATCAGGGCTGCCTCCACATCGCTGTCGGAAGCATGCAGGGAGCGGATCTCGTCCCAGCTCTGCGCATTGGCGTTGAAATATTCCAGTGCTGCCTCGCGCCGTCGCGCCTTCACGCTCGCCAACCGTTCGGAATCGCGCTCCAGTTGCGGGTCGTGCGGATCGAGTCGGGAGGTGAGGCTCAGCACGAACTCCCGCGCCGCATTCTGATCCGACAGCCGGAACCAGGCCCAGGAGCCTTCCTGGTAGCGCTCGATCAGCCCCGCATCGAGCAGCAGCCGCAGATGCCGGGAGACCCGGGGCTGCGACTGGTTGAGGATCTCCGTGAGATCGGAAACGGTCAGGTCGCCGCGCGACAGCAGGAGAAGAATGCGCAGCCGGCTGGACTCGGCCGTCGCCTTCATCGTGTCGACCATCAGGGTAAGGTCCAGCCTTGTCGAGGAATGCAACATCTCCCCTCCCAAAGTTCACATAAACATATCTTTATATCATTCTTCCTGCTCGCGCAAGCCTGATGGGAAACCTTGTCCTGGCGGGGTGACGCGACGGCCCTCGCTGCTCAGGCGCTACCCCTCCTCCTTGTCGACTCCCTCCTCGCCCAGGATTTCCGCATTGTGCTCGCCGAGGCGCGGGGGTGGGCGCCGATAGACAAGCGGGGTTTCGCTCATCAGGATCGGGCTGCGCACGCCGGGCAGGACGTTGCCGTCGCCATCTTCCAGATCGATGCGCAGGCCGCGGTCCCGGATTTGCGGATCGGCGAACATCTGCGCAATATTGTTGATCGGCCCGGCCGGCACGCCTGCTGCCTCCAGCTCGGTGAGCAGGGCATCGCGCTGCCAAGCCCGGGTCTTGCCGATGATCGCTTCGCGCAGCCGCGCCCGATTGGCGACTCGCAGCGCGTTCGTGGCGAAATCGGGATCGTCGGCAAGCTCCGGGAGGCCCAGCACCTCGCACATGCGCCGGAACTGGCCCTCATTGCCGACGGCGATGATGAGATGCCCGTCGGCCACCGGGAAAACCTCATAGGGCGCGATGTTCACATGCGCATTGCCGACCTGGCCCGGCGGCGTACCCGAGACGAGATAATTGAGATTGTGATTGGCGAGCACGGCCGCCTGGGCGTCGAACAGCGCCATGTCGATATGCTGGCCCTTGCCGCCAGAGCGTACATGCAGCAGCGCCGCCTGGATCGCGATGACTGCGTAGAGGCCCGTGAAAAGATCGGAGATCGCGACGCCGGCCTTCTGCGGTTCGCCGCCCTTCTCCCCGGTCAGCGACATCATTCCGGCCATTGCCTGGATGATGAAATCATAGCCGGGGCGCTGCCGGTACGGGCCGCTATGGCCGAAGCCGGTAATGGAGCAATAGATCAGCTGCGGATGCAGCTGTGCCAGGCTTTCATAATCGAGGCCGAACTTCTTCAGGCCACCATGCTTGTAATTCTCGATCAGGACATCGGCGCCGCGTATCAGTTCGGCGGCCTTTCTGCGACCGGCCTCCGTCTTCAGGTCGATCGTCACCGACCGCTTGCCGCGATTGGTGGAATGGAAATAGGCGGCGGACAGGTTCTCGCCATTCCTGCCCGTGACGAAGGGCGGACCCCAATGGCGCGTGTCGTCGCCCCCATCCGGGTTTTCGATCTTGATGACGTCGGCACCCAGATCGGCAAGCAATTGTCCTGCCCAGGGGCCCGCCAGCACGCGCGCCAGCTCGATCACGCGCACGCCCTTCAGCGGCGCGTCAGCCATCGGAATGCCCTCCCCTTGCCCCGGATCTTCCGCGCCTTGCGGGCGCCGGCGATTGCCAATCCCTGCCATCTGACCTACATAGCCGGCACATTCCAATCCTCACTGATCAGCAGAAACGGGGTAAGCGCGCGTGGCACGCCAATTCATCTATCATATGTCCGGGCTGAACAAGTCCTATGGCAGCAAGAAGATCCTCGAGAACATCCACCTGTCCTTCTATCCGGACGCGAAGATCGGCATTCTCGGCCCCAATGGCGCAGGCAAATCGACCGTGCTGCGCATCATGGCCGGTCTCGACAAGGAGTATACGGGCGAGGCCTGGCTCGCCGAGGGGGCCACTTGCGGATATCTGCCGCAGGAACCCGAGCTCGATCCCGCCAAGGATGTCATGGGCAACGTGATGGAGGGCGTGGCCGAAAAGAAGGCCATTCTCGACCGTTACAATGAGCTGATGATGAACTATTCCGACGAGACCGCCGAGGAAGGTGCGAAGCTGCAGGACATCATCGACGCGCAGAATCTCTGGGATCTCGAATCGCAGGTCGAAATGGCGATGGAGGCCCTGCGCTGCCCGCCGGGCGATGCCGATGTCACGAAGCTCTCGGGCGGCGAGAAACGCCGAGTGGCCCTTTGCCGCCTGCTCCTGTCGCAGCCCGACCTTCTGCTGCTCGACGAACCGACCAACCATCTCGACGCGGAAACAACGGCCTGGCTGGACAAGCATCTGCGCGAATATCCGGGCGCGGTGCTGCTGATCACCCATGACCGCTACTTCCTCGACAATGTCACCGGCTGGATCCTCGAACTCGACCGTGGCCGGGGCATCCCCTATGAGGGCAATTATTCGGCATATCTGGAAGCCAAGGCCAAGCGTCTGGCGCAGGAGAGCCGGGAGGAAGCCGCGCGGCAAAAGGCGCTTGCTCGCGAGCGCGAATGGATTTCGTCCAGCCCTCGCGCCCGCCAGGCCAAGTCGAAGGCGCGCATCAATGCCTATGACGAGCTGGTGCGCGCAGCGGCCGATCGCGGTCCGGCTGATGCGCAGATCATCATTCCCGCTGGCGAGCGGCTTGGGCAGAACGTCATCGAGTTCCAGGGCGTGCGCAAGGGCTTCGGCGACCGTTTGCTCATGGATGGGCTCGATTTCCGCCTGCCGCCCGGCGGGATCGGCGCCGTGATCGGGCCGAATGGCGTCGGCAAGACGACGCTGTTCCGCATGATCGCCGGACAGGAACAGCCCGATGCCGGCCAGATCCTCATCGGCGAGACCGTGCAGCTCGGCTATGTCGACCAGAGCCGCGACACGCTCGATCCCGACAAGACCGTCTGGGAAGAGATTTCCGGCGGTAATGACGTCATCCGTCTCGGCAGGCACGAAATGAACTCCCGCGCCTATTGCGGCGCGTTCAATTTCAAGGGCGGCGACCAGCAGCAGAAGGTCGGCTCGCTTTCCGGCGGGCAGCGCAATCGCGTGCATCTTGCCAAGATCCTCAAGAGTGGCTCCAACGTGCTGCTGCTCGACGAACCCACAAACGACCTCGATACGGAGACGCTCGGCGCGCTGGAAGACGCGCTGGAGAATTTTGCCGGCTGCGCCGTCATCATCAGCCACGACCGCATGTTCCTCGACCGGCTGGCGACCCATATTCTCGCCTTCGAAGGCGACAGTCAGGTCGAATGGTTCGAGGGCAATTTCGCCGAATATGAAGCTGACAAGGTTCGCCGCCTTGGCCCGGACAGCATCATTCCGAAGCGGGTCACCTACAAGCGCCTGACGCGCTGATCAGGCCGAGCCGGCCGTGGCGCCTGCGGGCGTTGCGGCCCGATCCTCAGGCTTACGAAAAAAGAAACCGCGGGCTTGCGGCCCGCGGTTCCTCTTTACAGACCTTGTATCGCCCCCCCGGCGGATACGGTCTGTCAGCAGGTTCAGTCGCTCAACGCCAGATCCGTCACTACATGAGTCCAGGCGCCTTCCGGCGGGCGCGAGATGACCGGATCGGAGCCTCCGGCCAGCAGCGTATCAACCGTGCGCTGGTAGTCCTCCGGATCGAGTGCGCCATTGGAGCCTGCGGTGAGCTTGGCGATCTCGGCGGTCATACGCTTCTGGTGCTTCTCGGTTTGCGCTCCCGTCTCGTCATTGTCCAGTACGATTTCGGCAGCCTCGTCCGGATTCTCTTCGGCCCATTTCCAGCCCTTCATCGAAGCCCGCACAAACCGCGCCATGCGGTCCACGAATTCCGGATCCTCGAGATTCTCCTCCAATACGTAGAGGCCGTCCTCCAGGGTCGCCACGCCCTGATCCTCATATTTGAAATTGATCAGTTCGTCAGGCGAGATCCCGGCATCGATGACCTGCCAATATTCATTGTAAGTCATGGTGGAGATGCAGTCGGCCTGCTTCTGCAGCAGCGGATCGACGTTGAAGCCCTGCTTCAGCACGTTGACGCCGTCGGCCCCGCCCTGCGTCGAGATGCCGAGCTTGCTCATCCAGTTCATGAACGGATACT